>JAEZQX010000334.1 GCA_023441105.1 Pseudomonadota bacterium | reverse complement strand
CCCTGGGGCGGCATCGCGCCCTTGCCCTTGAGGGCGGAATTGACCAGCGTCTCGAGGCCGCTGGCGATGCGGGCCGACCAGGCGCCGGTGTCCTCGTGCTTGGGTGCACCGGCGACGCCCGCGGCATGGCAGGCACCGCAAACCGCCTTGTAGACCTCCTCGCCGGAGCGGGCCGCCTGCGGCGCGCTGGCGTCGCGCAGCTCGAAGCCGGCCACCGGCCGGATCCGCGCCTCGATGGCTTCCGGCGTCATCGAATCGGAGCCGGCGCCGACCTGCTTGCTGTTGACGACGAAGCTGGCCAACAGCACGATCAGGATGATCGGCACGAACAGCGCCAGCAGCACCACGGTGATCAGCTGCCGCGGGGTCTTGATGAAGCTGGTGTGGCCCTCGTCGTCGCCGTGCGCCTGCTGTTCGGCCTGCGCCTGGGCGATCGGATGGTTTGCTGTGTCTGAGTGTGCTGCCATGGCTCCGCTATCCGTTGATTCGCCGTCGGCGAAAGGTCTCGAGATTGTCGCAGACGCGGCTGCCGGGTCGACAGCGCTCGGGAATGTCCGCAAAACCCTAGATTTTAGCCGGGAACCGGGGAATCCGCTCGCGCCGCAGCCGAGGCGGTTTCGCCGCGAATGAAGGCAGCGGCCAGCGCCGGTCGCCCCGTTCGCCGTCCTGCCGTCGGGCAGGGCGGAGATTTCGTCGCGGCACGGGCTACAATGCGTCCTTTCGTCGCGCCCGTAGCTCAACGGATAGAGTACTGCCCTCCGAAGGCAGGGGTTGCAGGTTCGATTCCTGCCGGGCGCGCCACCCCCCATCTCCTGCCGGTTCCGTCCTCCGGCTTCGCCCCTCCGGCCCCGTCCTCGCGGTTGCGCCCGCCGCTTCCGGCCTGCCGATCCCGCCGAAGGGCGTTATTCTTGCGCCATGCTGCCGACGCGTGCGCTCTGGCTGCTCGGGGGATGGCTCGCGCTGGTCATCGGCCTGATCGGCATCTTCCTGCCCCTTCTTCCCACCGCGCCGTTCGTACTGCTCGCCGCCTGGTGCTTTTCGCGCGGCAGCCCGCGGCTCGAGCGCTGGCTGCTCGAGCATCCGCGCCTCGGTCCGATCGTGCGCGACTGGCGCGAGCACCGGGCGGTGCCGCTGCCGGCCAAGCAATTCGCCACCGTGATGATGACGATCAGCTCGGTCGGCGCGCTCTTCCTGCTGCCGATGCCATGGTCGTGGCTGCCGGCGGCCGCCTGCACCGCCGCCGCCATCATCCTGTGGCGCCTGCCGACGCGACGCCTGGACCGCCGCGGCTGAGCGACCGCGGCGACGCCTGCGCCGCGCGCGCCTACGAAAGCCGCATTCGAGGGAAAGGCGCCTGCCGGTCCTCGGGACCGAGGATCCGGCGCATGAGCGCCGCGCGTTCGGGCGACGCCACTGCCGGCGGCTCCTCGCCCAGCCCCCGGGCCACCTGTTCCGGCGGCTGGCCGTGAAGCTCGACCTGGCGCACGACCCGGCCGTTCTCGTAGACGCAGGCGACATCCGCCAGCGCCAGCACGTCCTCGATGTCGTGGGTGATCATCAGGGCCGGCACGCCCCAACGCCGCTGGACGATTGCCAGATCCTCCCGCAACGCCCGCCGGAGCATGCTGTTGAGCGAAGCGAACGGCTCGTCGAGCAGGAGGATCTGCGGCTGGCAGGCGAGCGCTCGCGCGAGCGCGACCCGCTGCTGCTGCCCACCCGACAGCGTGCGCGGGCGGCTGTCGGCCAGGTCGGCCAGGCCCAGCCCCTCCAGCAGCGACTGGACCTGGTCGCGATCCGATGGCGACAAGCGGCGCCGGTACCAGGAGCGCAGCCCGAACGAGACGTTGTCCCGCACCGTGAGGTGCGGGAACAGCGCAAAGCTCTGGAACAGGTAGCCGGTGCGGCGCGCCGGTGCCGGCAGGTCGATTCCTGCTGCCGAATCGAACAGCGTCTGGCCGGCAACGCGGATGCGACCGGCGTCGGGCCGGATCAGGCCGGCGATCGCCTGCAGCGTCAGGGTCTTGCCCGCACCCGACGGACCGAAGAGCGCCACGAACGAGGCATCGGTCGCGAACTTCGCCTCCAGTTCGAAGCGGCGGCTCCGGTCCGAGACCCTGAGGGAGATGTCGACGTCGATCAAGGGGCGCCAAATCCGTAACGGCCGAGGATTTCCTGCGCCGGTGGCGTCGCGAGGAACGCGACGAAGCGGGCTCCAAGGTCCTTCCTGCCGCTGTCCCTGACAACCGCGATCGGATAGGAGACCGGCGTGTGGCCGGTCGCCGTCAGGACGATTCTCACCTTGTCCTTCATGATGGCCGCATCCGTGGCGTAGACGAAGCCGACTTCGACTTCGCCTCGGCCTACATAGTCGAGGACCTGGCGGACACTGTCGGCCTGCACGAATTTCGGCCCGAGCCTGGTCCATAAACCCGCCTGCTCCAGCACTTCCCGGGTATAGCGACCAACCGGCACGGTCGCAACCTTGCCGACCGCGATCCTCTTGACGGCGGGTCCGGCAAGGTCCTGCACCGACTTCACACCGGTTCCGCCTTCAGCCGGCTCGATCAGCACCACCGAGTTGGCGGCGAAATCGGTCCGCGAGCCGGGTTCGATCAGCGACTGGCTCGCGGCCCGGTCCATGGTTGCCTGGTCGGCGCTGGCAAACACGTCGACCGGCGCGCCCTGGGCGATCTGCTGCAGCAGCGCGCCGGAGGCGGCGAAGTTGAAGCGCAACGATGTGCCGGGGTTGGCCCTCTCGAAAACCGGCGCCAGCTCCTTGAAGGCGTTGGTCAGGCTGGCGGCTGCAGAAACCGTGATCTCCTGGGCCATCGCCGCGCAAGGAAGCAGCAGGCCGAAAATCAAAGGTGCGATTCGCGGATTTCTCTTCAAGGAAGCTCCGATCGGCGGAAGGATCACCGCAGCAATGTCTTCAACGCCAGGCAAAGGCACGGTTGGCGACGACAAGGATCAGCACGGACACCAGCGAGGTGACGACCACGAGGACCAGGGCGCGGTCGTCTTCGCCGGCCTGTACCGAGTCGTAGATGGCCATGGAAAGCGTCTGGGTCTGCCGCGGAATCGAACCAGCCACCATCAGCGAAGCGCCGAACTCGCCCATGGCTCTCGCGAAAGCCAGCAGGCTGCCGGCCAGGATGCCGGGCCAAGCGAGCGGCAGGGTCACCCGCAGGAAGACCGATAGTCGCGACTGCCGCAAGGTCCTGGCAGCGGCCTCCAGCTCCCGGTCCACTCCGTCGAAGGCGGCGCCGGCGGACTTCATCACCAGCGGCAAGGCGACCACTGCCGAGGCGACCACGGCACCATGCCAGCTGAAGACGATCGTGTAGTCGAAATTCTCCCGCAGCCATGCGCCCAATGGCCCGCGCCGGCCGGCCAGCACGAGGATCGCGTAGCCGAGCACGGTAGGCGGCAGCACCAGCGGCAGCATGAAGATGGGCTCCAGCACTGACCTGCCCGGAAACCGGGTGCGGGTGAAGAGCCAGGCAAGCGACATCCCGGCCACCAGCGCGAGCAACGTGGCGACCGCCGCCACCTTGAGCGAGAGGTAGAGGGGAAACCAGTCGGTGTCTGCCAGAAGCGCCAACGTCATGTTCGTCCACGTCAAGCGCCGGAGCCGCCGCCTGTTCCCGTTGTCCTCTATATTCCTCCATATACAACGGTGGCACAAGTCCCCGCCGCCCCGCCGCCGCCCCGCCGCGTGCCCCGCGGCATCGCCCCCCGTGGCACGCCCGGCGACGCGCTGCTACGGTGCCAACATCCGCATGATCCCGGCCAGGTCCGCGGCGGCAGCGTGTCGCGCGGTCTCCTCGATCGCCCGATAACGCCGCACCAGCTCCTCGCCCAGCGGCGTCAAGGACGCGCCGCCGCCCTGCCGTCCGCCCGCGCCGGCGACCACCGCCGGCTGCTTCAGCGCGCGGTTGAGCTCGTCGACCAGCAGCCAGGCGCGGCGGTAGGACATGCCGAGGTTGCGGGCGGCCGCCGAGATCGAACCGGTCGCCGCGATCGCCTCCAGCACCGCCACCTTGCCGGGCCCGATGGCGATGCCTTCGTCGCGATAGATACGCAGGCGGAATCTCGCGTTCAGCGTCATGCGGGCGATGGCAAGTGTTAGCTCACGAAGGTGATGCGCGGCCGCAACGGCTAGGGCCTTGGGGTAATGGAAGAAGCCGGCGAGGAGGAAGATTCTAAGAGCGTGGCCACTACCACGCAGCGCCCCAGGCGCCACGCATCGCAGCGGTCGCACCCCGCTCGTCCGGCCCCGGCAACCGTCATTCCGATTGAACGCAATCATCCGCCGCGACGACCTAAGGTAGACCCCGATGTCGCTTCAAGCAGGAGGTTCCCATGAACAAGATGGACACGGTGCGGCGGTTCTTCGATCGGGCACCCCGGTTCATGCACCTCGGCAAGGCCATGGCGGAGTTCGCCCGCAACGATTTCCGCCAGCCGCTGGAAGCGCGCAACTTCCTCGCCTACGTGGAGCGCGAAGCCGGCGACCTGGATGAAGAGAGCATGCTGGAGTACTGCCGCATGCACCTCGGCTTCGCGGACCTGTGGAATCTCGGGCTCGAGCTCGAGGTCCGCGCCTGCTGGCGCATGGCCAGCATGATCGACTACTGGCAGGGCCTGGCAGCCGACCTGCCGCTGCCCGACGTCCAACCCGCCTGACGACTGCCGCGTGGCGGCGCGCCGCCGCCGCGAGCGCCGGCCGGCGAGGCGGGCCGCCCCGAATTCCGCCGTCGACCGCTCCATCTGCAGGCACTGTCGCCGGGCGGTTACTATCCCGGCATGCTGACCCCACAATCCCTACTCGAAGCGATGGACGGCGCCCAGCTGGCGGTGCCGGCCGATCGTGAACGTCTCCAGGACCTGACTGCGGCACGCGACTTCCAGGCGGCCGTCAACGAGCTGCGCCTGGCGCGCGGCGAGCGCCCCCTGGGTTTCAAGATCGGTTTCACCAATCGCAGTCTCTGGCCGCTCTACAACGTCTTCCATCCGATCTGGGCGCCGGTCTGGGACCGCACGGTCTACCAGTCGGATGCCGGGCCTTCGGTGCAGATCGTCGACATCGACATGAACGCGATCGGCAAGCCGCTGAGCTCGTTCCTCCTGCCGCGCCTGGAGCCGGAGATCGTGCTGGGCCTGCGCCACGCCCCGGCGAGCAGCTCGCTCGACGACGTGGCCGATTCGGTCGAATGGGTGGCGCACGGCTTCGAGATCGTGCAGTGCATCTATCCGGACTGGAGCTTCACCGCGGCCGAATCGTTTGCCGCCCAGAGCCTGCACGGGGCGCTGCTGGTGGGTCCGCGGCGCAAGGTGCTCAACCACGGGCAGCTGGCCGCCTTCCTTTCCGCGGTCCGGCTCAACATGACCTGCAACGGCGGCGTGATCGCCGACGGCGACGGCACGGCCGTCCTCGATGGCCCGATCCAGGCGTTCGCCCACCTGGTGGAGATGCTCGCCGGCCAGCCGTCGCTGGCGGAGCCGCTGCGGCTGCAGGCGGGCTCGATCATCACCACCGGCACCCTCACCGACGCCCAGCCGCTGCTGCCGCGCCAGCACTGGCAGACCGGCATCAGCTCGGCGGCGAGCCAGGAGATCGCCGCCAGCACGCTCGACGGTCCGTTGATGGACCTGAGGCTGATCACCTGAGCGCCGGGCCAGCGGCTGAGGCTCCGGCGGCTCCGGCGGGCTCCCGCGGCTGCGGGGGCTCCAGCCGCCACCGGAGCATCCGGGGCGCGGGGCATCCGACCCGACCAATCCACCGCCTGGCGGGTGGGGGCTTGTGCGTCGGCGCGACGATCGGCGTAGTATTGGCCACAAGAGGTGCCGTCCGGTTGTCCAGTTGAAACTCGTCGAGTCGAACATGTCGGAACTTTCACCCGCCCAACGCACCGCCACCACGGCCAAGTTCATCCTCGGCACCGGGATCGTGGCCTGGCCGCCTGCTTTCATGCATGGCTCGGTCACCGCCTCGCTGCTGGCGGCGCTGCTGATGGCTTTCGGCGGCGGGTTGCTGGGGGCGGCACGCCGCGCCGACTGAGAACGGCTCGGCGCGGGTGTCCAGGCTGATGCGCAGGCCTGCACCGATGCCGCCGTCCGCCACGCCCGCCGCACCTCGGCCGCTTCGCTCGCCAGGACGCATCCGCGCAGCTCGGGGC
>JAEZQX010000281.1 GCA_023441105.1 Pseudomonadota bacterium | reverse complement strand
GACCAGGTGGATCGCCGCGGCGAGTCCGGCCCAGCCGGCGCCGACGACCGCCACCTCGCCGGCCGCGCGCGACGTCATCGCCGCGTCATCGCCACGTCATGGCCGGCGGGACCCGGGCGGCCATCAGCGGTCCTGGATGCGCGGCGGACGCCCGCTCACCCAGGTGCGCCAGGCCAGCCACAGCTTGCGCAGCGGCGTGAGCGCGATGCGCTGCGACAGCACGCGGTACTGGTCGCGCTCGATCTCGTCGAGCAGCGCGACGTAGATCGCCGACATGATCAGGCCAGGCCGCTGCGAGCGGCGATCGACGTCCGGCAGCAGCTCGAAGGCGTTGCGGTAGTGGCCGCGCGCGCGTGTCACCTGCTCGCGCATCAGCGCCCGAAACGCCTCGCCTTCCTGGTCGGCGGTCCGCGCGGCAAGCAGCTGGTGCGCCGCCAGCCCATGCCGCTGCAGGTCCTCCACCGGGATGTAGACCCGCCCCACCCGGGCGTCCTCGCCGACATCGCGGATGATGTTGGTCAGCTGGAAGGCCAGGCCGAGTTCGTCGGCGAACTCGAGCGTGCGCGAATCCTGGTAGCCGAAGATCGACGCGGACAATTCGCCCACCACCCCGGCGACCCGGCGGCAATAGAGCCGCAGGCCGGCGAAGTCGAGGTAACGGGTCTGGTCGAGGTCCATCTGCATGCCGTCGATCACTTCCATCAGCTGCTTGCGGCTGATGCCGAAGGGCTCGAGACAGGGCTGCAGCGCCCGGGTCACCGGGTGCGTCGGCTCGCCGGCGAACAGCCGCTCCACCTCGAGCCGCCACCAGGCCAGCTTGGTGGCCGCCAGCGTCTTGTCGCTGATCTCGTCGACGACGTCGTCGCCCTCGCGACAGAAGGCGTACAGGGCGGTGATGGCGCGGCGGCGCTCCGGCGGCAGGAACAGGAAGCTGTAGTAGAAGCTCGAGCCGCTGCGGGCCGCCTTGTCCTGGCAATACTCGTCGGGCGTCATGGCTGTCCCGCCTGCAGACGCGGCAGGCTGGCCGCCTTGAGGACGAGGGCCGGGCCGTCGCGCCAGCCGAGCGTCGGCCGGCCGGCGGCAACGTCGTGGTCGAGCGCCTGCAACCGGTCGAGGATGCGCAACGCGCCGGCGAGCACGAAGCGCAATTCGAGTCCCAGCCGCAGCGGCACCCGGCGCAGCAGGACGCGGCCGCGCAGCAACTGCTCGCGCGTGCGCTGCGCCTCGACGGCGACCGCGCGGCGCGTCCCGGTCGAGAAGCTGCCGCGGCGGATGTCGGCGGCGAAGCCGGCCTCGTCGACACCGCAGGCGGCGAGCGTGGCGAGCGGCAGGTAGATGCGGTCCTTGGCGAAGTCGACCACGACGTCCTGCAGGAAGTTGGCGCGCTGCAGGGCGCTGCAGATCGCGTCGGAAGCGGCGAGGTTCGCCGGGTCGGCGGCGTCGAAGAGCTCCAGCATCAGCCGGCCGACGGGGTTGGCCGAGCGCCGGCAGTAGTCGTCCACCGCTGCCGCATCGGCATAGCGGCGCACCCGCAAGTCCTGGCGGAAGGCATCGAGCAGGTCGTGGAAGTGATGCCAGTCGAGCCGATGCGCCGTCACCGGGCGCACCAGCGCCGCCACCACCGGCTCGCCCGGCTCGCCACCCGCCGCGGCAGTCGCCAGGGCCTGCTGCAGGGCCTGCAGGCCGCGGTCGCGCGTGTCGGCATCGGCATCGCCTTCGTCGGCGATGTCGTCGGCATGGCGGGCGAAACGGTAGATGGCGATCACCGCCGGCCGCAGCCGGCGCGGCAGCAGCCACGACGCCACCGGGAAGTTCTCGTAGTGGTCGACGCCATGCCAGGGCGCGGCGACCGGCGCGGGCCCGGATGCCGGCGCCGAAGGGGCTGCCGTTGAGTCGATGGGAGCGTTCACGCGCCGATTGTAGAAGGGCGCCCAAATTTGCTTTGACATCGGCGGGCAGGGGTGGAAGAATTGATTACTGACTCGTTAGTTAGTTATTTTCACCGGCACTTCCCCGATCTCCGACAGGCCGCTTCGACGCCGCTACCACCATGACCCGCAACCTCGTGCAGGCGACTCTTGCCGCCGCCTTGCTGTTCCCGCTCATCGGCCTGGGCGGCTGCGGCAGGCAACCGGTGCCGGCCGTCGAGGAAGCACCGCGCCCGGTGCGCAGCATCACGGTCGCCGCCAGCCCGGTGAACCTCCAGTGGTCGCTGGCCGGCGAAGTCAAGCCGCGGGTGGAGGTGCGCTACGGCTTCCGGGTCGCCGGCCGGATGATCGAGCGCAAGGTCGAGATCGGCGATCGGGTCGAACCGGGCCAGCTGCTGGCGCGGCTCGACCCGCAGGACCTGACGCCGGCGCTCGATGCGCAGCGGGCCCAGCAGGAGGCGCTGCGCACCGAGCTGGCGCTGGCGCGGGCGGAGCTGGCGCGCGCCGAACGGCTGCGCGCCGGCAATTTCGTGAGCGACGCCAACGTCGAACGGCAACGCGCCACCGTGGATGCGGCGGTCGCGCGGCTGCAGGCCGCGACGGCGCAGGTCGACCAGGCGCGCAATACCGTCGGCGACCAGTTGCTCAAGGCGGACGGCGCCGGCATCGTGACCCCCGGCGACGCCGAAGCCGGCCAGGTGGTGGCGGTCTGTG
>JAEZQX010000267.1 GCA_023441105.1 Pseudomonadota bacterium | reverse complement strand
CGACGAAGCGCAAGGCAGCCGTCAGCGCGGGCGGGCGACGAGCCGTTGCAGTGGCTGGCGGCGCTGCACGGCCGGCTGCAGGGCCAGTGCGATGCGCTGATGCGGCTGCAGGAGCGGCTCGCCGGCGGTGGCGCGGGCGCGGCGCAGCGCGCCGCCGCCGGCAGCGTGCGGCGGACGTTCGACCGGATCGCCGGGCCGTTGCACCAGGTCGAGGAGCAGGAGCTGTTTCCCGCCTTGCTGGAGTCGATGGCCGGCTCGGATGCGGTGTGCATCCGCGAGATGACCGAGGCGCGGGCGGCCGAGCATCGCGATATCGAGGCCCGCTGGCTCGGCATCCGCCAGTGGCTGGAAGCGCTCGAGGCGGGCCACGACGGCCCGGCGCAGGTCGCCGATCTCGAGGCCTTCGCCAGCCTGTGCCGACGGCACATGGTGCAGGAGGACCAGGAGCTCCTGGCGATGGCCGAGCGGCTGCTGTCGGACGAGGCGCTCGCCGATCTCGCCGATGCCATGCGGCAACGCCAGGTGCCCGGCCTGATCGCCGCTACCTGAAACGCCGATCGAGCGGTCGCCGGGGGTCTATCCCGGCATCGGCCGACGCTGCAGCAGGCGCGAAATGAGGATCACCGGCACGATGCCGATCGCGACGATCGCCAGCGAGGGCAGGGCGGCTTCGGCCAGTCGCTCGTCCTGCGACAGCTGCTGCGCGATGACGGCCAGGGTGTCGAAATTGAACGGGCGCAGCATCAACGTCGCCGGCAGCTCCTTCATCACGTCGATCAGCACCAGCATCCAGGCAACCATGGCGGCGCGCCGCAGCAGGGGCAGGTGCACGCGCCAGAACACCTGGATGCGGCTCGCGCCAAGCGTGCGGGCCGCGAAGTCGAGGCTCGGGGTGATGCGCTGCATGCTGGCCTCCACGCCGCCGTAAGCCACCGCGAAGAAGCGCAGCATGTAGGCGTAGACCAGCCCGATGATGGTGTGGGTCAGCAACGGCGTCGCCAGGTCCAGCGCGTGGGTGACGGCGCGGTCGAACACCGCCATCGGCCACAAGATGGCCAGCGCGACCACTGCGCCGGGAATGGCGTAGCCGAACTTCAGGCCGGTGGCGGTGGCGCCGACCAGCTTCGCCTGCAGCGCCTCGCTGAAGCGCGTGGCGTAGGCGAAGGCGATGGCGAGCAGCAGGGTCAGCGTGGCGCCGAGGAAACCGGCGACGAAGCTGTTGCCGGCCCACATCCAGAAGCGGCCGAGGGTTGGCGTCATCTCCGGTTCGCGCGCCAGCAGCCACAGCAGTCCGCCGACCGGGATCACGAAGCCGGCCAGCACCGGCAGGAGCAAGGCGGCGGCAACCGTCAGGCCGGCACGCCGCCCAAGCCGCTCCGGCGCCCACGGCCGGTGGGTGCGGGAGGTCACCTGCATGGCGCGGCCGCGCGCCCGGCGCTCGACCAGGTAGATGGCGGCCACCGCCGCCAGCAGCACCACCGCCAGCATCAGCGCGGCGCTGCGGCTGCCCATGGCGAACCAGGTCTTGTAGATGCCGGCCGAGAAGGTGGTCAGGCCGAAGTAGTAGGTCGCACCGACGTCGGCCAGCGTCTCCATCAGCACCAGCATCGCCCCGGCGACGATCGACGGCATGATCAGCGGGCGCACCACCCGCCAGAACACCCCCCAGCGCGATTGCCCCAGCAGCCGCGCCGATTCCACTGCCGAGCTCGACATCTCGGCCAGCGCGGTGCGGGTCATGAGGTAGACGTAGGGATAGAAGACGAAGGAGAACAGCACGATCGCGCCGGTCAGCGAGCGCACGTCCGGCAGCCGGCCGCGCCAGCCAAACGAGGTCCGCAACCAGAGCTGGATCGGGCCGCTGTATTGCAGCAGGTCGGTGTAGGCGTAGGCGATCACGTAGGAGGGCATCGCCAGCGGCAGCACCAGCATCCACGACAGCGCCTGGCGGCCGGGGAAGTGGTAGCGCTCGATGCACCAGGCGCAGCTGACGCCGATCAGCAGCGTGCCGGCGAGCGTGCCGGCGGCGAGGATGCCCGAGACCGCCATGGTCTCCGCCAGCACCGTGCGCGCCAGGTGCGCCAGCGCTGCTGCGTCGAAGGTGACGAAGGCGGTGGCGACCAGCGCGAGCAGCGGCACCAGCAGCAGGCTGCCGACCAGCAGCATCAGGCCGCCGGCGTTGCGCGGGGATCCCGCCGCCGGCCTCACCGCCACGGCGGGCCCGCGTGGATCGCGGCATGCACCGGGCAATCCATGCGCCGCTCAGCTGCTGCGGCGCGGCCCTTGCGGCGCATCCGGTACATTCGGGGAGGGTGCAAGAAAGCGAAGGCGATGGAAGAAAAGGTCACGCACGCGGCAGTGAGTGAGGCGGCTAACAGGGTGGTGGCGGCGCCTGAAGCGGCAGGGCAGGCCGGGGAACTGGAACCGGCCGATGCCTCGCATCTGTCGGTCGAGCGGCTGTCGGTATCCTACCCCGGCGCGGCGCAACCGACGGTGGAGGGACTGTCGCTGCAGCTTGCGCGCGGCGCGATCGGCTGCCTGCTGGGTGCTTCGGGCTGCGGCAAGACCACCGTCCTGCGCGCACTCGCCGGCTTCATCCGGCCGCGCAAGGGGACGATCCACCTGGCGGGCCGCCGCCTGGCGGATGCGGACGCCAGCCTGCCGCCCGAGGCGCGGCAGATCGGCATGGTCTTCCAGGACTTCGCGCTGTTCCCGCATCTCACCGTCGCCGGCAACATCCTGTTCGGCCTCGGCCGGGCTGCCGCGGCCGTGCGGCGCGAGCGGCTGGCGAGGATGCTCGAGCTGACCAACCTGCAGGCGCAGGAGCGGCGCTATCCGCACGAGCTCTCCGGCGGCCAGCAGCAGCGGGTGGCGCTGGCGCGGGCGCTGGCGCCCCAGCCGGCGCTGCTGCTGCTCGACGAACCGTTCTCGAGCCTCGACGTGGAGCTGCGCGAGCGCCTGTCGCTCGAGGTGCGGACCATCCTGAAGGCGACCGGCACCACCGCCATCCTGGTCACCCACGACCAGCGCGAGGCGTTCGCCGTCAGCGACATGATCGGCGTCATGAGCCAGGGCCGGATCGAGCAGTGGGACAGTGCCTACAATCTCTACCACCGGCCGGCGACGCGGCATGTGGCGGACTTCATCGGCGAGGGCGTGTTCCTGCCGGGCACGCAGATGGACAGCGTGACGATGGAGCACAGCCACGTGCAGACCGAGCTGGGCTTCATCACGCCGCCGGATACCTGCGCCCATCGCCATCTCGGCGCGCGGCCGGTGGATGTGCTGCTGCGGCCGGACGACGTGGTGCACGACGACGCCGCGGAGCTCAAGGCGACGGTGATCCGCAAGGCGTTCCGCGGAGCCGAGTTCCTCTACACCCTGCGGCTGCCGTCGGGCCGCGAGGTACTCGCCCTGGTGCCGAGCCATCACGACCATGCCATCGGCGAGGGCATCGGCATCCGGCTCGATGCCGAGCATGTGGTCACCTTCGCTGCTCAGCAGCAGCCGCCGCAGCCGAAATGACCGGAACCGCAGGTTACTTGTAGCCGACCTTGTCGAGCAGCATCTGCGCCTCGGGCGAGCGCGCGGCCATGCGATCGGTCGCCATCTTGTCCGCCTTGAAGTCGCCGAGCGCGGCGAGGGCTTCGTTGCCGGTCTTCGCGCTTTTCACCGTTGGCCATTCGTTGTTGCCGTTGGCGAAGTAGGCCTGCGCCTGGTCGCTGGCAAGGTATTCGAGGAACTGCACCGCGATCTGCTTGTTGGGCGCATGCCGTGCTACCGCGCCGCCGGCGAGGTTCATGTGCACCCCGGTGGTCGCCTGGTTGGGCCACACCATGCCGACCTTGCCGACCACTTCCTGGTCGGCCGGCTTGTCGGAGCGGGTCAGCCGCACCCAGTAATAGGTGTTGGTGAGGGCGATGCCGCATTCACCGCTCGCCACCGCCTTGATCTGGTCGGTGTCGCCACCCTTCGGGCTGCGCGCCATGTTGGCGACCAGGCCCTTGAGCCAGCCTTCGGTCTTCTCGACCCCGTGGTGCTCGATCATCGCGCCGAACAGCGACAGGTTGTAGGGGTGGCTGCCCGAGCGCGTGCAGACCTTGCCCTTGTTCTTCGGATCGGCCAGCGACTCGTAGGTCTGGACGTCCTTGGGATCGACGTTGTCCTTGTTGTAGACGATGACCCGGGCGCGGCTGGAGAAGCCGAACCAGCTGTTGTCGGCGGCACGGAACTCGGCCGGGATGCGCTCGGTCAGCACCTTCGACTCGACCGGCTGGAACAGGCCTTCCTTCTGGGCGCGGAACAGCCGGGTGGCGTCGACCAGCAGGACCACGTCGGCCGGGCTCTTGTCGCCTTCGGACTTCATGCGCTCGAGCAGGGGCTCGTCGCCGAGCTCGATGCGGTTGATCTTGACGCCGGTCTGGCGGGCGAACTCGCCGTAGAGCTGCTCGTCGGTCTGGTAGTGACGCGCAGAGTAGACGTTGAGCACCTTGTCCTGGGCCTGGGCGGCCGGCGCGAGGGCGAACGCGACGGCGGCGACGGCCGGCAGCAACAGGGCCGGCGCGGCGGCGCGCCAAGTGGCGGCCAACCGCCCGGGCAGCAGTTTTGTCTTCACGAACGATCTCCTGATACGTTGGGCGACGGCCGCCTGCCGCCGCTGGCGAATGAGAATTGTTATCGTATCAGGAATCGTTTTCGAAGACCGCGGTTCCCCCGGCCAGCCCGCTCAGGGTTCCTCGCCGGGCTCGTGGGGATGGGCGCCGCGCTTGACCTCCTCCATGTCCAGCGCCCGCACCTGCTCGAGGATGCTGTCGAGGGCGCCCTTGGGCAGGGCCCCGGCCTGCTGGAAAACGATCACCTGCTCGCGGAACACCATCAGCGTCGGGATGGAACGGATCGCGAAGCCGCCGGCCAGATCGGACTCCTCGTCGGTGTTGACCTTGACGAAGGCGACATCCGGGTTCTCGCCGGCGACCTGTTCGAAGATCGGCGCGAAGCTCTTGCAGGGGCCGCACCAGGGGGCCCAGAAATCCACCAGCACGATGTCGTTGCCGGTGACGACGGCGTCGAATCCCTCGGTCGTGACTGCCTGTACTGCCATGACGGCTCCTGCAAGATCGGCCCCCCGGAATGGGCGCCCAGGTTTGTGTTCAGCCCGCAGTGCCCTGCGCGGCAAGCTCGCGCGCGGCGTGGAAGGCCACGAACCAGTCGATGATGCCAGGGTTGGCCATCGAGTCGCGGTTGACCGCCTTGGCGGGCGGGTGACCGAGGAGGATGCGCTTGATCGGCACCTCGAGCTTCTTGCCGGTCAGCGTGCGCGGGATCTCTGGCAGCGCATACACCTCGTCGGGCACGTGACGGGCCGACAGCTGGGTGCGGATCCGCTGCAGCAGCCGGGCGCGCAGGTCCGGGTCGACCCCGGTCGCGCCGCCGGCCGCGGGCGGCGGGGGCGCCCGGCGGGTGGGGGGCGCACCCGCGGGCGGGG
>JAEZQX010000220.1 GCA_023441105.1 Pseudomonadota bacterium | reverse complement strand
TTGTTTAAAAGAGACAGCGGCCGGATTCAAGCGCCGCATGCGCGACCGGGTCTGCTCTTCGCTGCCTTCCGGCAGCAGCACGCCGACGATGCCGCGCTCGCCCCAGGCGATGCCGCAGTGGCCGATGACGGTATCGAACAGCAGCCAACCCTGGGCGCCGGCGCGCCGCATGCCGGCCGGCGCGCGTCCCGAGGCATCCGGATGCTGGCTCATGGCACCCATGCTACAGTGTCCGTCCCGGCCTGCAAGAGCCGCGACAAGAGACGAGGAGACCTGAAGATGGGTTGGTTCCCGATGCAGTGGTTCCGTCGTTCAAGCCGCTCCTTCCCACCGCTGGCCGCGGCCATGCTCGCGGCCACCGCGCTGCTGGCCACCGCGGCACCCGGCGGCGGCGCCTTCGCCGCATACCCGGACAAGCCGATCAAGGTCGTGGTGCCCTATCCGCCCGGCGGCGGCACCGACGTCATCGCGCGCATCGTGCAGGACCGCCTGCGGCAGGAGCTCGGCCAGCCGCTGGTGATCGAGAATCGCGGCGGCGCCGCCGGCTCGATCGGCACCGAGCTGGTCGCAAAGGCCGAGCCCGACGGCTACACCGTGCTCTTCACGCTCAACTCCCACACCATCAACCCTGCAATCTATTCCAAGTTGCCGTTCGACACGGCCAAGGACTTCGAGCCGGTGGCGACGGTGGCCTCGCTGCCGCAGATCCTGGTCGCGCATCCGGATTTCCCCGCCAAGACGGTCAAGGAGCTGATCGAGCTTGCCAAGGCGAAGCCCGAGGCCATTTCCTACGCCTCGGTCGGCAACGGCTCGCCGGGCCACCTCGCCGGCGAGCTGTTCAAGCTGCGCACCGGAACCAAGATGACGCACATCCCGTATCGCGGCGGCGGACCGGCGGTGATCGACGTGATGGGCGGGCAGGTGCCGCTGCTGTGGGTGTCGATCCCCGCGGCGGCGAACTACGTCAAGCAGGGCAAGCTGCGGGCGCTCGCGGTGTCGACCCTGAAGCGCAGCAAGGCATTCCCCGACGTGCCGACGGTGGTCGAGGCGGGCGTGCCGGACTTCGAGGTCGACTCCTGGTACGCGGTCTTCGTGCCGCGGAGCACGCCCAGGGAAGTCATCGAGCGCTGGAATGCGGCGATCAACGTCGCCGTCCGCGAGCCCGAGATCCAGGAGAAGCTGCTGCAGCAAGGCAGCGAAGGCGTCGGCGGCACGCCGGACCAGCTGGGCAAGCAGGTGGCGACCGAGCTGGTGAAGTGGAAGAAGCTCGCCACCGATGCCAGTATCAAGGTGGACTAGCAGCCGGAGGACGGCAAGCGAGATGCGGATGGGCAGCGAGACGGCGACGGCGAGGGGAAGCGATCCGGGCACGACCGACCCGGCCATCGTGCGGGAGGTGGGCGAGCTGGTCGCGCGGGCGCGGGTGGCGCAGCAGGTCGCGGAAGGCTACGACCAGGCGCGCATCTCGGACCTGGTATGCGCGGCCGCGTGGGCCATCCTCGAGCCAGCTCGCAACCGGGCGCTGGCCGAGTTGGCGGTCGCCGATACCGGCGTCGGGCTGGTCGACGACAAGATCCGCAAGAACCACCGCAAGACGCTCGGGCTGTTGCGCGACCTGCAGGCCACCCCCACCGTCGGCGTCATCGGCGAGGATCCGGCGCGCGGCATCGTCGAGATCGCCCGGCCGGTCGGCGTGGTATGCGCGGTGACGCCCTCGACCAATCCGGCGGCCACGCCCATCAACAAGATCCTCAATTCGCTGGCAGCGCGCAATGCGGTCATCGTCGCGCCCAGTCCCAAGGGATGGAGCACCTGCGCGCTGCTGCTGCGGCATGTCCACGGACAGCTCGACAAGGTCGGCGCGCCGCGTGACCTGGTGCAGATGCTGCCGGCGCCGGTATCCAAGGAATCCACCGGCGAGCTGATGCGCCAGTGCGACCTGGTGGTGGCCACCGGCTCGCAGGCCAACGTGCGCGCCGCCTACCGCAGCGGCACGCCGGCGTTCGGCGTCGGCGCCGGCAACGTCGCCAGCATCGTCGACGAGACGGCAGACCTGGGCGACGCCGCCCGCAAGATCGCCAGCTCCAAGACCTTCGACAATGCCACCAGCTGCTCGTCCGAGAACAGCGTGATCATCGTCGACGCCGTCTTCGAGCCGATGGTCGCAGCGCTGGCCGCGGAAGGCGCGGTGATGCTGGACGGGCAGCAGAAGCGGCGCCTGCAGCAGGTGATGTGGCCCGACGGCAAGTTGTCGGCACAGGCCATCGGCCAGCCGGCGCAGCGCATCGCAGCGGCTGCGGGGCTCGACGAGGTCGCGGCGCGCGCGCCGCGCATGCTGCTGGTGGTCGAGGAAGGCGTCGGCAAGGAGCACCCCTTCTCGGGCGAGAAGCTCTCGCCGGTGCTGACCGTCTATCGCGCCCGCGACTTCGCCCACGCCTGCGAGCTGGTCGGCCGCATCTATGCCTACCAGGGCGCCGGCCATTCGGTGAGCCTGCACAGCCAGCTGTCCGAGCGCGCGCTGCACCTGGGACTGACGGCACCGGTGTCGCGGGTGATCGTCGGCCAGGCGCACTGCTTCGCCACCGGCGGCAGCTTCGACAACGGCCTGCCTTTCTCGCTGTCGATGGGCTGCGGCACGTGGGGTCGGAACAATTTCAGCGACAACCTCGGCGTGCGTCACTACATGAACGTCACCCGCATCTCGCGGCCGATACCGGAGCGGGTGCCGACCGAGGAGGCGCTGCTCGGAGGCTTCTTCGAGCGCTATGGCCGCTGAGGTGCCGGCGGGCGGCTGGCCGCTCGGGACGGTGCGCGAGCTGATCGATCGCCAGCTTGCGGCCAGGCCGGATGCGATCTACGCGATCGGCACCGGTGGCGGCATGCTCAGCTACCGGCAGCTGGGCCGCTGTTGCGAAGCGGTGGCGGCTCGCCTTGCCTCATGGGGTGTCGCACCCGGCGCCACGGTGTCCCTGGTGATGCCCAACGGCCTGGGCACCCTCGGCCTACTGCTCGGCGCGCTCTACGGCGGCCGCTGCGTCAACCCGATCAATCTCCTGTCGCAGCCCGAGCAGATGCGCTACGTGCTGGAGCATGCCGACGCGGATGTGGTGCTGGTCTGCGCGGAATGGGAGGAGCGGGTGCGGGCGATGGTCGCATCGCTGGCGCGGCCGATGACGGTGGTGGTCGCCGATGCCGACCTGCCGCCGGTGGGCAGCGCGGATGAGCTGGTGGGCGCCGGCGCCGGCGAAGCGGCTACGACGGGCGCGCCGACCACCGATGCCGGCGGCCGTGCAGCCACCGCCGCCACGCCAGCCGCCATGCCCGCCCCGGAGGCGCTGGGCCTGCTGATGTACACCTCCGGAACCACCGGCAAGCCCAAGGGCGTCATGCTGACGCAGTCGAACCTCGCCGCCAGCGCCCAGGCGATCTCGGCGGAACACGGACTGGCCGCCGACGACCGGGTGCTGGCGGTGCTGCCGCTCTATCACATCAATGCCTTCGCGGTCACGATGCTGGCGCCGCTGGCGCACGGCGGCAGCCTGGTGATGCCGCCGCGCTTCTCGGCTGCCGCCTTCTGGGAGCAGGCGACCGGGCACGGCTGCACCTGGATCAACGTCGTGCCGACCATCATCTCCTACCTGCTGGAAGGCGCGGCCCCGCCGGCGGAAGCGCTGCGCGGCATCCGCTTCTGCCGCTCGGCCTCGGCGGCCTTGCCGCCGGAGCACCATCGCGCCTTCGAGCAGAAGTTCGGCATCGGAATCGTCGAGACGATGGGCCTCACCGAGACGGTCGCCCCTTCTTTCTCCAATCCGATGCAGTCACAGGCCCGGCGCATCGGCTCGGTGGGGCGCGCCTCGGGCTGCGAGGCACGGGTGGCCGACGCCGCGGGTAACAGCCTGCCCGATGGCGAGACCGGCGAGATCCTGCTGCGCGGCCCGCAGGTGATGAAGGGCTACTACAAGAACGACGAGGCGACCCGCGGCGCATTCCATGCGGATGGCTGGCTGCGCACCGGCGACCTCGGCCACCGCGACGCCGACGGCTTCTTCTTCGTGACCGGCCGCATCAAGGAGCTGATCATCAAGGGCGGCGAGAACATCGCGCCGCGCGAGATCGACGAAGCCATCCTCGGTCATCCGGCGGTGCTCGACGCAGCTTCGGTGGGCATTCCGGATCGCCACTACGGCCAGGAGATCATGGCCTGCATCGTGCTTCGCGAGGGTCACCGCTGCAGCGAGGACGAGCTGCGCGACTTCTGCCTGCAGGCGCTCGGTCGCTACAAGACGCCCCGGGTCATCCGCTTCGTCGCCGACCTGCCACGCGGCCCCTCGGGGAAGGTGCAGCGCTTGAAGCTGCTGGACCTGCTGTAGGCCGATCGAGCGCGGGTCGCCAGGCTGCTGGCGAGCCCGGGTCGCCAGCTGCAGGCGTTCTCCGTCGTTTTTTCACCGCCGTGCTTCGGCGGCAGCCATCCCATGATGATGAATTACGATCAATCCCGGCGGGGAGCCGCGCCCACTCGTCGGGCCCGCCACACTCACCGCTGAAGTGGGCGCACGCTCACCTCTTCCGCCACGAGACGCCGGAGCCGATCCGGCTCCTGATCGGACATGACCAGCAGCGCCCCGTCCGTGTCGATGCCACGGGCGGTAGCAGGCCAGTCGCCGTCGTAATCATGAATCATGACCGCGCGGCCGAGCAGCAGGTCACGCGCGATCCAGGCCTGGCGGAACGGCTCGAAGCCATCGGCCAGCAACCGATCGGTCGCTGCCAGCAAAGATTCACCGAGCGCCTGGACCAGCGAGTCCCTTGCCGGCAGGGATGCACGCTCGAACAGCGCCCCGGCCGCCTGCCCGACCGATTCCGGCGGTGCGAGCAGGTTGAGCCCGCAGCCGATCACCAGGCGGGTGACACTTCCGCGCGCCCGCGCCTCGCAAAGAATGCCGCCCGCCTTGCCCTCGGCGACATGGAGATCGTTCGGCCACTTGAGCCGGACCCGGGCGCCGAAGGCTTCGAGCGCCTGCGCCACCGCCACGCCAGCCACCAGCGACAAAGCGCCGATGTGGGACGGACGCTCGACTTCGCGGGCGAACGAAGCGGTCAGGGACGCATCGGCGGAGGAGATCCAGTGTCGCTGGCGGCGGCCGCGCCCGGCCGTCTGGCGCGCGGCGACTAGCCAGATGGCCTCGGCAGCCGAACCGGTCGGCAGCAGCGGCTCGCGCCGCAGCAGTTCGCTGTTGGTCGAATCGATGGCGGCGACCGATTCGACCAACAGCCGCCGGGCGGATGGTGGAGCGGAGGGATTGCCGTGCATGCCGCCGAGTCTAGCGGATGCAATCCGCCGGGCGTTTGCGTATGCTCACGCCGGTGATCGACGGCCTTCATCAGCGGCGACGCCCTCCTGCCCTCATTCGCCTGCTGTGGCTCGCCGTCACCGCGTCGATCGCCTATCTCTCCCTCTACC
>JAEZQX010000166.1 GCA_023441105.1 Pseudomonadota bacterium | reverse complement strand
GGGTTGGCCCGGCGGCCCCTGCTGGCCCCGATCACCGGGCTGTCCCGCCGCGCCAGCTCCCCCTGTCCCCGGCGCGGTCGGCACCGCGGCGCCCGGTGCCTGCCTCTGCGCCGGCAGGTCGCCGGGCATGGTCTCGCAGCCGGCCAGCGCCAGCACACCGCCGGCGACCAGCAGAATGGCGGCGAGCCGGCGCGGCTTGTCCTTGCGGGGCTGCGGCGTGCGCCTTGGGCTGCGGAGGAAGATGGTCATCGTCTTGGCATCGCGAGGGCGTCGGGGCTGACTCCGCCGTAGGGAACCAGGGTGAAATCGAGGCCGGTCAGGTTGCCGCCTGGCCGCAGTACCTCGAGCTGCGACGATAGCATCGGATAGGCGCCGCAGGTTTCGCCGGCACTGCAGATCACGCCGTCATTGTCGAGGTCGCTGCCGGCGATGATGGAAATGGCCGCGGTCCCCGGCACGGTCACCGCGTAGTCGTAGCGTCCGTTCACCGCCGCGGCGACCGTGGCTTCTCCGACCACCGGGCGCGCCGGGTCGGCCGCGTCCAGCACCAGCACGTACGTCGGTCCGGTGCTGCCGCTGCCGGCGGCAGGCGCGCGGCGTTCGATGGCCACCTGCACGGTCAGCGTGCGCCCGGTCGACAACTGCACCTGGATGTTGGGGAACGCGGAGCTGCCGACTGCCATCGCTTCGCGGTTGGCCCGGACGCGATAGATGCCGAGGCCGGTGGCGGGGTCGACCGACGCGGCATCCCGCGGTGCCACCGACACGACCGGTGAATCGCTGCCGACCGACAGCACCCGCTCGTCCGTGTTACCGAGCCGCGAGACCTGGAGCTCCGCCTCGTTGCGCATGCTGCCGAGGCCGATCGAGCTGGGTTGCACCACCGTCTCGCCGGGCGGCGGATTCGGCACCGGGCCGCCGCCGACCGCCGCCAGCGCGGCATCGACCGCCTTGCGCGCGTTGATCAGGCCGTAGCCGAACTCGGGGTCGCGGCCGGGAGCACCGAGATCGTCGACGATGGTGCCGCTGCGGATCAGGCCCTCGATCGCCTGCGCCGTCATGCCCGGATTGACCCAGCGCATCAGCGCCAGCACGCCGGCGACATGGGGCGTCGCCATCGACGTGCCCTGCAGATAGCCGTAGGTGGGCTGGCGGCTGCCGCCCGCGCCGACACTGGCCGTGGTGCTGTAGATGCCGTCCGGAAGGCCGGTCACGGTGCTGGAGCGCGACAGGTCGCCGCCCGGCGCCGCGACCAGGTTCTGCGGCCCGACGTTGGAATAGAACGCGCGCTCGAACAGCGGGTCGCCGCCGCGGGTGACGGCGGGTACCGCGAACACGTTGCCGCAGTTCGCCGGAAAGCCCAGCGGCCTGGGCGCACCCGGCCGCGACTCGTTGCCGGCAGCCGCCACCACCAGCGCGCCGCGCGCGCGGACCTCGTCGAACAGTGCCTGCAGCAGCGGGTCGCAGTCGACCCCGGCGGCGCCGAGGCTGAGGTTGATGATGTCCGCGGCGCGGGCCGGCGTGACGCCGGCATCGGTGGCCAGGCCGGCGGCGAAACGGATGCCCTGGATGATGTCGTAGAGGCTGCCGGCACCGCTGGTGCCCAGCACCCGCACCGGCATGACGCGGGCGATCGGGGCGACGCCGGCACCGCCGATGCCGTTGTAGGTCTGCGCGGCGATGGTGCCGGCGACGTGCGAACCGTGGAATGGCGCGCCCTGCTCGAGCGATGCGTCGTCGGGATTGGCGTCGCTGCCGCTACCGTCGCCGGCGCTGGCCGGTTCGCTCACGAAGTCGAACCCCGCGACCAGCTGGCTGGTGAGGTCGGGATGATCGGCCACGATGCCGGTATCCACCACCGCCACGATGGGCCGCGGCGAGGCGGAGAAGTCCCGGCCCTGCAGCGCCGCCACCGCTTCGGTGAGGTGGATGGCGTCGTAGTGCCAGCGCTGCTTGACGTAGTCGCGGTCGTTGGGCGGGAACGGCGCCATCGTCATGGTCTGCGCCGCCTGCAGCATGAAGTTGGGCACGGCCGCGCGATACTCGCCGCTGGCGACCATCAGCTTGGCATGATCGACGGTGCGATGGATGTCCAGCGACCGCGACGGCAGCTGCCGCCGCCAGCCGTCGACCGCCGCCTTGGTGCTCGCCGCCGGGCTCAGCGGAACCTGCACCAGCACCGGCCGGTCGGCGGCCGGATCGCCCTTGATGACCTTCACACCGGGCAGCGTTCCGGCGCCGGCCGCGAGGCGCCGGCGCGTCGCCTCCGCCGGCTGCGCGACGATTTCTCCCGGCACCAGCAGGTCCGCGCCGCCGGCGGCCACCGCGCAATTGATGCCGGAACCGGCTGCGCCGACACGCAGCTGATAGAGGCTGCCGCCGGTGCTGGTCCCTTCGAACAGCTGCACCGCGAGGAAGTATTCGCCGCTGGTGGTGATGCTCACGCATTCGTAGGTGTTCAGCCCGATGGACAGGCCCCGCAGCACGCGGTTGCTGTCGTAGACGAAGAGATCGATGTCGATGAGGCGGGGATCGGCGGCGAACGAGACCTCCACCACCTGCCCCTGCTCGAGGAACACGCGGTAGCCGTCGACGATGTCGCCGGCGGCACGCACCGCGCCCTCGGGGCCCTGGCCGGGCATGGTCAGGTAGCCGACCAGCTGGACCGGGTTTGGCAACGGCTGGAGGGTATCGAAGCTGTTGTTGTCCGCGCGCGCAGGCTGGTTGGGGTCGTTGCTGTCGGAATCGACCGCGCTGGCCTCGGTCACCGCCATCGAGCCGGCGACGGTGTAGGTCGCGGCCGCGGGATTGGCGGCCGGTGCCTGGCCGTCGGGGCTGGAGCCGGGGCTGGAGCCCGGGCCAGGGCCAGGTGAAACCGCGGTGGGTGAATCGCTGCCGCCGCCACCGCCGCAGGCAACCAGCGCCATTGCCAGCAGCAGCGCCGCCAGCAGGCGCAGCAGCGGCTGCGCCGCCACCAACGAGGCCTTCCGCAGGGTCGCGTCCGGCAAGCCCGCGGCCGGGAGCCGGATGGCTGCCGTTGCGACGGCAGCCGGCGAAATGCTTCTACGACGTTGGTGCTTCATGGCTTGGCAACCCGGATCCGCGCGAGCGAGCCGGACTGGCATCGGCTAGTATAGGCATCCCTTCGGGGCCCGGCGCCCAATGCGCCGTTCGTGGCACGCTTGTTTTCAAGAAGCGTTTCGGCTGGATCGCTTCTGCAGGCGTGCTGCCCGCAGGCTTGTTTCAATGGGCACGGCGGCAGGATGCCGCGGCCTTCAGGCGATCAACGACATCATTCGGAGGAGTCACGTGGCAACCAATCAGGCGCAGCAGAAGGTAGCGATCATCACCGGCGCGGGAAGCGGCGTCGGGCAGGCGGTGGCAATCACCTTCCTCGCCAACGGCTACAAGGTCGCGCTGGCCGGGCGGCGCCAGGATGCGCTGCAGAAGACCATCGAGATGGCCAAGGCCGACCAGTCCAATGCGCTGGCAGTGCCGACCGACGTCACCGATCCGGCGGCGGTCAACGCGCTGTTCGACAAGACCGTGGCCACGTTCGGCCGGGTGGACGTGCTCTTCAACAATGCCGGCATCGGCGCGCCGGGCATCAACCTCGAGGATCTCACGCCCGAGCAGTGGCAAAGCGTGGTCGCGACCAACCTGAGCGGGCCCTTCTACTGCACCCAGGCGGCCTTCCGGGTGATGAAGGCGCAGCAGCCGCGCGGCGGACGCATCATCAACAACGGCTCGATCTCCGCGCATGCGCCGCGGCCGAACTCGATGCCTTATACCGCCACCAAGCATGCCGTCACCGGCCTGACCAAGTCGACCTCGCTCGACGGCCGCAAGTACGACATCGCCTGCGGCCAGATCGACATCGGCAATGCGCTGACCGACATGGCGCGGCGCATGACGCAGGGCGTGCCGCAGGCGGACGGGCGCATCGAGGTCGAGGCGGTGATGGATCCGCAGCATGTCGCCGATTCGGTTCTGCACATGGCCAGCCTGCCGCTCGAAGCCAACGTGCAGTTCATGACGGTGATGGCGACCAAGATGCCCTTCGTCGGCCGCGGCTGAAAGCGGCCGGGCGGTGCCCGCTCAGCCCACGCGCTGCGGCGATTGGCCCCCTGCGCCGGCCCCCTTGCGCCGGCGCGCGATGCGTCCGCCCGCCACCCGCCGGCGCGCGCGCCTGGCAGGCGGTCGTCAGAACCGCGAACCCGGCTCCTTGAGGAATGCCAGTTCCTCCTCGGTGCTCTTCCGGCCGAGGATCTCGTTGCGATGGGGAAAGCGGCCGAAGCGCTCGATCACCGCCTTGTGCTTGATCGCGTAGTCGAGCGATTCCATTTCCGCCGACGATTCCGCCGCCAGCGCCTCGAACAGGCCGACGCAGTACGCCTGGTCCTCGAGGACCTCCGAATGCATGAAGGGCATGTAGACGAACTTGCGCTGCACCGGCGTCATGGCGCGCTCCTCCGGCGTTTCCGCCAGGGTGCGGGCGGTGGCGAGCGCGATCGGGTCGAGCGCGAACGCCTTCGGCCGGTCGCGCCAGACGTTGCGCGGGAACTGGTCGCAGACGATGATCCGCGCGAGCCGGGTCAGCGGCAGCGCCTGCACCGCCGGATCGTCCTCCAGCTGCCCATGCAGCGCGCGCTCGAGCAAGGGCGCGAAGCGCGACTCGATCAAGGCGTCGAACACCGGATCCTTGCGGAACCATTCCGGCCGCTGCTGCAGCCATTCCGGACTGTTGGGAACGCCGAACCAGAAGTCGATCACTTCCTGCGGCGCCGGCAGGCGCGGCGCCTCGCCGGCGGCCGGCCCGTCGGCTGCCGTGCGGGGCACGCCCGGCGCGTCAGCTGGCGGGGCCGAAGACATCGTTGATCTGCTGCGTGACGCGCACGAAGGTCGTGCACTTGGAGAGATCCTTGAGCTTGCGCGCGCCGACGTAGGTGCAGGCCGAGCGCAGGCCGCCGAGGATGCCCTGCACGGTGTCGTCCACCGGCCCGCGCGCCGGCAGCATCGTCGACTTCCCTTCGGAGGCGCGGTACTTGGCGACGCCGCCCGCATAACGGGTCATCGCCTCCTCGGAGCTCATGCCGTAGAACTTGCGATAGCTGGTTCCCTCGTGCTCCACCACCTCGCCGCCGGACTCGTCGTGCGCCGCCAGCATGCCGCCGAGCATCACGAAATCCGCGCCGCCGCCGAACGCCTTGACCACGTCGCCCGGCACCGTGCAGCCGCCGTCGCCGCAGATGTGGCCGCCGAGACCATGGGCGGCATCGGCGCATTCGATGATGGCCGACAGCTGCGGATAACCGACGCCGGTCATCTTGCGGGTGGTGCAGACCGAGCCCGGGCCGATGCCGACCTTGACGATGTCCACGCCCGACAGGATCAGCGCCTCGGTGATGTCCGCGGTGACGACGTTGCCGGCCATCACCACCACGTCCGGATAGCGTTCCCGGAAGCGCTTCACGAAGGCGATGAAGGCTTCGGTGTAGCCGTTGGCGACGTCGATGCAGACCCAGCGGATGGCGCCGCCGGTGCCCTTCCACACCCGGTCGAACTTCTCCAGGTCATGATCGAGGATCCCCAGCGAGTAGAACGCGTAGCGCTGCGGGCCATCGCCCTCCTGGCCGAAGAACGCGACCAGCTCGTCGACCGGATAGTGCTTGTGGATGGCGGTGAGGATCTTGTGCTTCGCGAGCGAGCGCGCCATCTCGAAGGTCCCGACCGTGTCCATGTTGGCGGCGATCACCGGCACCACCGGCATCTCCAGCCGCGCATGGCGGAAGCTGTAGAGGCGATCCAGGTCGACGTTGGCGCGGCTGCCGAGCGTCGACCGCTTGGGACGCAGCAGCACGTCCTTGAAGTCGAGCTTGACGTCGCTTTCGATTCTCATGGGCACTTCCTCGTTGCTGACCCTGTGGTTGACCTTCCGGTTCGAGCGGCCATCGCCGACCGGCCCGCGGACCGGAGCAATGATGACAGCCGGCGCGTCGCAGTTAACATTGCCCCTGCGCAAGACATTGTAGGAGAGGCTTCAGCCATGACTTACCGTTCGATCGGCCGCAGCGGCCTGAAGGTCTCGCCGCTGTGCCTGGGCACGATGATGTTCGGCGACCGCACCGACGAGCGCCAGGCAGGAGAGATCGTCGCCATTGCGCGCGACCGCGGCGTCAACTTCATCGACACCGCCGACGCCTACAGCAAGGGCGAGAGCGAGCGGATCACCGGGCGCCTCATCGCCGCCGAGCGCGACCACTGGGTGCTGGCCACCAAGGTCGCCAACCCGATGTCCCGCGATCCGAACAGCAGCGGCCTGTCGCGCCGCTGGGTGATGAAGGCAATCGACGGCTCACTGAAACGGCTCGGGGTCGACCATGTCGACATCTACTACCTGCACAAGGAGGATCATTCGACGCCGCTCGCCGAGACGGTCGCCGCGCTCGGCGACCTGATCCGCGCCGGCAAGATCCGCTATTTCGGCGTCTCCAACTACCGCGGCTGGCGCATCGCGGAGATCGTGCGGCTGGCGGAGCGACTCGGCGTGCCCCCGCCGGTGATCTGCCAGCCCTACTACAACGCGATGAACCGCATGCCGGAAGTCGAGGTGCTGCCGGCCTGCGATCACTACGGCCTCGGGGTCGCCGCCTATTCGCCGGTCGCCCGCGGCATCCTCGCCGGCAAGTACCTGCCCGGACAGACGCCGCCGCAGGACTCGCGCGCGGCGCGCAACGATCCGCGGATGATGCAGACGGAATGGCGCGAGGAGTCGCTGGTGATGGCCCAGCGCATCCGCCAGCAGGCGGAGTCCCGCGGCATGACGGCGGCGCAGTTCGCGGTCAACTGGGTCCTCAACAACCGGCTGGTGACCTGCGCCATCGTCGGGCCGCGCACCGTCGAGCAGATGACCGAATACGTCGGCAGCCTCGACCACGAGCTGACGGCGGAGGACGAAGCGCTGGTGGATTCGCTGGTGCCCACGGGCCATCCGTCGACGCCCGGCTACTCGGATCCCGCCTATCCGGTGGAAGGCCGGCAAGCCCGAACCCGATGACCGCTCTGCGGGACCCCTCGCGGGCCCTTCCGCTGGCTCCGCCCTTCGCCATCCCGCTGGCCCTGCTGCTGGCCCTGCTACTGGCCCTGCTGCTGGCCTCGTCCGGCGCGGCGTCGGCGCAGACGCTCGGGGAGACGGTCGCCCGCGCGCTCGAGACCAATCCTCGGGTGCTGGGCGCCCGGACCGCCGCCCAGGCGGTGAGCCACGAGATCACCGGCGCCCGCAGCCAGATGAACACCCGCTTCGGGCTGATCATCGAGCCCGGCACCGGCTACGTGCGCGGCGCCGGCAACACGCCCACCGGCGACGTCGGGGTGCAGGCTATCAAGCCGGTCTATGACTCCGGAAGGACCGATAACGAAGTGGCCCGGCAACAGGCGCGGCTGGCCGGCGCCAACCAGCAGCTCGAGCTGGCGCGGGCGGAGCTCGCGCTGGAAGTCGCCGATGCCTATGTCGAGGTGATCAAGCAGGAACGGCTCACCGCCCTGGCTGCGGACCACGTGGCCGCCATCGCCGCCCTCAACGGCCGGGTCGAGGAGATCGTCAAGCTGGACCGCGGCCGCGGCTACGATCTGCTGCAGACGCAGTCGCGCCTGCAGCG
>JAEZQX010000155.1 GCA_023441105.1 Pseudomonadota bacterium | reverse complement strand
CGCTGCAGGCGGGCGACCCGCCGACCGTCGCGGCGCAGCGCGACCTGCGCTTCGGCAGCCGGCTGGTCGAGCTCGGCCGCCAGTGCCTGTACTTCATCCGGATTGCCCGAGGTCGCCGCGGGATCGAGGTCGATGCAGACGCATCCGAGCTCCGGATGCTCCAGCGCCACCGACTTCGCCAGGCCCCAGGCCGGCGCCTGCGGCGGGCACAGCGGTCGGTCGTCCGGGTCCGCCTGCTGCGCGCCGCGGGTCACGATCCAGAGCCGGGGCGCTGGGCTGTCGCCGCCGCGCCGCGCCAGCGCCTGCGCCAGCAGCATGGCACTGATGGCGCCGCGCCTGCCGCACGTAGCCAGTGCGGCCGGGGAGATGCCCTCCCATGTCGTGTCGTCGAGCGACCAGGCGTGCACCACCCCGTGGATGCCACGGCCCTCGCCGGCGCCGGCTTCGCATTCCTCCAGCAAGCGGGCGTAGTCGTCGCCGTCGCGACCGGCAGTGGCCTGGCCGATCGCGCGCCGCTCGAAGTCGGCGGCGCCAACCAGCGTGCAGCGATCGCCGCGCGCTTGCAATGCGCCGCCCAGCGCAGCGGCGACCCCACCCTCGTCCGCCAGGAGCAGCCAGTGCCGCGGCTTCAGGGACTGGTTGGGCGCTGCCCGCGCCAGCAGCAGCGACTGCAGGCCGAGCGCGCCGCCGGGCATTGCGCCGGGCATCGGGCCGGGCATCGGGCCGGGCATCGGGCCGGGAAGAGCCGCCGCATCCTCGAAGCCGCACTCCGGCAGCAACGCGAGCCAGCGCTCGCGCGACAACGTGGCATAGGCCGGACGCAGGTCGTTATCGCGGAACGCCCACCATCCCGGGGTCAGCCCGACGGTGAGATCGAACCAGCGCTGCGCTGCCGTCACCTCCAGCATCGCCAGCAGCCCACCCGGCGCGAGCAACTGCCGGATCCGGCCCAGTGTCAGCCGCAGGTCCGCGGTGGCATGCACCACGTTCGCGGCGATGATCATGTCGAAGCTGCCGGGCTCGAGATCCTGCGCCTCGGGATCGCGCTCGAGGTCCAGCACCTGGAAGCGGATGCCGGGATGGTTGCCGAAGCGCTCGCGCGCCCGGGACACGAACAAGGGGCCGACGTCGCTGAAGGTGTAGTCGACCCGCCCCGCCGGCAGCCTCGGCAGCACATGAGCCGTGGTGCCGCCGGTGCCGCCGCCGACCTCCAGGATCCGCATCCGCCGATCCGACGGGACGAAGCCCTCGGCGGCCGCGGCGGCGACCTGTGCCAGCAGCCCGTTGAAGTAGCGGGCCGTGGGAGCGTCGCGATAAAGCCGCTCGGCCGTCTCCAGCGAGCCGCCCGGAAACAGCAGCTGCATCGCTTCGCGTTCGCCGCGCAAGGCCTCGGCCAGCTCGCCGGCCCCGCGGCCGGTGAGCTCGATCTCCGCCGCCGCCCCGGGGTACTGGCCCGTCAGCGCCGCGAGGCGCCGTTCCGGATGGGCCGCGGCCAGCCGCCGCGACACCATCCAGGCGTCGCCGCAGGGAACCAGGTAGCCGGCTTCCGCGAGGATATCCAGCAGGCGCGCGAACAATCGCTGATGCTGCGCAACCACGCCCAGCTGCCGCGCCAGCTCCTGGCCGTGCGCCGTCTCGCCGGGCTCGGGTGCCCAACCGAGCCGGGCCATCGCGTGCAGCACGTAGTCCACGCACAGCGCCTCGAAGCGCGGCAGGAACCGGTCGTAGGCAGCGATGCCGGCTTGCTCCTGCAGCGCCGGCGCTGCGGCCGCGCCCGCCTCGAGCAGCGCCCGGATCGCGGTACCGCTGGTCGCCGGCTGCAGTGGCCGCCAGTCGGTTTCGTAGCAGCAGTCGTCGATCCAGCGCTGGTCCAGGCGCCGCAGCGCGTCGCGATCGACCCGCTTGAGTTGCACGTCCTGCAGCGCCGCCACCGGTTCGCCATCCGGAGCGAAGATGTGGACATCCGCCTGCCGCGTGTCGCCCGACCCTTGGCGGATGCGGGCATGGCTCCAGCAACGATCGGGCGGCGGCCGATGCAGGACGTAGCAGCCGATGCCGATCGGCAGGTAGAGGGAATCCCCCTCGCTGCCGGTCGCCGCCGCCAGCACCTGCAGGCAGCCGTCCAGCAGCACCGGATGCATCAGGTAGGCCGCGGCCGCTTCGCGCAGTTCCGGCGACAGCTGCACTTCGCCCAGCGCCTGCCCCGGTCCGCCGCGCAGCAGCCGGATCGACCGGAAGTCGCTGCCGAAGGCGAGCCCCAGCCGCTCGAAAGCGGCGTATTGGTCATCGACCGGCAATGCCTGGCTGCAGGCGGCCTGCGCATCCTGCAGCGATGCCGCGACCGCGCCGGGCGCGCCGGCGGCCGGCGTCCTTCCGCTGCGCAGGATGGCGCTGGCGTGGCGGGTCCAGCCATCGCCGTCGGCATCGTCCGCCAGGCTGGCCGCGCAGGCGCCGACGGCATCGTCCGCCGCCGGCGCGCAGACCACCTGCATGAGGCGAGCGGCGCCGTCGTCGGCGAGCAGCATCGCCTCCTGGATCGTCACCTGCTCCACGTAGGCGGTGGTGCCGCCGAACAGGTCATGGGCGGCGGCGAGCAGCGCCTCGAGATAGGCGGTGGCCGGCATCACCGCATGGCCTTGCACGCGATGCTGGCGCAGGAAGGCGGGCGCGTCGGCGCCGATGCGGGACTCGAAGATCGTCTCCGTGCCGGCGCTTGGCCTCTTCATGCCGAGCAGCGGATGGCCGCCGGCGTGCGCGCTTGCCGGCCGCGGCGCAGTCTGCTGGCGCGCCTGGAACCAGTAGCGCTCGCGCTGGAAGGGATAGGTGGGCAGGTCGACCAGCAGGCGGTCCGCTGCCGGAAACACCGCCTGCCAGTCCGGATCCGCACCAGCAAGATAGAGCGCTGCCAGCGAATCCAGCAGCTGCTCGCGATCCGACCGCCCCTTGCGCAGCGACGGAATCAGGTGCGTCGCCTGCGCCAGGTTGTCGGCGGCGAAGCCCAGCAGCGTCGGATGAGGACCGATCTCGACGATGCAGTCGGGGCGCATCGCCGCCAGCGTCGCGAGCCCCTTCTGGAACTGCACCGTCTCCCTGACGTGCCTGCGCCAGTACCCCGGCTCGACGAGCAGGTCGGCGTCGGCCACGGCACCGGTGAGGTTGGAGACCAGCCGCAGCCGCGGGGCTGCGAGACGCGTCCTCGCGACCTCCTGCTCGAAGGCATCCAGCATCGGCTCCACCAGATGCGAGTGGAAGGCATGCGAGACCGGCAGCCGCTGGCAGCGCACGCCTTGCGCCGCCAGCTTCGAGCACAGCGCATCGACGGCTTGCGCCGCGCCGGAGATCACCGTCTGCCCGCTGCCGTTGATGGCGGCGATGCCGACGCCGCCGGCGCCATCGACCAGGTGCAGCCCGACCTCGTCGGCCGGGGCATGGATCGCCGCCATCGCGCCGCCGGCCGGCAGGCCCTGCATCAGGCGGCCGCGCGCCGCGACCAGCCGGACCGCCGCTTCCGGTTCGACGACGCCGGCCAGGCAGGCGGCCGCGTATTCGCCGACCGAATGCCCCATGACGGCGAACGGCGCGATGCCCCACGATTGCCACAGCTGCGCCAGCGCATGCTCGAGCGCGAACAGCGCGACCTGGGTGTAGCCGGTGTCGTCGATGGAGGCCGGCGCATCCGCCTCGCCGAACATGACCGCCAGCAGCGGCTGCGGCAAGTCCCGGTCGGCCTGCCGGGCGCAGCGATCGAGCGCGGCCTTGAAGACCGGCGAGCAGCGATAGAGCTCGCGCGCCATGCCCGCATGCTGGGTTCCCTGGCCGGTGAACAGGAAGGCGATCCGCGGCGGATCGCGACGCGACACCCGCGCGAGCCGGACGTCCTCGTCCGCCTGTCCATCGGCCAGCGACTGCAGTCGCTTGCGAAGCTGCGCCGGCGACCGGACCGACAACGCGGCGCGGCAGGCGTGATGGGCGCGGCCGACGTTGGCGGTGAAGCAGATGTCGCCGAGCCTGGCCTCGGGATGCGCATCGATCCAGGCCGCGTGGCGGGCAGCCAGGGCTGCCAGCGCCCGCTCGTCGGTCGCCGACAGGAGCAACAGGTGCGGGCCCGGTGCATCCGGGTGCTCGACATCCGCCAGGACGAGTGGAGCTGCCGGCCCGGCCGGCGCCGGCGCTTCGGTTGCCGTGGCCGCCTCCACCACCACATGCGCATTGGTGCCGCTGAAGCCGAAGGAGCTGACGCCGCCGATGTGCCGGCCGTCGATGGCCTGCCACGCTTCCAGCGTCGTCGGCACGCGCAGCGGCAGCTGGGACCAGGGAATGTGCGGGCTCGGCTGGCGCAGGTGCAGGTGCGGCGGGATCTGCCGGTGGTGCAGCGACAGGACCAGCTTGATCAGGCCCACCACGCCGGCGGCGCCTTCGAGGTGGCCGATGTTGGTCTTGGCCGAGCCGAGCAGCAGCGGCAACGTCGCGGGACGCTCGGCAAAGACCGCGCCGAGCGCCTGCACCTCGAGCGGGTCGCCGAGCTGGGTGCCGGTGCCGTGGGCCTCGATGTAGCCGACGAGCCGCGGCGCGACACCCGCACGCCGGAGCGCTTCGCGGATCACCGCTTCCTGCGCCGGCCCGTTGGGGGCGGTCATGCTGCTGCTGGGGCCATCCTGGTTGACCGCGCTGCCGCGGATGACGGCGAGGATGCGGTCGCCGTCGGCGACCGCGTCGTCGAGGCGCTTGAGCACCACCACGCCGCAGCCTTCGGCGCGGCCGAAGCCGTCGGCGGCGGCATCGAAGGTCTTGCAGCGGCCGTCCGGCGCCAGCATTCGCGAGTGCGACAGGGCGATGTAGAGATCCGGCGCGAGGATCAGGTTGACGCCGCCGGCCAGCGCCAGGCGGCAGTCGCCGCTGCGCAGCGCCTGGCAGGCGAGATGGACCGCGACCAGCGACGACGAGCAGGCGGTATCGACCGTGAGACTGGGGCCCTGCAGTCCGAGCAGGTAGGAGATCCGACCGGAGCCGATGCTGTGCGCGATGCCGGAGGTGAAGTGCGCATCCAGCAGCGCCGGGTCGGCGCTCTTCAGCTGCAGGTAGGCGTAGTCGCTGCTGCACATGCCCATGAAGACGCCGGTGGCCGTGCGCTCCAGCCGGTCCGCGGCCTGGCCGGCATGCTCCAGCGCCTCCCAGCACACCTCGAGCAGCAGCCGCTGCTGCGGGTCCATGCCCTGCGCCTCGCGCGGCGAGATGCCGAAGAACGCCGGATCGAAGCCATCCACCGCGGCGAGGAAGCCGCCGGCACGGGTGGCGATGCGACCGGGTGTCGCCGGGTCAGGGTCGTACAGCGCCTGCGCATCCCAACGGTCGGCTGGAACCGGTCCGATGGCATCGACACCGTCGCGCAGCAGCTGCCAGAAGGTGGCCGCGTCGACGCCACCGCCCGGCGTGCGGCAGCCGACGCCGATCACCGCGATCGGCATGCGCGTCGCGCGCTGCATCGCCTCGAGCTTCGCCTGCGCATCCTCCAGCGCGAGGAAGGCGCGCTTGAGCGGACTGAGCGACGCGGAGTCGGCCGATGCCGCTGCCGGCTGGTGGAGTGCAGTCGGGTTCATGGATTGTCCAGTCGCTCCAGCAGGAGGGCTTCGACCTGCTCGTCGGTCATGGCGGCGACCGCGCCGGCTGCCAGCCGTGCGACTGTCTGCGTCGGCTCCGGCGACGGGGCAGCGCGCTGCTCCGGATGCGACGGGAGCAGCCGATCCAGCAGGTGCGCTGCCAGCGCATCGATGGTGGGATAGTCGAACATCAGCGTGGCGGACAAGGGCTGATCGGCGCCCAGGCCGGTGCTCAGCAGGTTGCGCAACTGCACGGCCATCAGCGAGTCCAGGCCCATGTCCATGAGGCGCTCGTGACGGCCGGGCCTGTCGGCGGGATCGAGGCGCAGCACGCGCACCACCCGCTCGCGGACGAACTCGCGCATCAGGTCCATCCGCTCCCCTGGCGCGGCCTCGCCCAGCCTTTCGACGAACGACGGTCCCGGTTCCTGCCGGGCGGCTTCGCCGTCGCCCGCCGCCACGGCGCAGGCCTGCGCCTGCGAAGAAGAGTCGCCCGGCATGCCCGGGACGTGTTCCGCATCGCCCGCCACCCGGGCGACCAGCACATGCTGCCCAAGCGCCGCGGCCGTCGAGTCCGGGCCGGGCCAGGCCTGCGCTTCCTCGAAGCCGGCTTCGCGCAGTGCCGCAACCCAGGCCTCGGGCGCAAGCAGCGGATTGTCCTTGCGCAGGTCGTCCTCGAAATGCTGCCAGCCTTCGATGAGGCCGGTGGTCATGTCGAACCAGTCCAGGTGCACGGTCGACTCGATCAGCATCAGCAGCCCGCCGGGAGCGACCAGGCGGCGAAGACGGTGCAGCGCCGCCCGCAAGTCGCGGCTGGCATGGACCGCATTGGCGGCGATCACCAGGTCCTGCGCACCTGCTGCATGGCCCTGATCGGCTGGCTCACGGTCGATGTCGAGCTCGGAGAACTCGACGAACGGATAGCCGGCGAACTCCTGGCGGGCGCGCTCGAAGAAGAACGACGACACGTCGGTGAAACGGTACGTCGCACCCCGCGCCGGCAGCTGCGGCAGGATGGCGGCGGTGGTGCCTCCGGTTCCCGCGCCAACCTCCAGCACCCGGATCCCGCTGCCGCCGCGGGCAGCGACGAAGGCGGCAACGGCACTGGCCGCCAGCCCGTTCATGTACTGCATGGTGGCCGATCGGCGATAGAGCGCATCGGCGAGCGCGAAGCTGCCCTGCGGGAACAGCGTCTCCAGCGGGCTGACCCGGTCGCGAAGCACCGCTTCCAGCAACGTCGCGCAATGCCTGACGTAGGCGAGCAGCGGCTGGTTCCCTGCCAGCTTGGCCTCGACCTCGGCCCAGCGCTCCGCGAGGGGCGGAACCGGGAGCGGCCGAGGACTGACGAAGAATTCCCCCTCGCGCAGGAGCTGACCATCGTCGCAGAGGCGCTGCAGCCAGCGCGCGACCAGGTGCCGGTAACTCGCGGCGGCACCGAGGCGCTGCAGCACCTCCTGCAGCGACAGCCGCTCACCGGCCGCGCAGAAGACCTGCGCGTTCCGCAGGGTGGCGGCTGCACAGGCGGTCGTGAGCCGCGCCAAGCTCTCCCACCGGGACGCATAGTCCCGCAGGTCGATATCGATCGGCGCCCGCTCCGCCTGCTGCGCCAGGGTGCGCGCGACCGCCTCCCAGCCGCGGCTGGCGACCGGCGGCGATGCGAACGCGGACGTCCAGTCAGCCCAGTAGCGGCGGTGCTGAAACGGGTAGCCCGGCAGTGCGACGCGACGGCGCTGGTAGCCGGCGTCGAAGCCGTTCCAGTCGATCGCCTCGCCCGCCGCATACAAGGCCTGCACGCTGCCGAGGATCACCGGCCAGTCGTCGTCGTCGCGACGCAGCGAGGGCAGCCAGGTGCCGACACCCGGCGCAACGCAGGCCGCACCCATCCCGGCCAGCACCGGATGCGGGCCGATCTCGAGGAAATGGTCGATGCCGAGCATCACCAGCTCCTGTACCGCGGCCATGAAGCGGACCGGGCGGCGCAGGTGGTCGCGCCAGTAGGTGGGGTGCCCGATCTGCTCGCTGCCGGCGACCTTGCCGCTCAGGTTGGAGACGAACGCCAGGCGGGGCGCGGAGAAGCGGATGCCCGACAGTGCCGTCTCGAAAGGTTCGAGCAGCGGGTCCATGAGCGGCGAGTGGGACGCATAGGCCACGCGCAGGGGCGTCACCCGGATGCCATGCTCCTGGAAGTGGGCTGCAGCTGCATCCATCGCAGTCGATCCGCCACTGAGGACGACCTGCTCCGGACCGTTCTCGGCGGCGACCGAGATGCCCGGCGCAAGCAGCGGCAACGCGTCGGCGACGGTGGCCGGCGACGCGAATACCGTGAGCATCGCGCCCTTGTGCGGCATCGAGTCGATGAGATCGGCACGCGCCACGACCATCCGCAGCGCGTCCGGCAGCGACAGCACGCCGGCGACATGCGCAGCCGCGTATTCGCCCAGGCTGTGACCGAGGACCGCGACCGGCTCGACGCCCCAGGAGCGCCAGGTTGCGGCGAGCGCGACCTCGACGGCGATCAGCGCCGGCTGGCCGAAGCGGGTCGTGTCGATGGCTCCCTCGCAGTCGCCGCTCCCCTCCAGCACGGCGAGCAGCGACTTGCCGGTCAGCTGCTCGTACACCTTGCCGGCCTCGTCCAGTGCTCGACGGAAGGCCGGCGAATGGCGATAGAGCCCGTTGGCCATGCCGGCGTACTGCGCGCCGCTGCCGGTGAAGAGGAATGCCACCCGCGGCCGGCTGG
>JAEZQX010000133.1 GCA_023441105.1 Pseudomonadota bacterium | reverse complement strand
GTCCTCGATCACCCGCATCGCCAGGATTGCAAGGTCGCGGGCGGTGGAATAGTGCTCCGGATTCGGCAGGCCCGAGGCGTTGGTGAAATGGGTGTTGTTCATCCCCATCCGCTTGGCCTCGGCGTTCATGATCTCGGCGAACTGTGCCTCCGAGCCGGCCACCGCTTCCGCGAGGATGATCGCCGCGTCGTTGCCGGACTGGACGATCAGGCCGTTGAGCAACTCCTCGATGGTCGCCGGCGACTTCGGGTCGACGAACATGCGCGAGCCGATCGCCTTGTAGGCAAGCGTAGACACCGGCGGCCGCTGCGTCATCGTCAGCCGCTTCTGCTTCAGGTAGTCGAAGACCACGTAGGCCGTCATCAGCTTGGTCAGCGACGCCGGCTCGACCCGCTCGTCCGGCAGCTGGCTGTAGAGGACGGTATGGGTGGTCATGTCCATCAGCAGCCACGAACGCGCGGCCACGTCCGGCGCCGGCACCTGTGCCTGCGAGACGCCGATGGATCCGGCCAGCAGGGCACCGGCGAGGAACAGCGGCAGCAGGGCGCGCAGCGCGCGAGCCGGCCGTCGTTGGGCGCCGGTGGCCGGGCGCGGGCGGGTGTCGTCGTGCGGCCTGGTGAAGGCCGGGCCAAGGCGGGAAATGAGTGTGGTCATCGGATCTTCTTGACGCGGGGCAGATCCCGGGGCGGCCAATTATGCCACCCACCCCCGGCGGTCCTGCCGGGTCCGCATGGGGTGAGTGCTCCCTGGACAACGCGGGCCGACCAATGGCCGGATGCTGTCGCTGCGAGCCGGAACTGCCCTGCCGGCCGGCGCATCGTCAGAACGGACCGTGCTTCTTCACGATCGCTGCGATGCGATCGGCGGCATCGGCATCCTTGCGCTGTCCCACCAGCGTGATGACCTCGCGCAGCACGCTGCGCAGGACCAGCAGGTTGACGCAATCCTGCACCCGCGCCTCCAGCACGCTGGCCTGCTGGCCAAGCTCGCGCTCGAACACGCCGGCCAGCGATCGCTTGATCTGGGCCATCTTGAGGTCGGGATGCATGCGGTTCGACGACTCGTCGATGTCGCTCATGCCGGTCAGCGTGATCATGCCTTGTGCTTCCAGCTCGCGCAGCAGGGTGGGCACGTCGTCGGGTCGCACGATGCTCGGCAGTTGCGACAGCGAGCGGCGACCGTCGAGCAGCATCAGCAGCCGGCGCGCCGGCAGCGACAGCTGGCGGGTGGCGGTGCGCACCGCCTCGCTGCCGGCGACCGTCTTGGCGAACACCATGCGCGGATCCGGCTCGGTGGTGTCGGGCGCGGCTGCCGGCGTCGTCGCCGGCTCCGGTGCCGCCCGGCGATGCGTGCGGGTATCGGGTCCGGCCCCCGGCGCGGCGGGCAAGGTGCGGGTGTGCAAGGCGCTCGTCGTCGCGCGGCGGGCGGCGCAGCGTCCTGCTCAGCTGCTGCGAGGGGTCAGCTGGCGGAACTCGCCCAGCGCGTCGCGGCCGGCGATCGCCTCGATCAACGCGTCGACCTGCGGCATCAGCTCGTCGAGCTCCTGCGGCGAGCGGCACTGGTCGATGCGCCGGGCCATGTCGCTGCCCAGCGAGCCCAGCAGCCGCAGGAACACGACGCGCGTCAGCGCGCGCCGCCGATCGAGTGTCCCATCGCCGCCGGGGTTGGGCCTCATGCCGGGCAGCTGCAGCGCCTCGAGATCCAGCGGCCGCGGCTGCGGCGGTTGCGGGGCGATGCGATGGATCAGTCGTCGGCGTTCCAGCTCGATCAGCGCTTCCGGCAGCCACGGCGCATCGATCATCCGCCGCAGGTCCTCGACCGTCTGCGGTCCCTCGAAGAGCAGCAGCAACCGCGCGACATGCAGCGGCAGCACCGTCTGGTTCTCCCGTACCTGGCGATCGCCGAGCTCGGTGCGGGCGAAGCAGAGGCTGATGCGCGGTGCCGCCGGTGACATCGCCGGCAGGCCGCCGGGGAGCATGCCAGGCACCGGTCCGGCGAGCGGGGCGGACAGCGGGCCGGACAGCGGGGCGGTGGGTGGGGGAACTGCGGCGGCATCAGGCATCGCTGACTCCCAGGTTCCGCAGGATCAGGGACTTGACCCGGTTCAGCTGGCCATGGAAGAAATGCCCGCTGCCGGGCAGCACGATGACGGGCAGGCCCTGCGGTCGTGCCCAGTCCATCACCGATTGCAGCGGCACCACGTCGTCGGTTTCGCCGTGGATGACGATGCTGTCGTCCGGCACCTTCCGGAGCTCGAAGCGCGAAGCCGCGCTGCCCAGCATGATCATCGGGGCGAGCGCGAAGCGGCGCGGGTCGATCGCTTCCGCCACCATCGTCTGCACGAAACTGCCGAACGAAAAGCCGGCCAGGTAGAGCGGGATCGGCGCCTGCAGGCCGGCGGCGGACTCGTGGGCGGCGGCATGATCGATCACCGCCAGCAGGTCCTGCGCTTCACCGCGCCCTTCGTCGAAGCGGCCGGCGGTTTCGCCGACGCCGCGGAAGTTGGGCCGCCAGCAGGCGCAGCCGGCCTGCAGCAGCGCCCGGGCGATGGTCTGCACCACCTTGTTGTCGCGGGTGCCGCCGTGCAGCGGATGAGGATGGGCGATCACCGCGATGGCCGTCACCGTGTCGCTGGGCGACCCATCCGCCGTCGTCGCGCCGGCGCCGGCCCGGGTCCGCGCACCCGGGAGGTCGAGCGCCACGTCGATCGACCCCACCGGACCAGGGACGGTCAGCAAGCGGGTGGCGGAATTCATCGCCGCTCAGGCATCCGGCAGCCGCAACCGCTCCACCGGCTTGCCGTCGCGCAGGTGCGACTCGACGATCTCGTCGATGTCGCTCTCGTCGACATAGGTGTACCAGACGTTGTCCGGATAGACCACGACCACCGGCCCGAGTTCGCAGCGGTCGAGGCAACCGGCCTTGTTGACGCGGACCTGGCCGGGACCGCTCAAGCCCAACTGCTTGACGCGCTTCTTGGCGTAGCCCTGCATCTCCTCCGCATTCTTGTCGTGGCAGCATTCGCGGCCGCCATCACGCTTGTTGAGGCAGAAGAAGATGTGATGCTTGTAGAAGGAAGGGGCGGACATGCAGCTTTCTCGGGAGTGCGAACGACGCGGGCGATGTCGGCGGCGATGGCGGATCGCCGGCGACTCGAATCGGGCTCATCGGATTGTCCCCCCGTTTATCTTCGTGGGGCCAGCGCAGGGCCTTTCACCCCGATGCTGGTGTTGCGGTTCCAAGACGTATCAAACCGTGTGGCTTGTATCAGGGTGTGCCCGCGCGGCCACCGTCAGCCGCAGGCCGAAGTAGATCATCGCCATCATCGGCCACCAGGCGCCGATGGTGCTGACCAGGCTGCGCAGGCTCGGCGTCATCGCCGGCGTGAGCACGCCCGGCGCGGCCGACTGGGTCGTCTGGAAGAAGGGATCGGCCGGGGAGATGTTGACCAGCACCAGGCCGATCACCACCAGCGCGATGCCGACCCAGAGCCTGGTGCGGCGATGGAATGCCCCGATCAGGTACAGCGCCAGGGCGCCGATCAGCAGTCCTGCCTGCGCACCGGACGTCAGCCAGACCAGCAGCCGCTGGGCCGACAGGAACGGCGGCGACGAGATGACCCGCAGCCCGACCGCCGCCGCCATCAACCCGGCCATCCAGGCCATCCGCCAGCCCGCGGAGCGGACCAGGTCCATCACCAGCACGCCCAGCACGCACATCATCGTGGCGACCACCGCCGTCTCATGGAACGAGCGCAGCGACTCGGGCAGCAGCTCGTCGAGTTGCCGCAGCGGCTCGGGCAGCGCGGCATGCACCCCGGGCAGCGTCTGCGGCAGCCAGGCCTGTAGGTTGCCGGTGGAGAACAGCAGGCGCTGGATCGGCAACTGGCTGATGACCCAGATCACGATCAGCGCCCAGCCGATGGCCGGCCCCTGCTCGTACCACTGCCGGCTGGCCGGTGTCGGTCCGGCCCGCCGACGGATGCGATAGTGGCCGACCACGGCGCCGATGATCCCGCCCAGCGCCGCGCCGGCGGCATTGGCCGAGAAGTCGAGCAGCGACGGCACGCGGGTGGGCAGGTAGCTCTGCAGCGCCTCGAGCGTCAGCGAAGCGGCCGCCCCGGCCAGCGCCGCCGACAGTGCCGGCAGCCAGGCGTGCCGCCGGCTCGACCAGCCGAGCGCGAACAGCAGGCCGAAGATCACGTAGGCGGCGACATTGCTGACCAGGTCGGCTTGGCTGTAGTAGCGCGGGAAGCCCTGCGAGAGGAAGTCGAACAGCGACGGGGGGGG
>JAEZQX010000072.1 GCA_023441105.1 Pseudomonadota bacterium | reverse complement strand
GGTCTCCGGCGCGGGCGGCTGAGGAAGAGGCCGCCAGCCCGGCGCGCGACGAATCCGGGCGGCGCGCGATGAAGGTGTTTCTCACCGGCCAGAGCGGCTTCATCGGCAGCCGCCTGCGCGCTGCGTTGCTCGCGCGCGGGCACCTGGTGCCGTCGCTGCGGATCGACTTGCGACAGGCCGTCGACGCTGCTGCCTGGGCCCCTCACCTGCAAGACGTCGACGTCGTCATCAACACCGCCGGCATCTTCAAGGAGGGACGTCCCGGCGATCTCGACCTCATCGATCGCGCCGCCCCCTGCGCGCTGTTTCGCGCGGCGGCGGCCGCCGGAGTCAGGCAGGTGATCCAGTTCTCGGCGCTCGGCGCGGACGCGCAGGCGTCGTCGCGCTTTCATCTCGCCAAGCGTGCCGCCGACGAATGCCTCGCCAAGCAGCCGCTCGCCGGCTTCAGCCTGCAACCGTCGCTGGTGTTCGGTTCCGGCGGCGCCAGCGCGACGCTGCTGACCCTGCTCGCGAGCCTGCCGCTGGTGCCGCTTCCGGGCGACGGCGGCCAGCGCATCCAGCCGATCCACGTCGACGACGTGATCGCCGCCGTAGTGGCGCTGGTGGAAGGAGAGCCGCCGCTGGAATCGCCGGCGCAGGTCGACACGCGCGGCACCGTCATCGCGCTGGTCGGGCCCCGGCCGCTTACCCTGCGGGAGTATCTTGCGGGCTTGCGCAGCGGCCTGGGGCTTGGGCCGGCACGCTTCCTCGCGATGCCGATGCCGCTGATGCGGCTGCTGGCCCGGCTCGCCGCCTTGCTGCCCGCCGCGCCGGTCGACACCGAGGCGCTGGCGATGCTCGATCGCGGCAATGTCGCCGACGCATCACCGGCTCGCCGGCTGCTCGGCCGATCACCGCGCGATCCGGCGGAGTTCATCGATGCCGATGTCGCGGCATCGCTGCGGACCGGGGCGTTGCTGGGCTGGCTGCTGCCGGTCCTGCGCATCGCGCTGGCGGTGATGTGGTTCTGGGCGGGCATCGTATCGATCTGGTTCCACCCGCTCGAAGACAGCTACCGGATGCTCGCGGCAGCCGGCGTGCCGGCTGCGCTGGCACCGCTGGCTCTCTACGGCGCCGCCGCGACCGACATCCTGCTGGGCGTCCTGACCCTGGCACTGCCGGGCCACAAGCGGGTCTGGCAGGTCCAGATCCTGCTGGTGCTGGTGTACAGCGTGATCATCGCGGTGCGACTGCCTGAATTCCTTTCCCATCCCTTCGGCCCGATCGTGAAGAACCTCCCTATCCTCGCCGCCTTGTGGTTGCTGGCAGAGCTTGCGCCGCCGCGCGGCCGAAGGCGCTGACGGTGCCGGGGTCGATCTCCGCGCAGGAGCGGCGATGGAATACCTGATCGCCAAGTGGCTGCACGTGCTGTCTTCGACGATCCTGTTCGGCACCGGCATCGGCACCGCGTTCTACATCTTCTTTTGCGCCCGGACCGCCGATGCGGCGATCGTGGCTGCGGTCATGCGCTATGCGGTCATCGCCGACTGGCTGTTCACCGCCACCACCATGGTGCTGCAGCCCCTGACGGGCTACTACCTGACGCGGCTGCTGGGCATGTCCTGGACCACGCCCTGGATCGCCTGGTCGTTCGCCCTCTATGTGCTGGCCGGCCTGTGCTGGCTGCCGGTGGTGTGGCTGCAGATCCGTCTGCGCGACCTGGCGCGGGAAGCCGCGGCCGCCGGCAAGCCCCTGCCGGCGGCCTTCTGGCGATTGCGGCGAATCTGGGTCGCGCTGGGCGTGCCGGCGCTGTTCGCCTTCCTGGCCGTCTTCTACCTGATGATCGTCAAGCCGGCGCTGTGACCCGGAATGGGCACCAAGCAGGACGAGCTGACGAGCATGACGAGCACGACGGGCATGACGGGCATGACGGGCATGACGGGCATGACGATGCGCGGCGAAGAGCCATGAAGCGCTGGGAGCAAGCCTGGCGGGACGGCAACCAGTCCGGCACCATCGCGAGCCTGCTGTCGGCAGCGGTTCTCGCGGAAGCTTCGCGCCGCGAGACCGGCAGTCCCTACGCCTGCCTGAACGCCACCAGCCATTGGATCTGGGGCGACGAGGCCGCCCGCCAGCAGGCGCCGACACTGGGCCATTCTGCCGCCGGCTATCTCATCCACCACGCCGCCTCCTGTTTCTGGGGGGTGCTCTACGAGCGGGTCGTCGGGGAATGGACGGATCGGCTGCCGCCTGCGGGCAAGGTTGCCGCCGGCCTGACGGCTGCGGGATTCGCCTGCCTGTTGGACTACCGCCTGGTGCCGCACCGGCTCTCGCCGGGCTTCGAGCTGCGCTTGTCGCGCCGCTCGATCGCGGCGGGCTACGTCGCCTTCGGACTGGGACTGGCGCTGGCGGGAATGGGCCGCGCCGAGCAGCGGCGCCGATCCGGACGGCTGACGCCTACTTGCGCAGCAGCCGGGCGACGTCTGCCATCCGATACGGCTTGACCAGGAAATGGAAGTCGGACATGTCCGCGCCGCTAGCGGCCATGGCCTCGCCCTGGAAGCCCGAGGCGAGGATGACGTTGATCCCGGGAATCAGCTGGCGCGCCTCCTTGCCCAGCTTGAAGCCGTTCATGCCGGGCATGACCACGTCGCTGAACAGGACCTGGATGTCCGGGGTGCTCCGAAGGATGGCCAACGCCTCGATGCCATTGCTGGCGCTGAGGACCTCGTAGCCCATCAGCTTGAAGAGCTCCACGGTGGTGGCCAGGACGTCGGGCTGGTCGTCCACCACCAGGACCCGGACCGGATCCCCGTCGGTCGAATTCTCGGAGGAGACCTTGGCGG
>JAEZQX010000065.1 GCA_023441105.1 Pseudomonadota bacterium | reverse complement strand
CGACGACCAGAAGACCGGCGTCGAGATCGTGCGCAAGGCGCTGTCGGCTCCCGCTCGCCAGATCGCGATCAACGCCGGTGAAGACGGCTCGGTGATCGTCGGCAAGATCCTGGAGAACAAGACCTACAATTACGGCTTCGACTCCCAGACCGGCGAATATGCCGACCTCGTCAAGAAGGGCATCATCGACCCGACCAAGGTGGTCCGCACCGCGATCCAGAACGCAGCCTCGGTGGCCGCGCTCCTGATCACCACGGAAGCCATGGTCGCCGAGCTGCCCAAGAAGGGCGGCGCCGGCCCGGCGATGCCCCCCGGCGGCGGCATGGGCGGCATGGACTTCTGATCCAGCCTTTCTGGCAAACGACGAAATGCGAAACCCCGGCAGCGATGCCGGGGTTTTTGTTTGGGATGTCGCTTTTCTCCCCACCCGTCATTCCGGGGCAGCAACGCGCGAGCGGGATGACGGCCGGATAGAGCGCGGCTCAATCGAGCGCTCCGCGCGCCGCTCGGAATGACGCGCCGCCTTGCTCCACCTTGCCCAGCCGCTCGAAGCGCGGCTCGCCGTCTTCGTCGAGCGACCAGAAGATCCGGGTGACCTTGCCGACGAGATTGTCCATCGGGACGAATCCGATCCCCGGCATGCGGCTGTCGGTGGAATTGTCGCGGTTGTCGCCGAGCACGAAGAGATGGCCAGCCGGCACCGTGAAGACGCTCGTATTATCCAGCTGGTCGTCGTCGCTGCATTCCTGAGTGAGGTAGGACGCGCCGTTTGGCAGCGTCTCGCGCCAGAGCTTCGCCGTCGCGTCATCGTCCAAGCCGCACGTCTCGCCGGCCTGTGCCTTCTTCTGCGCAACCCGCGTGACCGGACGGTCGTTGAGGAAAAGCCGGCCTCGCTGCATCTGGATGCGATCCCCGGGCAACCCGACCACGCGCTTGACGAAGTCGCTCGATGTGTCCTTCGTGGCGCGGAATACGACAATGTCCCCATACGCCGGCTCGGCGGCGAGGACGCGGCCCGAGATCCAGGACGACGCGAAGGGGATGGAATAGCGGCCGTAGCCGTAGGCGTACTTCGCGGCGAAGACGTAGTCGCCTACCGTCAGGGTCGGCGCCATCGAGTTCGAGGGGATGTTGAACGGCTGATACAGGAAGTAGCGAAACAGGAGCGGCGGCGACCATAGCACCGGGATCAGCAGGATCAGGATGACGATCGCCTTCCATTCCCGAGATTGTGCCGTTCGCCGCGCGGGCGGCCGGATCGTATCCTGAAGCGTGGTCATGCAGCTGCCCTGCTAAAATCATAGTCATCGCGAGATTACGCAACTGCTGCGCGCATGCGCAATCTCCTGCGAGTTCCGAAATTTGTCGCATGTCGACCAGGCTGCGTTCAACGCGGGGCGTGAACGTCGCCGGAGTGTCAGCCCTGGGAAACCTCCCTGAAGCACTGCCGCACCCATTCGATGGTGAGCCGCGTCGCCGGATCGCGCTTGAGGTGGTTCTGCACCAGGAGCCAGACGTCGCGTCGCCTCGGCAGCAGCGTGGCGCGCAGGCTGCGGTCGGCGAGCAGCGGCCCGCAGCTGTGCTCGGGCAGCACGCCGATGGCCTGATGCGACTGGATCATGGTGCGGATGATACGGATATTGTCGGTGATGCAACGGGCGTTCTTCAGTCGTTTCGACCGCAAGAATTGCTGCTCCGGGATCGCGTCGAGCTCGTCGGGATAGACGCACGCAACCGGCTCGATCCTGCTGCGCTCCGCAGGCTCGAAGAAATACAGCCTGACCTCGCCGAGCTTGGAGATGGTGAAGTCCCCCTTCTCCGGCTTGCGCAGGCGAATGGCGAGATCGGCCTGCCAGCGCGAGAACTTGACATTGCCGCTCGAAGTGAGGAATTGCAGCGTCAGCCCGGGATGATTGCGCAGGAAGTCGCTCGCGTGTGGCGCCAACAGCTCTTCGGCCACCGCATTTGTGGAGGCGATGCGGAGGCGGCCGACCGGACCGGGCTGGCTCTCCTTGATACGGCCGATCGCCGCCGCATGCGCCGCCATCGCGCCGACATGCTCGAGCACCGCCTCGCAATGGCGAGTCGGCCGGCGCAAGCCATCCACGGCCTCGAACAACGGCACGCCGAGATCGCGCTGGATGCGCGCCAGCCGGCGGCCGACCGTGGTCTCGTCGATGCGCAGCCGCGCGCTGGCACCGGCATAGGTGCCCTCGTCCCTGACCGCGGCGATGATGCGCAGATCGTCCCAGTTCATTCCTGAAGCCTAGCAGGCCACGGCAGTATCCTGCAAACTTGCAGCCATATGCCGCGATATTCCTGCACATTGGCCGGCAGCGGCTGCGCTAGTGTCGCCTCATCCGACATCCCAGGAAAGCTTGCCAGCATGACCACTCCCAAGACGCTGCTTGAACTCGCCGGCGCCGATCTCAATCCGCCGAAGCTTGACGAGGCCTGCCTCGTGCTGATCGACATCCAGAACGAATATTGCGCCGGTCCGCTGGCTCTGCCCGATGCCCAGCCCGCGATCACTGCGGCTGCGCGCCTGCTGGCGCGGGCACGGCAGAGCGGAGGCCCGGTCTTTCACGTCGCACACAAGGGCCGCGCCGGCGGCCTGTTCGACCGCGAGGCCGCACGCGGCGCAATCGTCGACCGGCTGACGCCTCTCGCCAGCGAGCCCGTGATCGAGAAGGCGCTGCCGAACGCCTTCGCCGGCACCGACCTGCAGGCACGGCTTGCCGCCACCGGACTCAAGAACGTCGTGCTGGCCGGCTTCATGACGCACATGTGCGTCTCCTCGACCGCCCGTGCCGCGCTCGACCTCGGCCTGCGCACGACGATCGCAGCCGACGCCTGCGCCACGCGCGACCTGCCGGACGGCCGCGCATGTCTACAGCGTGCTGCTGCTCTTCGCCTTCGCGCCCTTTGCCCGACGCGTCGTCGATCTGTCCGTGGGTTTCGACTACGGCAGCCTCATGCTGGTCGGACCGTTGCTGGCGATCCTTGCGCCAGCGACCGAGTTGCTGCCGCTGCTTTCGGGACGTTCCCGGCTCGATCCGCGCCTGTCGCCGCTGGCGGCGGCCCTGTTCTGCATTGCCTACACGGTCGTGCTGACGATCTTCCAAGGTAACTGGTCGGACGCCGCTGCGGGCGCCCTCAAATGGGGCACCCCGGTCGCCTATGCTGCGGCCCTGATCGTGGCCGCGCGCCGCGATGACGTGCTCAGGGCCGCCACCTCTGCCTTCCTTGTCATCCTGCCGGTGACGGGCCTCTACGGCATCTATCAGTATGTCGATCCGCCGGCATGGGACCGCTACTGGATGGAACTTGCCTCCATCCTCTCCGCCGGCCTACCGGTTCCCTACGGTGTGCGCACCTTCAGCACTATGAATGGTCCTGCAAGCTATGCCACCTTCACGGCCGCCGGCCTGCTGCTCGTCTGGTTCCTGCGGCCCGGTTGGCTATCGGCCATCCTGATGACGCCGGCGCTTCTGGGCCTCATGCTGTCGCAATATCGCACGGCCTGGATCGCGCTTGCCGTCGGAATCCTGTTCTGCCTGCTCTTCGCCGCAAGCCGGCGGCGTGCCGGCGTCTTCCTCGCATGCATTGCCGTTGCGGGGCTTCTCGCACTGGCCATTCCTCCCTTTGCCGATGTGATAAGTGAGCGCCTGGCAACCCTCGCCCAGGGCGGCCAGGACGACAGCGCGCAGGAGCGGCTGGAGCAATATGTGCTGCTGTGGAATTCGCCGGGCAGTTCGGTGGTCGGCATCGGCTTCACCACGACCGATGTCGGCGTGGCCGGTACCATGGCCATCGACGGCATGGTCATCGCCTGCTGGCTGCTGATGGGCATTCCGGTCGGCCTAGTGTGTCTGCTCTCCTTCGTCTGGCCGATCGTCGCGGCCGCGGCGGCGGCCGTGCGGGAGCGCAGCACGCAAGCCGTCGTAGTCGGTGGCTTCGCGCTAGGCGCGCTGGCGCAGCTTCCCCTCGCTAGTAT
>JAEZQX010000574.1 GCA_023441105.1 Pseudomonadota bacterium | reverse complement strand
CCTTAGTGGTGAATTCCTCCCAGGGCGGCGGCTGCAAGGACACCTGGGTAATGGCGTAACACATTCCCCCAAAAGTGACGTGAAGCTGACGAAGTGTATTCCAGTCAGAAAGAACAACTATCGTATGAGAGGCGGGGGATTGCCATGCTGAACCGCAATGCGGAGGCTTTGTTCTGGATCGGACGCTACATGGAAAGAGCGGAAAATCACGCCCGTCTGGTGGATGTTCATTACCATATTCAGCATGAGGGGGATTTTGCCCACGAGGAGCATAAGTGGTCCCGTCTGGTGGATGCGTTCGGCGCCAGAGGGGATTACCTCCAGCAGTTCGAGCAGTTTACGGAGCGGGATGTGATTTCCTTCATTACCCTGGACCGGGGCTACGGGAATTCCCTGTTTTCCTGTGTGTCCCAGGCCCGGAGCAATCTGCGCACCATCCGGGAGAAGGTCCCGAGTGAGCTCTGGGAAGCGGCCAACTCCTTTTACCTGTGGCTTGGGGAGGTGCTGGTGGCGGATATTTTGGCGGAGGGTCCCAACAACTTTTTCCGGCAGGTGAAGGAGAAGGTGGCGGTGTTCCAGGGTGTGGAGCATTCCGTCATGCAGCGGGAGCAGGAGTGGCATTTCATCGAATGCGGCCGTTTTCTGGAGCGGGCGGAAAATACGGTGCGGATTCTCCAGTCGGTGCTTGGTGCCATCCGTGCGGATCAGGCGGCCCCATACCCGTATTTGATGGCAGTCCTGAAGTCGGTCAGCGGTTATCAGGCCTTCCGGCGGGTTTATGCCGACGGGCTGTCCGGTCCGCATATTATGGAATTTCTGCTGACCAAGGAAAGCTTCCCCCGTTCGGTCTATTTCTCCTTCCTGCAGTTGGAGGGGCATCTGGAGGAGATCAGTCTCTATGAAGGGGAGAACCCTTATTCCCAGCATGAAAAAGCCCGGCGCTAAGCGGGCAGGCTAAAGGCGGAGCTGGGCTGCCTGGACCGGGACGATCTGGGACTGCCGGAAACGGCGCTGCTGCTGGAGCAGCTGACAGAGGGCTGCCGCAGCCTGGGGAGGACTATGGCGGATACCTTTTTTCGAATGGAGGCGGCAGCCCAATGAAGCTGGAAATTCAGCATATGACCCGTTATTCCTACGCGGATTCGGCTACGGACAGTGTCAATGAGGTCCGGCTGACCCCCCGCACCAACAGCAGGCAATCCTGCTACAGCCATGAGGTGAGTGTGGAGCCGTCCACGGCTCTGTTGACCTATGAGGACTATTTCGGTAACCGGGTCCATGCCTTCACGGTGAATAAAGCCCACCGGCAGCTGACCATTCGGGTCAAGTCTGTGGTGAGCACTCAGGAGACAGTATGGCCGGAGCCGGCTCTGCGGCCGGAGGCGGAGCTGGAGCTGATGCGGACGGCTACCTTTTATGACCGGTTTGTGGAGTATCTGCTGCCTACGGTGTACACAGCGTTTACGCCGGAGCTGGAGGCGTATGCCCAACCGTACGGGCCAGGTGACGAGGGCATTTATCCTTGGGCCCAGGAGCTGACCCGGCGGATTCACGGGGATTTGACCTATGACCCGGATGCAACCCATGTGCACACTACGGTGAAGGAAACCCTGGAGCTGCGGCGGGGCGTTTGCCAGGAATACGCCCACCTGATGCTGGCGGTTTGCCGGTATCATGGGGTGCCGGCACGGTATGTCAGCGGCTATCACTTCGTGGGGGATATCACCGGGAACAATGCGGATTTTGAGCAGGCGTCCCATGCCTGGGTGGAGGTGCTGATTCCCGGAAGCGGCTGGCGGGGCTTCGATCCTACCAACCGGGTGGAGACGGGCTGGCGCTACGTGAAGCTGGGCCATGGCCGGGATTACAAGGACATCGTTCCGGTTAAGGGCATTTACCGGGGCAGCGGTGGCCAAAACCTGACGGTCAAGGTGGACGTGCGGAAGGTGGAGGAGGATTAAAGCTTGGATGGGATCAGCCATAAGGAAAAAGCCTGTTTTTCCCGCGTTCGTGCGGTGAAGGATGGGCTTTTTTGGCGGGGGGCGCAAGTTACCCCCCGCATCCGGTGCTAATTCCCCCCCCACACACATCCGGGGACGGCTTATTTTTTGTCTAGGCAATGTTGGGGAATTCCGGTATAATGCTCCCAAAGAATCACCATGATCCGGCACCGGGGTAACATGAGCCAAGGGGGCATTCCTATGCATATCGAATTTGACGGATACTTGATCAGCGACGACAAGGCGCTGCTGTCGATGGAGGTTATTTCGGGCTTTTTGGGACGGAGCTACTGGGCGTCAGAAAGGTCTGCGGAGGTGATCGAAGCATCCATCCGGAATTCTCTTTGCTACGGCCTGTACCATGAAGGCAGGCAAATCGGCTTTGCCCGGGCAGTTACGGATCTGGCCACCATGTATTGGCTGGCGGATGTATTCGTGGATGAAGCCTACCGCGGTAACGGACTAGGCAAAAAGCTGGTGGATGCGGTGATCAACTCCGAGGAACTGCGCGGGCTGACGGGGAGACTGGGCACCAAGGACGCTCATGAGCTGTACAAGCAGTTCGGCTTTGTCATGGATGAGGGCAAGGCCATGGCGAGGAGAGTGGGGGGCTAATCATGAAACTCAACGTTGCAAAAGGAGCCATGCGCTAACATGACTCCTCCGCAGCAATAGCCGCTTTAAGGGCGGACAGCTTTAATCAGATGGATGACGCAAATAAGACCGTATCCTTTGACCTTGGGCGGTCTATTTGCGCATTTGCTCGGCTAACGAATCTGTAACACGTTATTTTGCCAAAACAGTCATGCTAAAAAATCTAACGAATCTCAGCCACGCTATTTGTCTCGTTTGAAGGCATTCGGGCGCCAATTTGAACAAATAGCGTTGCTAGGATTCGTTAGATTAAAGAAAGGCCCATATGTGGCCAAATAGCGTTTCTCAGATTCGTTAGAGATTCCTCACCTGCCAAAAACAAAGGAGCTACCCATCGGGGCAGCTCCTTTTCTCATTAAGTGTGTTTTTAGTTAACCGAACACGACCCGTCCTGGCAAATTCCTGCGTCTCCTTCATTGCCAATGATCTTCAGCGGCTGGGTTTCCTGCCAGATGGTCTCCAGTGTTTTGAGGAAAACCTCCGTGGGCTGCGCCCCGGAAACGGCATACTTCCGGTCAATGACGAAGAAGGGTACTCCGGTGACGCCCAGTTGCTGCGCTTCTGCTTCATCGGCGCGTACATCAGCGGCATAGTCGTTTCCGGACAGCATCGTCAATGTTTCGGTGCGGTCTAATCCGGCTTTTTCTGCCAAATCTGCCAGAGTGTTATGGTCTCCCAAAAGGAGGGAATCCGTAAAGTATGCTCCGAACAGCTCCTTAACCGCTTCTTCACGTTTGCCTTTCTTTGCCGCGAAATGCGTCAAACGGTGGGCATCGAAGGTGTTAGTCAATTTCATCGAGTCCATATTAAAGGTAAGCCCGACTTCTTTAGCCTGGTCAGTGAGATTTTTGTTCATGGCGATGGCTTTGTCGCGGGTCATGCCATATTTGACAGCCAGCATATGGTGGACGTCATGCTCTACTGTTTGGGGTGCGCGGGGGTCTAGCTCGAAGCTTTTGAAGACCACTTCCACTTGATCCCGGTGGGCAAACTGCTCCAGGGCATTATCCAAACGCTGCTTTCCTATATAACAAAAGGGGCAGGCGAAATCCGACCATACTTCAATTTTCAT
>JAEZQX010000493.1 GCA_023441105.1 Pseudomonadota bacterium | reverse complement strand
ATCGGCGTGCACCACATGGAAGGCCACCTGCTGGCGCCGCTGCTGGAACCGGACCCGCCCGAACCGCCCTTCGTCGCCCTGCTGGTTTCCGGCGGCCATTCCATGCTGGTGGAAGTCGCCGCCATCGGCGACTACCGCCTGCTCGGCGACACCCTCGACGACGCGGCGGGCGAGGCGTTCGACAAGACCGCCAAGCTGATGGACCTGCCGTACCCCGGCGGCCCCGCGCTCGCCAAGCTCGCGGAGCAGGGCCGCCCCGGCGTGTTCCGCTTCTCCCGGCCGATGACCGACCGCCCCGGCCTCGACTTCAGCTTCTCCGGCCTCAAGACCCAGGTGCTGCTCGCCTGGCAGGCCAGCGACCGCTCGGACCAGACGAAGGCGGACGTCGCCCGCGCCTTCGAGGAGGCGATCGTCGAGACGCTCGCCATCAAGTGCCGCCGCGCCCTCGCCGCCACCGGCACCCGCACGCTGATCGTCGCGGGCGGCGTCGGCGCCAACCGCCACCTGCGCGCCACCCTCGCCGCCGCCGGCGCGGAGGAAGGATTCCGCGTGCACTTCCCGCGGCTGGAGTTCTGCACGGACAACGGGGCGATGATTGCGCTGGCCGGGGCGATCCGGCTGGCGGCGGGGGAGCAGGAGAGCGAAGCGATATTCGTGCGGCCGCGGTGGGAGCTGGAGGGGTTGGCGGCGGTCGACTGAAGCCGGTTCCTTGTTCGGAGATGCAACGCGATCTGTTACGGTCGCTGCGGTCAGCCTGGGGGGCGGAATGACCAACGAGGAATTCAAGCGCACGCTGTGGGAAGCGGCCGACAAGCTGCGCGGCTCGGTCGCCGCAGCCACCTACAAGTACCCGGTACTCGGGCTGGTGTTCCTGAAGTACGTGTCGGACATGTTCGACGCGCAGGGGCGCGCGATCCGCCGCGGTGTCGGTGAGCCCCAGTCCCCGTACTACGTCGACGACGAAGGCATGCGGCCTGAGCTTGCCGAGCAGTTCGCCGCCGACAAGACCTTCTACGACGCCGACAACGTGTTCTGGGTGCCACGGAAATCGCACTTCAGCACCCTGCTGGCCCAGGCCGCCGCGCCAGACCTCGCGCAGAAGCTGGACAAGGCGCTGGGCGAGATCGAAGCCGAAAACCCGAGCCTCAAGGGCGTGCTGTACCGCGAGTTTTCCCGCCTGGAACTGGAACCCGGCAAGCTTGGCGAGCTGATGCAGCTCCTCGCCCGGCTCAGCTTCGACCCGGAGCGGCACGGCAGCCGCGACGTGTTCGGCGAGGTGTACGAATACTTCCTCGGCCAATTCGCGCTCAAGGAAGGCGCGCGCGCCGGCGAGTTCTACACGCCGAAATCCGTGGTCAACCTGCTGGTGGAGATCCTTGCCCCGTTCAAGGGCACCATCTACGACCCCGCCTGTGGCTCGGGCGGCATGTTCGTGCAGTCGGCGCGATTCAAGGACGCCCACGCCACCAAGCTCAGGAAGAAGGGCGACCTCGCCATCCATGGCCAGGAAATGATGGCCGCCACCCGGCGGCTGGCGCTCATGAATCTCGCCGTGCACGGCCTCTCCGGCGACCTCGGCGCCACCTACGGCGACACCTTCGCCAACGACCAGCACAAGACCCTGCGCGCCGACTACGTGCTCGCCAACCCGCCGTTCAACATCTCCGACTGGGGCGGCGACAAGCTCGCCGACGACCCGCGCTGGGTGCACGGCATCCCGCCCAAGGGCAATGCCAACTTCGCCTGGCTGCAGCACATGTTGGCGCGCCTGTCATCGCGCGGCCGCGCCGGCATCGTGCTCGCGAACGGTTCGATGGCCTCTCAGCAATCGGGCGAAGGCGACATCCGCCGCGGCATGGTGCAGGGCGACGTGGTGGAGTGCATGGTCGCACTGCCGGGGCAGCTCTTCTCCAACACGCAGATCCCCGCCTGCCTGTGGTTCCTCAGTAAGGACAAGGTCGCGGGCGGCAACGGCCGCACCGACCGGCGCGGGCAGATTCTCTTCATCGACGCCCGCAAGGCGGCCAGCGGCCGCATCAGCCGCACCCAGATCGAATTCACGGACGAGGACCTGCAACGCATCGCGCAGGCCTACCACCGCTGGCGGGGTACCGAGTTCAATGATGGTGGCGAGTACGCCGACGAACCGGGCTTCTGCTTCAGCGCCTCGCCGGAGGACGTGGAGAAGCACGGATTCGTGCTCACGCCTGGCCGCTACGTCGGCGCGCGGGTGGAAGAGGACGACGACGAGGCGTTCAACGCGAACATGGAGCGGTTGACCGCGCAACTGGCCGAGCAGATGGCAAAGGGTGCGGAGCTGGATGCGGTGATTCGGGAGAGGTTGGGAGCCTTGGGATATGACCTCTAGCGCATACCACCGTGAACTATCTGCATCGTGCCCTGCCGGCTGGCAGGTGGTACCGCTCTCAGAAGTCGCATTCTTCCAAGAAGGTCCCGGAATTCTCGCCAAGGACTTCCATGAAGAAGGCGTGCCTTTGCTCCGACTCAAGGGCGTTGAGGGGGACTTTGTGACTCTGGATGGCTGCAACTACCTTGATCCACACAAGGTTGCGAAGAAGTGGAGTCACTTTAAGCTCGACCGCGGCGACTTGATCATCAGCACCAGCGCCTCGTTCGGCCGCGTGAGCGAGGTTACACGAGAAGCAGAAGGTGCGATTCCATACACGGGGCTGATCCGTTTCCGACCAAGCTCATCAACGCTAGATCGAAGCTATCTCAAGGCGTTCTTGAGTTCGACAGCTTTTATGCAACAAGTTGAGGCTATGGCATCAGGTAGCGTGATCAGGCACTTCGGCCCAATGCACCTGAAGCAGATGGCGCTACACCTTCCTCCACTGCAGGAACAACGCGTTATCGGCGAAATTTCGGATCTTTTGGCGGATCGTCTGAGGATCTTGCGTGAAACTAACACCACCCTCGAAGCCATCGCCCAAGCCCTGTTCAAGTCCTGGTTCGTGGATTTCGACCCCGTGCGCGCCAAGGCCGAAGGCCGAGAGCCCGAAGGCATGGACGCCGCCACCGCAGCCCTGTTCCCCAGCGAGTTCGAGGATCGCGAGCTGGGCCCAATCCCGAAGGGTTGGCGCCCTGTCTCATTCGGTGATGTAGCCACCCAGTTGAAGGGCACCATCAGCCCGTTGGCAACGCCAGCGCGGGAATTTCAGCACTACAGCTTGCCCGCGTTCGACGCAGGCCAACTTCCGCTGACGGAGCTTGGCGAAACGATCAAGAGCAACAAGACCCCCGTCCCGCCAGGTGCCGTGCTGGTATCTAAGCTGAACCCCCATATTCCCCGCACCTGGTTCGTTGGCGACATCGGCCCGCATGCCGTCTGCTCGACAGAGTTCCTGATATGGACACCGAAGCCCGGTTTCGGAACCTCCTTCCTCTACACCCTCGCCGCTTCGGCCTTGTTCAACAGCGCCATGCGCCAACTCGTCACCGGCACGTCAAACAGCCACCAACGTGTAAGCCCCGCTCAGCTCGCAGAAATCCAAGCAGCCGTTATCAGCAACGACGCGCTTGCAGCCTTCGAAGGCACCGCGGCACCGATGCTGCAGCAGGTAGACCATAACCGTCGTCGCGCCGCTAAGCTGGCCGAAGCTCGCGATACCCTTCTTCCACGCCTGATCTCCGGCAGGCTTCGTCTCTCCGCAGTCGCAGCCACCGTTCATGAGGTATCGCGGAGAGGTCCCCAACATATCCTCTCAAATGCCGCTCCCGGCCAAGAGAGCACGTAGGCCGTAGAGAATAAGCCCCGATTCTGACCGTATATAACGAAACTTCCGCGCATTGGGGCGCTATCGCGTCGTACGAGCCGGCCGCGGCCTCGTCGGACGCGGGGCCGAAAACAGCGCTGTGAGAAAACAAGAGGGCCTCGGAGAACTGCGCGCGCGCGAGCCCTAACTTGAAACGCGCTCCAAACCGAACTCTTCTGAGCCCTCCGTATGCGGGAAACTCTCGCTGCAGTAGAGTGTAAACGAGCCTAGACGAAGGTATGCTCGGCAAAAGGGGGAGACATGCTATTTCGAGGTTCAACCTTAGACGACGCTTTGTATAGAGTTCTCAGGTCGCTCCTCGTTTCGAGGCGAGCGTACTCCGTCGTCTCCACAAGGAAAGCCTCCCGCGAACTTCTCGGCGCTCTGATTAGGATCGAGAACCCTAGAGCACGCATGAGCATCGCTGCCGTGCGTGGCCAGCTGTTCAGCTGCTTAGGTGAGCTCTTCTGGTACTTGTCGGGTAGCGATGATGTCGAACAGATCGCCTACTACATTACAAAGTACAGGAAGGAATCAGATGATGGAAAAACCGTAAGAAGCGCATACGGACCTCGCCTGTTCCGCATGAGAGGCATAAATCAGATCGAAGAGGTCGTCAAACTTCTACGGCAGCGGCCATCAAGCAGGCGCGCCGTAATCCAGCTCTATGATGCCGAGGACCTTGGAGCACCCAAATCACCGCCGTGCACCTGCTTTCTTCAATTTTTCATTCGAGGAATGCAATTGCACGCCTTTGCGTCCATGCGATCCAATGACGCCTTCATCGGGCTGCCCCATGACGTCTTTGCTTTCACGATGTTGCAGGAGATCCTGGCTAAGGAGCTCGGTCTCGGCTTGGGCACGTACTCTCACGCAGTTGGAAGCCTCCATCTTTACGCCGAGAATGAATCCACTGCTAGGCAGTATCTTGACGAAGGGTTTCAAGAGCGGGTCTACATGCCTCCAATGCCTGATGGCTCGCCGTGGCATGCGATCCGAGAGCTCGTTGACTACGAAAGTGCAGTAAGAATAAACGGTTGCACGGCGCCTGTTCCAGGTGGACTTGATAAGTACTGGGAAGACATTGGGAGGCTCTTGGCGATCCACGCCGCAATTAAAGGGCGCCAGCTCTCGAAAGGAAGCAAACTATCTTTCCTCAACAGATTGCGGAGCGAGATGTCGTCGAGCGTGTTTGATTTTGCTATTGAGAAAAGAGCCAGGCGCTTGCGCAAGCCGGGCGTGCCAATGCAGGCTGAGCTCTTCAACAAAACGAATGATGGGGATACAAATGTCACTATTGCGTGAATCTCTGAAAATACATGATCAGAAATCACTGAACTTGGTCCTCGCTGCAATCGAACGAGCCGAGCGAAAGGGGCTGGAAGCGCCGGGGATCGCAGACGAAGGAGCTCGCATCGTCTTGGCAATGCAGATCATTGAGAGCATTCGTCGTGTGCAATTTGCGACAGCCATACTTAGCCGGCAAGCGTCGCCAGAAAGAGCTTCTCATCAGTCTGCCCTATTTGATCCGATTCGAGGAGCCGCATTTCTTAGCACGAGAGGCGATCAGGAGGAAGCATCGTGGCTAGTCTTTCTCGCCACTCATTTTGGGCAGCGACCGGGATCAAGGTGGGCGCTTGTGCGGTCCTTTTACTCGGGTGATCAACTCGGCCCATGGACATGGAAGAGGGCGTCGATGAATGTTAATCAGATGCTGACTTGGCTTGAATCTCGTAAAGATTTCTTGAAGTCCGCCGGCAGGTTCGGTGGTCACCGCCCATATGAAAGCCTAAGCGCATCAGGCACAGGTGCCACGCTGGGTTCGTACGTGGAGTGGGTGACTAGCTACGGGTCTCATGTCGCCATGTTCGAGAACGCTTACGACGTTGCAGGGCATGACGGTGGATTAGCTTTCGCTTTCCTCTATGACGATATGAAGAGGGTCAGCCGCTTCGGCCGACTGGCCAAGTTCGATTACCTTTGCATGCTGGGCAAGCTCGATATCGCCAACATCTGGCCACTTTCCATGTATGTCGCTAGCTCGACAGGACCGAAGCGTGGAGGTGCGCTGTTGTTGGGTCAAGGCGCTACTCCAGCTCACATGGAAAGGGCCGCACAGTTGCTAGATGCTGAGATGAAAGTGGGAATGCAGGTCTTCGAGGATGCGTTGTGCAATTGGCAAAAGAGCCCGGATGATTTCGTCAGGTATCGAGGCTAAGCCATTCATATCTGCGCTTCATGTTGTTCATGCGGTTGAATGGAATAAGGCCATCCTTTTGAAGCTGCCCAACCAGAATCCCTGGAGAGATGTGCAGTCGCCTAGCTAAGCGAGCAATTTCGTATCTACTGGTTTTGGCTGCAATAAGGCTCGCACGGAATTCTCTTGGCACGAGCGTTTCTCGAGCAAACTCGTTCGCTTCTCGCTCCTGCTGTTCTGTGCTATTGGAGTCACCTTCCAAGTGAACCGTTGTTTTCTTGTGGAACAGTAAGTGGCCCGCTTCATGGAAGAAAGTAAACCAAAGATGGTCGTCAGATAGATGTCTCAGGCTGAGGCAGAGTAGAGCCTTTTTTGGAGTTATGAATCGGGTAGCTCCACTGATCCCTGAGCCGGTTGGGGACCTCGCAAACGCCACGGCCACACCAGCACCTGCACATAGACTTTGTAGTCGTGGAATAAAGAGGGATGGGTCACGCTCGTAGCTCAATGGCTTGCACTGATTGAGGACCCGTCGAAATTCATTCGGGTCCCAAGACTTACATGCAATTGTTTCCGCGAGCTGTTCACTGCGGCGCAGCCAAGCCGTGACGAGTCCAATTCGGGCGGCACCGTGCGCCATACGAAATGCGTAGTCGCCGATCTGATCTTTGTATTTGCCGTGCCAGATCCGCGGAGAGTTGACGCCAAAGAAGCTGAGTAGCTCATTGAAGTCATCGTCGCTTTTAGTGATCCAGCCCCACTGTTTCATTTCACGGAGCGGGAACTGCTTGATCCAGTTTTTTGGCTCCATCTCGCGACTTCTCACTAGAGCTTCCCGGTAATCGGATTCTCGCTTCAGCCAGAAGCCAGCTGAACCACCTAGTGCAGATGAAAGCTCTTGAGCCATCAGTGAGTCAATCACCAGGCTCCCGGCGAGCAGGCGCTCAACATCTTCACTATCGATGCCAATGGCATCGCCAAGCTGAGGTAATGCGATTCCTTTTTTCTTGATGAGACTCGCGACAGTTGCCCCAGGCGGGCTAGCCCAGTCGAAGAGCAGTGCATCTACGCTAGTCATAAGGTGACCTTTTCGATTCTCATTGCTTGAACCGTGCTGGCAGGCTCAATGATGCGCATGGTCGCCAGAATTTTTATTCCTACCTCCAATAACTCAATCACAACGCTTGTACCTTCCATCACCGCGACGTTGTACAGAGGCGGAAGCTCCGTGAGGTTTTCAGCGGCCTGTAGATCAGCGAGGGCCTGCTGAAGCGAAGTTGCATTGGCGGCGCCAAGCCTTCTGGCCGAGGCAGACCCACATTCGCACAGCTCACGGACCGGAATTGAACTGTAAGTGATGTGCACTGGTTGAGATTGACGCTGGGTCGCGTATGCGAACGGGTCGCTTCGATTCTAGCGGGTTGCCCCCGCCTCCGGGCTTCGGTCGACCCGATTCTGGAGAGAGCAGGAAGCACGGAGGCCCCCAGAAGAGAGCCCCTGTGCTCTCGCGATTGGAAGTTGTTAGTCTTCCGACCACCTCGCATGGCGGCGGCTGTGATGACGGCTGAGCGTGGTCCCGATCTCAATTTTCTTGCGGGTGTCTGCAATGGCGAAGCGGTCATGCTTCCCCCTCTGGAGGCGTTTGCCCCACCAGTTTCGCACCTGAGGCTGGGTAGTAGGCCCTACCCCGCCCACGCATCCGCCAACAGTTCCGCCTGTGCAATCACCTTCGTAATCGCCTCGGGCTGCTTGTCCGGCGGGTATTTGTGGGTTGCCAGCAACACCTTGACCATGGCGACCATCTTCGCCCGCGAGTCCTTGCGGTTCTGCCAGTTGATGGTCGCGGATTTGCGCAGCTTGTCGGTCAGTTCTTGCGCGAGTGCGCGGAGCACGGGATGGCCGAGCTCGCGCACGGCGGACTCGTTCTCGGCCAAGGCCTGGTAGAAGGCGAACTCCTCCTCGGTCATGCCGTCCGGCGGGCGGGCCTCGTTGATCTCGCGGGCGAGGTGGATTAGCTCCTCGATCACCTCGACGGTGGTGAGGCCGCGGTTCTGGTAGCGGTTGATGGCTTCTTCCAGGCGGGCGGCGAATTCCTTGCCCTGCAGCACGTTCTTCTGGCCGCGTGAGCGTATGTGGTCGGCCAGCAGGCGCTCGAGGAGTTCGGCGGCAAGGTTCTTGGTCGGCATCTCTCGAATCTGGGCGAGGAACCGCTCGTCGAGCAGGCTGATGTCGGGCTTGTCCAGCCCCAGAGTGCGGTAGAGATCGTTCACGCCGTCGACCAGCACGCCCTTGGCGACGAGCTGGCGCAGCGCGGCTTCCTTCTCCAGCCGCGACCGGCCGTTCGCAGAGCGGGTCAGCTTGATCAAGCTCACGCGCACCGCCTGGAAGAAGGCGATTTCCTCGCGCACGGCCATGGCTTCGGGTCGTGTGCCGGCGAGTGCCTGCGCCTTGGTGAGTTTGGCGACCTGGTCGAGGTAGGCGCGCACACCGCGGTTGCGGCCCTTGTCGTCGGGCTCAGGATCGAGCCTCAGGATGTGCTCCATTGCCGGCGCGAGCAGCACCAGCGCCCGCTTCGGATCCTCGAATCCGCCGTACTCGAATGCCGCGAAGAATTCCCTGCGGATCACGTCCAGCGTATCGAGGAGGATCTTGAGGCCCGCGCCGGAGGTGTCCACCGGCTCGCGCTCGGCGCCGCTGTCGCGGGTGTACTGGCGGATCGCCTTCTTCAGCTCTTCGCCGATGCCGATGTAGTCCACCACCAGGCCGCCGGGCTTGTCCTTCCAGATGCGGTTGGTGCGAGCGATGGCCTGCATCAGGCCGTGGCCCTGCATGGGCTTGTCCACGTACAGCGTGTGCACGGGTGGCGCGTCGAAGCCGGTCAGCCACATGTCACGCACGATCACCAGTTCCAGCGGCACCTCAGAGGGTTTGAGCTCGTCGGGTGATTGCTTGACGCTTCTCCAGCAGCTTCCGGTCCGCCTTGTCGGTACGGTGGGGCTGGAAGTGCGGTGGATCGGCCGAGCTGCCGGTCATTACCACCTTGAGCCGGCCGGTGTTGATGTCGTCCGAATGCCAATCCGGCCGCAGCTTCACGATCTCGTCGTAGAGGCGCACTGCGGCCTCGCGTGAGACGGCAACGATCATCGCCTTGCCGGCGACCGATTCCTTGCGCGCTTCCCAGTGCTTCACCAGGTCTTCGGCGAGGGTCGCCATGCGGCCATCGGCCATGGCGAGCGCTTCCAGCCGGGTATGGCGGCTGGCGGTGCGGTCCTGCTCGGCTGCGTCCTCGTCGTCCGTGGCGTCGAGGAACTCGTCCATCAGCGCCTGTTTCTCCGCTTCATTGAAGCGCAGCTCGATGATCCGCGACTCGTAGCTGACCGGCACCACCGCCTCGTCTTCCTGCGCGGCGATCATGTCGTAGACGTCGACGTAGCTGCCGAACACCGCCTCGGTATCGCGATCGTCGAGGCTCACCGGCGTGCCGGTCATGCCGAGATAGATGGCGTTGGGCAGCGCGTCGCGCATGTACTTGGCGAGGCCGTACTTCGTCTGGCCGGTCTTCGTGTCCATGTCGGCACGAAAGCCGTACTGGGTGCGGTGCGCCTCGTCGGCGATCACCACCACGTTGTCGCGCTCGCACAGCACGGGAACGGAAGTCTGCCCCGGCTCGGGCGCGAACTTGTTGATGGTGGTGAAGAACACGCCTCCGGCCCGCACCTCGGACAGCATCCGCCGCAGCTCCTCGCGGCTGTCGGCCTGCACGGGCGTGGCGCGCAGCGACCAGGCACTGTCGGCAAAGGTCTCGTAGAGCTGGCCGTCGAGGTCGTTGCGGTCGGTGACCATGACCACCGTGGGATTGCGGAACTCCGGGCGCTCACGCAGCGCCATCACGTAGAACAGCGCCAGCAGCGACTTGCCCGAGCCCTGGGTGAACCAGATCACGCCGCCCTTGCCGTCCTTGCGCTGCGTGAGCGCTTCCACCGCCCGCGCGACTGCCTTCTTCACACCAAGGTACTGGTGCCACTGGGCGATGATCTTGAAGCTGGCGCCGCCGTCCGCGCCGCCGTAGGCGACGAAGCCGCGGAAGAAGTGGAGCAGCGTGGCGGGATCGAGCAGGCCGCGCAGAAGGACTTCGAGCTCGAGCTGCTCTCTGCCGACCTTGCGGCCCTCCAGCAGCCGCCAGCGCGAGTAGCGCGAGAGCTCCGCGCTGAGCGAGCCGTAGCGCGCCACCGTGCCGTCGGAGACGACATTCAGCAGGTTGAACCAGAAGAGCTGCGGGACTTCCGCCTTGTAGTTCTGGATCTGGTTCCAGGCGGCTTCGTGGTCGGCGTTGGCATCGGCCGGGTTCTTGAGCTCGATCACCACCAGCGGCAGGCCGTTGACGAACAGCACGATGTCCGGCCGCCGCAGCTTGGCGCCCTGCACGGTGAACTGGCGGACGGCGAGCAGGTCGTTGCCGCCGCTGAAGTCGATCACGGGAACCCGCAGGACTTCGCGTCGCCCATCAGCTGCGGTGCGTTCGAGCGGCACGCCATTGCGCAGCCAGTCGTAGATCTCGCGGTTGCCATCGACCAGGGACTGGTGGCCGTAGGCGGCGGCCTTGGCCACCGCGGCGTCCACTTCGGTCGCGGTGAGCGCCGGGTTGAGCCGCTTGACGGCTTCTTGCAGTCGCGGAGCCAGCACGACTTCCGACCAGCGTTCCCGTGCGTCGAGTTCGCCGCCGGGCGCAGCCGCCTCTCCTTCCGCCACCGCCCAGCCAGTGCTGGCCAACCAGTCGAGGCAGGCGCCTTCGAGGTGGTTTTCCTTCATCCCCTGCTTGCCCCAAATCCCTGGTCAGTATGCCACTGGTGGATTTGTGGCGTTGTTGGCGCCAGAGATCTGTGTGCACTACGACCCTCGAGAGCGGCCATGGATTCGAATGCCACGTTGCCTGTGGGTGCGCGGCGAACACCATCCCCACCCAAACCCTCCCCTTGAAGGGGAGGGCTTAACAGCCATGCTGCGCGCGAGCGAGCGGCTCGCGCCAAACTCCCCATGCCGCACTGCGGCTTGCACTCGCCTCCCCATGCGCGGAGTCTTGGCCGCGCCGTGGGGGCTCGATACGGCAGCAATCACCCGTCCAATGGCGCCGGCAGTGCCTGCACGCCACGTTTCGCAGTCGCCGTCACGGCCCTGTCACAACGCACTTGGGGAGATTTCGCATGCAGCGTTCCTTGCTCGTCTTCGTCGTTGCCGCGTTCCTTGCACCGCCGTGTTTCGCGCAGGATGCGGTTCCCTTCGACGCCGCGGCAGCCAAGCAGCTGGCCGGCCCGCCCTCGGAATTTGAAGCGATGCGGACGCCCGCGCCCGAAGCAGGCGCGATCCACTCGCATTCGGCGCTGCTTTCGGTGCCACTCGATCCGGTTGCCGGTACCACGCTCACGCGCTGGCAGGGCGAGTTGCCGGTCGACCGCGCGCGCGTGCGGGCACTGGTGTTTGGTGGCGAAGGCGAGTCGGGCAACTGGCAGCTGCGCCCGGGGATGGTGCGTGGCGTCCCGGCGACGAGCCTGGTGCAGGCGCCGGTCGCGACCGTGTTCGGCATGGGCAATGCTGGCGTGCCGGCGACGGCGTACGAGTTCGATGGCTACACGGGCGACAGGCTGCCGCTGGTGCTGGAATCCAGCACGGGCGCCAGCACCGGCATCGTGCTGCTGGAAGGCGACGAGGGCACGCAGCTGGTGTCCTGGCCGCTCGCCACGTCGCAGCGCCTGGGGGATCGCTTCGCGATTGCCGCGGTGCTGGACGGCACGCCCGCGGATGCGCGCAGGGCGGTGATCGGCAGTGCGGCCGGGCGCGTCGACCGCGCCGTGTTGCGGGTGACCGATCCGGCCGGCGCCACGCGCGAATGGCCGATGCACGAGGATCGTTCGCTCGGCGACGGGTTCTACCGGGCGGACTTCTCGCTGGAATCGGGCGGTGCGTATACGGCGCAGGTCGAGGTGCGCGGCAGCGATGCCCACGGCCGCGCGTTCGTGCGCACGGCGGAACACCTGGTGGAGGCAGTAACGCCCTCGCTCGATGTCGTCTCCGCCCGGGTCACCGCCGAGCGCAGCGACGTCAGCCGTGTCCTCCTGCAGGTTCCCGTGCAGGTGCGGGCAGGTGGGCCCGATCACTACCGGGCATTCGCGGAAGTGTGGGGTACCGATGCCACGGGACAGGCCATCCCGGTTGCGTGGATCGGCGGCATGGTGGCGCCGGCGAATGGCACGATCGGCCTCGGCCTCGACGAGCGCTGGATCGACCTTGCCGGCGCGCAGGCGCCCTTCGAGCTGCGCTACCTGCGCATCGAGGAACCGGATCATTCCGTCGCCGTCGCCACGGCCGACCGCCTCGCGCTAGAACTACCAAGCCGGAACAGGCTGTTCGATGCCAGCCGCATCCGGATCGATGAAGGCATGCTGATGGGGCCGCGTCCGGACACGCGCGCGCCCATGGGAACCGGTCAGCGCCTTGTCCTGGTGCACGGCTACTGCTCGGGCGGCGTCTGGCCGTCATCGCAGTTTGCCAATTCCGCCACCTTCCTCGACGTCAACCAGAACCGCAGCAACGACCAGTTCGCCCTCCTGCTGGGCAGCTTCGGCTCGACCTGGAATTCGTTCGGCACCGTGGCGCACAGCCAGGGCGGCATGGCCGCGCTGCACCTGTACACCTACTACTGGAGCGGCCTCGACAACGCGACCGGCAACCGCCTGCTGCAGTCGGTCGGCACGCCCTACCAGGGCACCAATCTCGCCGGCATCCTCGCCGTGCTAGGCAACTGGTTCGGCGTCGGCTGCGGCTCGCAGACCGACCTCACGTACTCGGGCGCATCGGCATGGCTTGCAGGAATCCCGACGTGGGCGCGCGCGAAGGTCAACTACTACAGCACCGCATTCAAGACCACGCACTGGTGGGTCAACGACTATTGCCAGTTCGCGACCGACCTGGTGCTGGATGATCCGGAGGACGGCACCACCGAAAAAGCCAGCGCGCAGCTCTCCGGCGCGATCAACCGCGGCCACGTCACCGGCCAGTGCCACACCACCGGCATGCGTGATCCGGCGCAGTACCTGGATTCATCACGCAACGCGACGATGAGTGTGAACGCGGCGCGGTGAGGGGGATGCGCCTGCGGCGCAACCGGGCGCTGGAAGCGCGCCCGCCAATTCCCGATGATGTCGGCAGCCGGCGAACGTCAAGATGTTCGCCGGCATGCCGACAAGGGGCGACGTGTCCCGGGTGTTTCTAATCGAACCCGTCGGCGAAGATCTGCTCCCCGAAGGGCGATCCGATGACGTCCTCCGGAATGGTCGCGTAACTGATTTCGCCATTGCCGAGTTGGCCGAGGGCATTGTCGCCCCAACACTTGGCGACGCCTTCATCGGTTATCGCGCACGTGGCATTTCCACCAGCGTAGATCGACGCGACACCCGAGGTCAGTCCCACCACGTCGACGGGATCTTCGGGACTGTGAATTTCCGTTCCATCGCCAAGCTGCCCAACACCGTTGTATCCCCAGCATTTGACTCCACCCGTCGCCGTCCGCGCGCACGCATGACTCCATCCCATGGCAATTGCCGTCGCTCCGCCGATGCCTTCCACTTCGCGTAGTCCGACCTGGTTGTCGCCCCAGCAGGTCACCACGCCATTCTGATCCAGTGCGCACGTGCTCGTGTCTCCTGCCGCAATCTGCACGACCTCACTCAATCCCGGCACATCGACGGGGACGAGACTGCCCTCGAAGGAACCACCGCCAAGCTGCCCCGAGTAGTTGGAACCCCAGCACGTCACGTGGCCCGCGTCCAGGACGGCGCAGCTGTGCTCGCTCCCTGCGGCGATACCGCTCACGCCGGCACCAAGGCCGCTGACGCCAACCGGTACGGCCCAATAGGCGGTTGTCCCATCGCCGAGCTGCCCGGCATTGTTGAGGCCCCAGCATTTCGCGCCGCCACCATCGGTTACGGCGCACGTGTGGTCGGTGCCCGCGCTCAGGATCGTTGCCGGAGCGCCGAGGTCGGGCGCAACAGGCGATGAAAAGAAACCGCCCAGCGAGCCGATTCCGAGCTGGCCGACGGAGTTGTAGCCCCAGCAGCGGACCGCGCCGTCGGCAATGATGGCGCAAGAATGGGATTCACCCGCCACGATGGCGAGGGCTCCCGGCTCCATGTCCTGGACCGGAGCCGGCAGGCTGTGCGGAAGGACCGTGCCATCGCCGAGCTGGCCGTAGGGGTTATACCCCCAGCACGTCGGGGGATTGGCCGCGGAAAGTCCGCAGGTGTGCCACAAACCAATGCCCATCTGTTGCGCCGCGCCCAGTCCGACGACATCCACGGGGCTTGTCCGCACTACCGGGACGCCGTTGCCCAACTGGTCGTGGTTGCCCTCTCCCCAGCAGCGCAGGCTGGAATCCACGAGCTGCGCGCAGGTATGCAAAGAGCCTCCGGCAAGCCGTACGACGCCGGCGTCCAGTCCACTGACCTGGACTGCGCTGGCGCTGAATCCTTGCCAGCTGCCATCGCCGAGGTGTCCGAACTCGCCATTGCCGGCGCACTGCACGCGTCCTGCCATGGAGAGCGAGCAGGTATTGCCCTCCCCGGTCACGACCGACGCGACGGGCGCAGCAAACGTCGTTGCCGGCGTGGGTATCAGGCTGGCGTCGTAGGCCCCATTGCCGAACTGGCCATAGCTGTTGTCGCCCCAGCACTCGAGCGCGCGCCCGGCGGTCACCGCACACGAATGGAAGTGGTCGGTGGCGATAGCGAGTACGCCCGCATCCAGCCCTGTCACCATCACCGGTGCGAAGCGGTCCTCGGTCGTTCCGTCGCCAATCCGGCCGTACTCGTTGTCTCCCCAGCAGAGCGCGGCGCCGTCCCCGGTCAGCGCGCACATTCCGCACCAACCGGCGTCGATGTGGGCGATGCCCGAGGGCAATCCCGCCACGTCCACAGGCGTGGACGAATCGAGTCCCGTGCCGTCACCCAGTTGTCCGTCGCCATTGTGGCCCCAGCATTTCACCCCGCCCGCGTCCAGGAGCGCGCAGGTGTGGCGTAACCCTGCAGCAATGGCAGTGACACCGGAATCCAGTCCGATGACGCTCACCGGGACCGGCGAATCAACGGTACTGCCGTTGCCGAGCTGGCCCCAGCCGTTG
>JAEZQX010000460.1 GCA_023441105.1 Pseudomonadota bacterium | reverse complement strand
AGCTGCCGAGCCTGGTCAATCCGCCGGGCGGCTGCACCTTCGCGCCGCGCTGCCCGCATGCGATGGAGCGCTGCCGGGTCGAATCGCCCCTGCCGCGCACCGCCGGTCCCGGCCGGCAGGTCGCCTGCCACCTGTTCCCCGAGACGCCGGCCGCCGTGGCCGGCGCGACCTCCCAAACGCCTGCCGCAGCGACGGCAACCTCCCGATGAACGACGACAACCTGGCCTGGCTTCCGGCGACCGAAGTCGCTGCCCGCATCCACGATCGCCGGCTCTCGCCGGTCGCCTACATCGACGCGATCCTCGCCCGCATCGCGCAGTGGCAGCCGGCGCTGAACTGCTTCGCCACCGTGACCGAGGCCGAGGCCCGTGCCGCCGCCGCCGCGCTGGACGAGCGGCTGAAGCGCGGCGAGCCGGTCGGGCCGCTGGCCGGCGTGGCGGTCAACATCAAGGACCTGTTCGACACCGCCGGGATCCGCACCGCCCACGGCTCGGCCGTCTTCGAGCATCATGTGCCGGCGCGCGACAACATCCTGGTGCAACGTCTGAAGGAGGCCGGCGCGATCCTGGTGGGCAAGTCGACGACGCCGGAGTTCGGCCACAAGGGCATCACCGACAGCCCGGTGTTCGGCATCACCCGCAACCCCTGGAAGACATCGTGCGCCGCCGGCGGCTCGAGCGGCGGAGCGGCCGCGGCGGTCGCCGCCGGCCTTGGTCCGCTCGGTCTCGGCACCGACGGCGCCGGCTCGATCCGCATTCCGGCTGCCACCTGCGGCGTGGGCGGCCTGAAGCCGACGCTGGGCCTGGTGCCGTTCGAGCAGGCCGGCGACGCCTTCGCCAACTACGGCTATGCCGGTCCGCTGACCCGCACCGTCGCCGATGCGGCGCTGATGATGCAGGTGCTCCAGGGTCCGGCCGCCAGCGATCCGTGGACACGGCAGCACGAGACGCTGGATTTCAGCCTGCCGGCTTCGCCCGCCTCGCTGCGGGGCCTGCGGATCGGGCACCTCGCGCGGATGGCCAATGCGGCGGTCGATCCCGAGGTGGCGGCCGCGACCGCGCGCATGCTGGCGCTGCTGCGCGACGAGGGCGCCATCGTCGAGGACTGCGATGACGCCATCGACTGGGTCGATGCACCCGGGCGGATCGTCTACATGGCCGGGCAGGCGGCTTCCTACGGTCCCTTCGAGGCCGAGTTCGGCGCGCGCATGGACCCGAGCATCCGGCGCTTCATCGCCGAGGGCCGCAATCATTCGGCGGTCGAGCTGCGCCAGGCGCAGTTCGCGAGGACCCGGCTCTATCGCACGGTCGAGGCGCTGTTCGATCGCTACGACCTGCTGGTCTCGCCGACCCTGCCGATTCCGGGACTGGCGGCGGACTTCCAGGTCGGAGTCGACAAGGTCACCATCGGCGACTGGTCCACCACCAGCACCCGCCAGGGCTGGTCGGCCTTTGTCTACCCGTTCAACCTCACCGGGCATCCGGCCCTGACCTTGCCGGCGGGCTTCGCGGGCAGCGGCCTGCCGCTCGGCGTGCAACTGGTCGGCCGCTGGTGGAGCGATCCGGCGTTGCTGGGGATCGGCGCGGTGATCGAGCGGCGGGCGCCGTGGGCGGATCACCGGCCCCCCGCCGCGGGCGCCTGACCGCCCCGTCTCAGGCCGCTGGCTTCCCTCCCGACGATCAGTGCAGTAGACTAGTCAGCTGACTAGTCAGGAGGAAATGCGATGGGGAAGTGGCCGGTTCAGGAGGCCAAGGCTCGGTTCAGCGAACTGGTCGAGCGCTGTATCGCCGAGGGTCCGCAGCTGGTGACCAAGCGGGGCGTCGAGGTGGTCGTGCTCGTATCGGCGGCGGAATGGCACCGCCTGCAGGCATCGGCCCGTCCGACCCTGAAGGAACTGCTGCTGGATGACGATGCCCGGACGGACGTGCCGGTGCCGAGCCGGGGCGCACGTCATCGTCGGACACCTTCGGCCTTGGGCTGACTCCTGTGTTCCTGCTCGATACCAATGTGGTCTCCGAGTTGCGACGGGTCCGGCCCCATGGTGGCGTCCTGCAATGGTTGAAGGGCGTCGACGACGCCGATCTTCATGTCAGTGCCGTGACCATCGGCGAGATTCAGGCCGGCATCGAAATCACCCGCGAGCAGGACCCGGCGAAGGCGGTGTCACTCGATGCCTGGCTGGCCCGAGTGTCGGCCACGTTCAATGTCCTTCCGATGGACGCCTTGGCATTTCGGGAGTGGGCCCGGCTCATGCACCGGCGATCAGAGACGCTGATCGAAGACGCGATGATCGCCGCTGTCGCCAGGGTGCATGGACTGACGGTCGTGACTCGGAATGTGCGCGATTTCAAGCATTTCGATGTACGAATCCTGGACCCCTTCGCGGCAACCAGGCCGTGAGCTCATCCACTGACGTTGGGAGGCTGCGTTGCCAAGGCTTGCCCGGACCGGCTGCGCAGCAGCCTCACGAACCGCGTGACCGCCGCGGCCGGCTTGCGCCCCACGCGCGTGATCAGGCCGATCGGCGGCACGCGCAGCACGGTGTTCAGCGACAGGCTGCACAGCAGGCCCAGCCGGCCGTAGTGGGCGGCAACCGAGTTCGGCATGATCGCGACCATGTCCGACACCTCCAGCAGCGAAGTGGTGACGATGGTCGACACCGTCTCGGTGATGTTGAGCGACCGGGTGATGCCGGCGTCGCGCAGCAGCGACTCGAACAGCATGCGCTGCGGTGAGCCGCTCGGCTGCAGGATCAGCGGGAAGCCGACCAGATCGTCCAGCGTGATGCGCGAGCGCAGCGTCAATGGGTGCGACGCCCGCACCACCACCACCTGCTGCTCGTCGAGCAGCGGCACGATCCGGTAGTCGTCGGACAGGACGCGGCTCGGCAGGCGGCCCAGCACCAGGTCGAACTCGCCGCCGGCCAGCTGCTCGACCACCCGGTCGCTGGTGCTCACGGCGATGCTCAGTGCCACCCGGGGATGGCGCTCCTTGTACTCGTGCACCACGTTGGCCAGCAGCCCGGGCACCGCCCCGGCCACGCAGCCGATCCGCAGCGTGCCGCGCAGCCCGGAGCCGATGGCGGCCATCTCGTCGCGGGTTGCCGCGAAGTCCGCCAGCACGCCGCGCGCATAGCGCACCAGCACCTCGCCGGAAGGTGTGGGCGTCATGCCGCGCGACAGTCGATCGAAGAGCCGCACGCCCAGGGTGTCCTCCATCTGCAGCAGCAGCTTGCTGGCCGCCGGCTGGCTGATGTTCAGGGCAGCGGCCGCCCGGCCGAGGTTGCGTTCGGCGTCCAGCAGGGTGGCGAGGGCCAGCTGCCGGGTGCGCAGTCGCAGCAGCATGGCGAGGTCGGGTCCGGCCGCGTTCGGTGCCTGTGCCATATCGGAAAGTATATGGATGATTGTCCAAATGCCATTGGATCGGAATCCTCGAGCAGTCTATGCTTGCAAGAGAACGGATGCGCCGTGACAACCCACGAGGAGACGACGAATGACGGTGATGGTGAAGATGAAGGGAACCCGCCGGCGATTGCTGGCCGCGATCGCCTTGCCGGCCGCGCTGCAGCTCGGGATCGTGGGCGTGGCTGCGGCCCAGGGCGGCTCGGCCTATCCCTCCGAGCCGGTGCGCATCGTCGTCGGCGCCTCGGCCGGCGGCGGGACCGACATCCTGGCGCGGATGCTGGCGGCCCGCTTCGAGCAGGACATGAAGCAGTCGTTCGTGGTCGAGAACCGCCCCGGCGCCTCCAACACGATCGCTGCCGAGCTGACCGCGCGGGCCAAGCCCGATGGCCATACGCTGCTGGTCGCCACCAACACCGGCCAGGCCATCGCGCCGCACCTGCTGCGGCTGAAGTACGACCCGCAGAAGGACCTGCAGCCGATCGGCCTGGTGGCGATCATGCCGAACATCCTGGTGGTGGCGGTCGATTCGCCGTACAAGTCGGTCAAGGACCTGGTGGCGGCGATGAAGGCGAAGCCGGGCACGTTCAAGTACGCGTCATCCGGCATCGGCAGCACCCAGCACATCGCCGGCGAGGCGTTCGCGCTGGCCACCGGCGCGAAGGCCATCCACATCCCCTACAAGGGCAGCTCGCAGGCGCATGTCGACATCATCGGCGGGCAGGTCGAGATGATGCTGGACTCGATCTCGTCGGCGATGTCGCAGATCAAGGCCGGCAAGTTCCGCCCGCTGGCGGTGAGCAACGACAAGCGCCTCAGCGAGTTGCCGGACGTGCCGACGCTGGCCGAGGAAGGCATCGAAGGAGCCAACGTCGCCACCTGGTACGGCCTGCTCACGACCGCCGGCGTGCCGGACGAGGTGACCAAACGGCTAAGCGAGGCGCTGGCCAACGCCCACAAGCATCCGGACGTCCGCGCCAGGATCAGCGGCCTCGGCGGCAGCACCGAGCCGATGACGGTGGCCGAGTTCGCCGAGTTCAACCGGAAGGAATTCGAGCGCTACGGCGCTCTGGTCAAGGCCGCGAACATCAAGGCCGAGTGAGCAACATCAAATGAGCACCACCGAATGAGCACCAACGTACCTCGCATCGCGATACTCCCCGGCGATCCCGCCGGCGTCGGCCCGGAAATGGCGGTTCGCCTGCTGCAGCGCGAGGCCAATCGCGCCATGGCCGAGCTGGTGGTGTTCGCCGATCCCATCGTGCTGCAGACCGGCGAGCAGATCGTCGGGCAGGGGCGGCTGCCGGTCACTGCCATCGATCGCCTGCCCTCGGCGGACGAGGCGCCGCAGGCCGGCCGACTCCTGTTCATCGCGGGCGATGTCCTGGCCGGCAAGGCGCCGCCGCTCGGCGCCTGCAGCGTGGAGGCGGGCCGCTCGGTGCTGGCCTCGCTGGATGCGGCGCTGCAGGCCGTGGAGGCCGGTGTGTGCGACGGCATCGTGTTCGCGCCGTTCAACAAGCATTCGCTGCGCATGGGTGGCATGACGGCGGAAGACGAGCTGCGCTACATGCAGCAGCGCCTTTCGGTGCAGGGCTTCGTCTGCGAGTTCAACATCACCGGCAAGCTGTGGACCTCGCGGGTGACCTCGCATGTGCCGGTGCGCGAGGTGGCCGACCTGATCACCCCTGAAGCCGTCTGCGATGCGGTCCGCATCATCGACCAGGCGCTGCGCCGTGCCGGCGTCACCACACCGCGGAGCGCGGGGTCCGGACTGAATCCGCAGGCCGGCGACGGCGGCTCGATCGGCAGCGAGGAGATCGAGATCATCGAGCCGGCCATCCGCGCCATGCAGGCCGAGGGCGTGCAGGCGAGCGGACCGTGGTCGCCGGATACCGTGTTCGTGGCGGCGCGCCGCGGCGATTTCGATGCGGTGGTGTCGATGTATCACGACCAGGGGCAGATCGCGATGAAGCTGCTCGGCTTCGAGCAGGGCGTCACCCTGCATGGCGGCCTGCCGGTGCCGGTGGCGACCTCGGCCAGCGGCAGCGCCTTCGATATCGCCGGCAAGGGGATGGCGCAGATCGAGGGGCTGCAGCAGGCGTTCGCGATCTGCTGCCGGATGGCGAGTGCGGTACGGGCGGGGCGGGCGCGGCGGTAGCGGTGCTCCCGAGTGCTGCCCGCTGACGGCGCTCGAATTCCCCCATTCACCCTAGGACCGGAACCCCACGACGTCCTGATATACAATCGTCCGGTGTATATCCAGTCGGGAGGTCGACGATGCAAGTCGCCAAGTGGGGAAACAGCCTCGCCATCCGTCTACCTGCCGCGGTCGTCGAGGCCCTCGGTCTGAAAGAGGGGGATGAGATCGTCGTTCACGTCAACGGCGAACGGGCTTTCGGTGTTTCGCGTAAGCCCGGTCGCCAGGAGCTTCTCGAACGACTGCGCGGCTACCGAGGCCGCCTGCCTGCGGACTTCAAGTTCGACCGGGACGAAGCGAATGGCCGCTAGCTTCCTGGATTCGAACGTGCTGCTGTACCTGGGCGCGGCGGACGACACCAAGTCAGATCGCGCCGAGGCACTTGTCGCGACCGGCGGTACGATCAGTATCCAGGTGTTGAACGAGGTGGCCAATGTCGCTCGCCGCAAGATGGCGATGTCGTGGACAGAAATGCGGCACTTCCTCGGCATCTTGCGAGAACTCCTGGACGTCCGATCGCTGACGGTCGAGACGCACGACTTGGGTATCGCGATCGCGGAACGCAACGGCTTCTCCATCTTTGATTCGATGATCATCGCGTCGGCTCTGTTGGCGGACTGCGACATCCTCTGGACGGAAGACTTGCAGCACGGGCAAGTCATCGAGGGCAGGCTGCGGATCGTCAATCCATTCAAGTCAGGGCGCTGAGTCAAGGCGAGCGGGCGTGCCCGCTACGCGCCGCCGCCGCGCAACTTCCCCCGGCGCAGGTCCACCAGCACCTCCCGCGCCGCGTTGTGACCCGGCGCGCCGGTGACGCCACCGCCCGGATGCGTACCGGCGCCGCACATGTAGAGGCCCGGCACCGGTCCGCGGTAATTGCCGTGGCCCAGCACCGGCCGGGCCGAGAACATCTGGTCCAGGCTCAGCGCGCCGTGGAAGATGTCGCCGCCGACCAGACCGAAGGTGCGTTCGAGGTCGAGCGGGCTGAAGACCTGGCGACCGAGGACCGATGCCTTGAAGTTGGGCGCGTAGCGGTCGACGGTGTCGATCATCAGGTCGGCGACCGTGTCGCGATGATCGTCCCAGGACGCGCCGCCGGGCAGCTCCGGCGCGACATGTTGGCAGAACAGGCTGGCCACATGCGCGCCCGGCGGCGCAAGGCTGTCGTCGAGCGTCGAGGGGATCAGCATCTCGACGATCGGACTGCGCGACCAGCCGTGCAGGCGGGCATCGAAAAAAGCTTGCTCCATGTAGCCGAGGGTGGGCGCGAGGATGATGCCTGCCGTATGGTGCTCGGCGCGCGTCTTGCCCGGCAGGCAGGAGAAGTCAGGCAGCTCCGACAGCGCCACGTTCATGCGGAAGGTGCCGGAGCCGCAGCGCCAGCGGGCGATGCGTTCGCGGAAATCCGTCGGCAGCGCACCCGGATCGATGAGCCGACCGTACAGCAGCTTCGGATTCAGGTTGGAGACCACTACGCGCGCACGGAATGCCTCGCCGGCTTCGGTGACCGCGCCGACGGCCTGGCCTTGCTCGATCAGGATCTCCCGCACCGGACAAGCGGAGCGGATCTCGGCGCCGCGTGCGATGGCCGTCCTGGCCATCGCCTGCGTGATCGCCCCCATGCCGCCGATGGCATGCCCCCAGGCGCCCTTCCTGCCGTTGACCTCGCCGAAGACGTGATGCAGGAGCACGTAGGCCGAGCCCGGCGTGTACGGGCTGGCATAGTTGCCGACGATGCCGTCGAAGCCGTAAGCGGCCTTGATCGGGTCGCTCTCGAACCAGCCGTCGAGATAGTCGCCGGCCGAGGTTGCGAACAGGGAGAGCAGGTCGCGGCGCGCGACCATGTCGAGCCGCCGCAACCTGGTGCCCACTTGCGCGGCGCGAACGACTTCCGGCAGCGCGCTGCGCCAGTCGCCCTGCACCACGTTGGGTGGCGTGCGCAGCAGCATCTCGCGCAGCACGTTCGCGATCACGTCCAGCCGCGCGGCGTAGCCGTCGAGGCGCTCGGCGTCGCGCGCGGAGAACTTCGCCACTTCCGGCTGCGTCCTGCCCGCGCCGACCTTCAGATAGCGGCCGTCGGCGGTTGGCAGGAAGTTGGACAGCTCGCGCTCGACGATGCGCAGGCCGTGGCGATTCAGTTCGAGGTCGCGGATCACCTTGGGGTGGAGCAGCGATACGGTATAGGCCGCCACCGAATTGCGAAAGCCCGGATGGAACTCCTCGGTGACGGCCGCGCCGCCGACCACGTCGCGGCGCTCCAGGATCGTCACCTTCATCCCGGCGGCGGCCAGGTAGGCGCCGCAGACCAGGCCGTTGTGGCCGGCGCCGACGATGAGGGCATCGCAGGTACGAGGATCGGTCATGCGCTCGATCCTAACCGATCGCCACCGGGGCGGCGGCGCTCCTTTCCGAGCTGGGGGCTGGCGCCCGCCGAACCGGCGGATCGATGTCGGGCGGCGCCGCTCGCGTATGCTCGAGCCCATGAGCACCACCAGTCTTGCCTCTCTGGTCGACACGTCGCGCGCAATCGGCAGCAGCCGCAGCCGACTGGCGAAGGTCGCCGGGCTGGCCGCGTTCCTGCGAGCCCTCGCCGCCGACGAGATCGAAATAGCCGTCGCCTGGCTCACCGGCCTCCTGCCTCAGGGCAAGATCGGGCTCGGCTACCGCAGCCTGACAGCTGCCGCCGACGTGCCGGCCGCCGCGGCCGGGACCTTGTCGCTGCGAGCCGTCGATGCTTGCTTCACGAGGATCGCCGGTCAACGCGGCGCCGGGTCCGCCGCCCAGCGCGCGGACGTTCTTCGCGAGCTGTTCGCGGTCGCGACCGAAGCCGAGCAGGATTTCCTGCTGCGCCTGATCGTCGGCGAGCTGCGCCAGGGCGCGCTTGCGGGCGTGATGGTCGATGCGATCGCAGCGGCCTCGGCCTTGCCGGTGGCCGCCGTGCGGCGCGCGGCAATGCTCGCCGGGGGGCTCGGGTCGCTCGCGCAGGCGGCGCTGACGCGCGGCGCCGCCGGGCTGGAAGCGTTCAGGCTGCAATTGTTCTCGCCGGTTGCGCCGATGCTGGCGCAGACAGCGGCGGACGTCGACGAGGCGCTGGCGGCGTTTGGCGCCGAGGCCGACTTCGAGTGGAAGATGGACGGCGCCCGGATCCAGGTCCACAAGCGCGGCAGCGACGTGCGGATCTACACCCGGGCCCTCAACGACGTGAGCGCGGCGGTGCCCGAGGTCGTCGCCGCCGCGCGCGCACTGCCGGCAGAGGAGCTGATCCTCGACGGCGAAGCGATCGCCTTCACCGCCGCCGGCCGGCCGCATGCCTTCCAGGTGACGATGCGCCGCTTCGGCCGCCGGTTGGATGTGGAGCGGATGATGGGCGAGCTGCCGATCCGCGCCTTCTTCTTCGATTGCCTGTTGCTGGACGGCCGGGAGCTGATCGGCCTGTCGCTGCGCGACCGGCTGCATGCGCTTGCCGACGCGGTTCCGGAAGCGCTGCGCTTCCCGCGGCTCGTGACCGGTGACGCTGCTGCCGCGCAGCGGTTCTACGACGAGGCGATCGCGGCCGGGCACGAGGGCGTCATGGCCAAGTCGCTCGACTCGATCTACGAAGCCGGCAACCGCGGCGCCAGCTGGTTCAAGATCAAGCGGGCGCACACGCTGGACCTGGTCGTGATCGCCGCCGAATGGGGCAACGGCCGGCGCACCGGCAAGCTGTCGAACCTGCACCTCGGCGCGCTCGACCCGGCCACCGGCCGCTACGTGATGCTCGGCAAGACGTTCAAGGGCCTGACCGACGCGATGCTCGACTGGCAGACCGAGGCGCTGCTGGAACGAGAGACCCATCGCGACCGGGCGACCGTCCATGTCCGCCCCGAGCTGGTCGTCGAGATCGCCTTCAGCGACCTGCAGGCGAGTTCGCGCTATCCTGGTGGACTGGCGCTGCGCCTGGCGCGAGTCAAGCGCTATCGCGATGACAAGTCGGCCGACGAGGCGGATACGCTGGAGGCGGTGCGACGGATCGCCGCGGCGCAAGGCTGAGCCGGGGAGGTGATCGGGAATAACTGGGAGAACCGGCGATGACGGCAGCCGCTCGCGACGACTTCGAATCCAGCCTCGCCGAGGGCAATCCACCGGCCGACGCCGCGCCGCCGTTGCGCGCGCTCTGGCATGGCTTGCGCGGTGACTGGAAGGCAGCGCACGAGATCGTCCAGGTCGAGGACGACCGGGACAGCGCCTGGGTTCATGCGTGGCTGCACCGGGTCGAGGGCGACCTGGCAAACGCCGGCTACTGGTATCGGCGCGCCGGCAAGCCGGTTGCGAGCGGCGAGACGCGGGCGGAGGCGCTGGCGATCGCGCGGATGGTGGGCAAGCAAGCTTGAGGAGCGGCCATGTCTCTCAAGGAACGGAGGAACAAGGAGAGGCTCGCCAAGAAGGTAAGGGAAGGTTTTCGTGGCTATCCGATAGCAACCGTAGCCTACTATGGGCCGGATGCCACGCGGGCAACCAAGGTTTCGGTGGGCTTGATCGAAGGAGAAGGCATAGAGGTCGGCGTGCTGGAGCGGTGGTTTTCGTCGAGCGCCGACGTGCGTGCCGATCCTCAGATCGCGGAAGCCATTCTCAGCTTCATCCAGTCGCACGCGGCGCGGACGGTTGCATCGGCTGGTCGGATCATCGGGTGCCCGCATGAAGAAGGGGTCGACTATCCGGAAGGGGAGGAATGTCCCCAGTGCCCATTCTGGGCGGGCCGTGATCGATGGAATGGAGGTTCGTCCGCTGAATAGTCGATGCCTGACGGTCCGGGCCGAGCAGCTGGCGATCACCCGTTACTTCAGCCACTTCTGCGCCGCGCCTTTCACCATTCCCCGCTCCTCCAGCAGCCCCCACACGAAGTGCATGACGCGTCCGTAATCGGCGTCGTCTTTCGGCAGCAGGAAGCCGAGCGTGTTCGGCGGCGTCAACGGGGCATCGATGAAGGCGGCCGCCAGGCGCGGGTCGGTGCGGGCGTAGTGCAGGGCCTCGTAGGTTTCGGTGATCATCACGTCGCCCTTGCCTTCGGCGATCAGACCCGGGATCTCGGCATTCTTCTCGTGCGTGACGACCTGCGCGTTCTTGAGGTTGGCGAGCACGAACTGCTCGTTGGTGCCGCCCGGATTCTTGATCACCCGTACGTCCGGCTGGTTGAGGCTGTCGAGCGTGGTGAAGCGGTTCTTGTGCTCGGCCCGGATGAGGGCGACCTTGCCGAATGGCGCGTAACCCGGCAGCATGTCGGCGGCACCGATCCGCGCCACGTTGCGGGTGATGCCGCCCACCGCGATGTCGAACTTGTCGGCCTGCAGGTCGGGCAGCAGCGTCTTCCAGGTGGTCGGCACGTATTCGATCTTCGCCCCGAGCTCCCTGGCGACTTGCTCGATCAGGTCGATGTCGTGGCCGCTGTAGCCGTCGCCCGACTTGATGGCGAAAGGCCGGTAGTCGCCGGGCGTACCGACGCGCAGGACCTTGCTCTCGTTGATGCGGTCGAGGCGCTGCCCGGCGGCCGCAGGCGTGGCGGTGCCGCCGACGCCGACAAAGGCAGCAGCGAGCGCGACCTGGGCAAGGCACGAGCCGGCGCGGCGAAGGAATCGAGACATGGCGGGTTTCTCCTGCGTAGGGTTTCTCGAAGGGCCGGGATCCGATGATCGCGGATCATCGGGTGTCGCCCCCATCATGCACTGAATTTGCCGCCTCAGGCCGAGCATGTCCGCCGAACCGTTGCCCTCGCCACCGATCGAACCGATGCTCGCGAAGATCGCGGACGCGCTGCCGACGGATCCCGGCTTCCTGTTCGAACCCAAGTGGGATGGTTTCCGGGCGATCGTCTTCAACACCGCCGAACAGACCTTGCTGCAGAGCCGGGACCTGAAGCCGCTCAACCGCTACTTCCCGGAGCTCGAGAAGGCACTCAGGGAGATCCTGCCGGCAGACTGCGTGCTCGACGGCGAGATCGTCGTGGCGTCGCCGCGCGGCCTCGACTTCGATGCGCTCCAGCAGCGCATCCATCCCGCCGCGTCGCGCATCGCAAAGCTGGCGCAGGAGACGCCGGCCCGCTTCGTCGCCTTCGACCTGCTCGGCGCGGGCGGTCGCTCGACGATGGCGATTCCCCAGGCCGAGCGACGGGTGCGGCTCGAACGCCTGCTCGGCAGCGCCGGGCCGCCGCTGCATCTCACGCCGGTCACCGGCGATCGCGCGATGGCCGAGCGCTGGCTGGCGCAGTTCGAGGGCGCGGGCCTCGACGGCGTGGTGGCGAAGCTCGAGTCGGCCACCTACCAGCCCGGCAAGCGCGCCATGCTCAAGATCAAGCACGTGCGCACCGCGGATTGCGTCGTGGCCGGCTTCCGCCTCTACAAGGATCGCGACGACGCCGTCGGCTCGCTGCTGCTGGGCCTCTACGACGACGCCGGCGTGCTGCATCACGTCGGTGTCACCTCGTCGTTCAAGATGGCGGTGCGGCAGCAGCTGCTGCAGGAGCTCGCGCCGCTGCGGGAGGGCGGGATGGCCGATCATCCCTGGCGCGACTGGGGCAACGCCCAGGTGGGCGATGCGCAGCGCATGCCCGGGGCGCAGAGCCGCTGGAGCGGCGGCAAGGACCTGAGCTGGGAGCCGCTGCGGCCGGAGCGTGTCTGCGAGGTGCGCTACGACCACCTGCAGAACGACCGCTTCCGGCACGCCACCACGTTCGTGCGCTGGCGTCCCGACAAGCCGCCGCAGGACTGCCGCTACGACCAGCTGGAGGTGACGACGCCGTACGAGCTGGCCAAGGTGTTCGGCGCCTGAGCGCCTCAACGCCTGAACACCTGAGCGGCTGCACGATGGGTACAAGGATTGCGGCCGCAGGCACTTCCTGACCTTGCGGAGGATCGACCGATGTTGAGTGCGATCGGCTTGAACTGCACGCTCAAGCGCAACGACGAGGAGTCCTCGACCGGGCTCTTGCTGGCTCGGATCGGCGAAGCCTTCAAGACCCACGGTGTTTCCTTCGAGAGCGTGCGGGTGGCGCCACTGAACGTGTTGCCCGGCGTCACCTCGGATGAAGGTCCCGGCGATGACTGGCCGGCTTTGCGCCGGCGCATCCTCGAGGCCGACATCCTGGTGCTTGGCACGCCGATCTGGATGGGGCAGCCGGGCAGCGTCGCCAAGCGGGTCGTCGAGCGCATGGACGCCTTCCTCAGCGAGACGGACGACCAGGGGCGGATGCCCTCCTATGGGCGGGTCGCCTGCGTCGCCGTGGTCGGCAACGAGGACGGCGCGCATCACGTCGCCGCGGAAATGTTCCAGGCCCTGAACGACGTCGGCTTCAGCCTCGCCGCGAACGCCATGACTTATTGGGTGGGCGAGGCGATGCAGAAAGTCGACTACAAGGACAGGGATCCGCCGCCGGAGAAGACGGCCAATGCCACCGCGATGATGATTCGCAACGCGGTGCACCTGGCCACGCAGTTGCGCCGCGCGGAGTATCCGGGCAAGACATGATTCGGGATGGCTATGAGGCCTTGGGCACCTTCGGCCGCAACCGTGGCGGCACGCGCGTCAGGTTGATCCGCACCCGGTACCACAGCGACGACCGGCCGCGCATGCGGTCGACGAGCACATCGGCCGGTTCCAGGTGGGCGGCGGCCTTGGGATGGCTGGCCTTCCACGCTTCCGCGGCGGCGACCGCGTCCTCCTCGCGATCGGCCCGCGCGACCTCGATCAGCGGCGCCTTGGGCCGTGCCGCCGTGGCCTTGGAACCCGCCGCACCCGCTGCACCCGCGGAGCGCGCGGTCGAGGGTGGTGCGCGCCTGGGTTCGCCGGCGGCCTTGCGATAGTGCGGCGGCCAGGGTGCGTCGCCCTCGCCTTCGGCCTCATGCCGGGCCGACAGCTCCAGCAGTCCCTCCAGCGAATCGGCATGGGCATCGATGGCCGCATGCGGGTCGCCGCTTGCCTGCAGGCGCTTCGGCACTGTCCAGAGGGTGAAGTCGGCGGGATCGCAGTCTTCCAGCTCCTGCCAGGTCACCGGCGTCGAGACGCGCGCGTCGGGCTTCGGCCGCACCGAGTAGGCGGAGGCAACGGTGCGATCCTTGGCGTTCTGGTTGTAGTCGATGAAGACTCCGCGACGTTCCTCCTTCCACCAGGCGCTGGTGGCCAGTTGCGGCGCGCGGCGCTCCACGTCGCGGGCCAGCGCCAGCGCCGCGCGGCGCACCTGGTCGAAGGTCCAGCGGCGCTCGATGCGGACCAGCACGTGCAGGCCGCGCGACCCCGAGGTCTTGGGCCAGCCGATGAGCCCGAGCTCCGCCAGCGCCTCTTGCACGATGCGCGCGACTTCCCTGATCTGCGGCCATTCGATGCCCGGTACCGGGTCGAGGTCGATGCGCAGTTCGTCGGGATGCTCCAGGTCGTCGGCGCGCACCGGATGCGGATGCAATTCGAGGCAGGCGAGATTGGCCATCCAGGCCAGGTCGGCGGGATGACGCGGCACGACCTCGTCGGCGCTGCGGCCGGAGGGAAAGCGGATCGAGGCGATGTCGAGCCAATCCGGCCGCTTGGCCGGGGCACGTTTCTGGAAGAAGAACTCCTCGCCGATGCCGTTCGGATAGCGCACCAGCACGCAGGGCCGGCCGCCGGCGCCGCGCAAGGCGCCCTCCGCCACCGCCAGGTAGTAGTTCACCAGGTCGAGCTTGCGGACCTTGGCGGCGGGGAACAGGAGCTTGTCGGGATGCGAGATGTCGACGTCACGGCCGTCGAGGTGGATGGTGATGGCGTCGTCCGCTGAACCCATGCACGGAGTCTAGCGCCTGCAGCCGCGCGCGACTGCGCCAGGCGATTGCCGTGCGAGGGGAAGGGGGAGCCATGGCCGATGCTAGTAGCCGGGCTGGTTCATAGGCGGCGGGCTCGGCGTGCGGTTCGGCGCCGGGGCGGGCGCTGGCGAGGGCGCCGGCGTCGATGGGTTTGCTTCGGCAGGGGGCTCGTCACCGGCCCCGCCGCCACCACATCCGCTCAGCGCGGCCAGTACGATTGCAACGCACATGGCCTCATGTCGTCTCGATCTCATGACCCTTCCTCCCCGTGAGGTGGAAGCAAGATGCCGTCGACGAGACCAGTATACGAGGGCGACGCCCGATGCGAAAGGCGATGGCAGGGGGCGCCTCTCCGAACATGGCCGCCTCTTCAAGCGACCGAGCGTGCGGGTGTCTGAGGAGCCAAGCGGTCCAGGCGCCGGTGCGACTGCCGGCGGCCGAAGACGGCTTCGCGCATCGCGTCCATCCTGCGCAGGCGCGCCGCGACAGCAGCGCCAACCTGCGCCACATCCTCCTCGACCGGTTCGATGCCCGCGTCCTTGTAGCGTGCCCTGATGTCCGCCTGCCGGACCACGTCCACCAGCCAGCCGTTGATGTCGCGGGCCCTGGCGGAAAGCGCCGACGGTGCGAAAAGGAATAGCCCGGCATGGAACACCTGCTCCGGCCACCCGAGCTCCCGGATCGAGGGGATCTCCGGCGCTACGGCGAGTCGTTCGTCCGTCAGCGAAGCGAGCACCCTGAGCTGCCCGGCACGGACCTGCGGCAGCATGGCGGGCGTGGGCGCGATGACGAAGTCGATACGTCGCGCGATCAGGTCCGGCAGGAAGCTCTGCTTGTACGGGACGTGCGTCGCGGCGAGGCCTAGATCGCGCACGAACTTCGCGGTCACGAGATGGGGGGTGGAGCCTTCGCCGGCGCTTGCGTAGGTGAGTGGCGCATGGCGAGAGGAGGCGGCGAGTGCGGCGACTTCCGTGATCTGCGAGTCCTTCGAAACCACCAGCAGCCAGGAGTCGCGGCTCGCGGCGCCGACCGGGATGAAATCGACCAGCGGGTCGAGGCGGCGCCGCTCGCTGTTCAGGTGCGAGTAGGCGACGGCGTCCAGTCCGCTGAGCAGCAGTGTGCCGGCTTCTGGCGGCGCGGCCAGGACCGAGTCGGCTGCGATCGCGCCGGAGGCGCCAGGCCGATTCAGAACCATACCCGGCACGCCAGCGCGCCGCGATAGCGGGTCGATCAGCCAGCGGGCGATGAGGTCAGGCTGGCTTCCCGGCGAGGTCGGCACGACCAGTTGCAGGGATCGTAGCTGCGCGCCAGCAGCGCCGACGCGGGCGGTGAGCCCGGTGAGAGAGCCCAGCAGGATCTGCCGGATGATGTCCCTGCGCGTCGCCATGCGAGCCTCCAGACATTGTGGTGTGAGGCATCTTGCGCCCTGGCATACCCCCGCGACAATCCGGGCCGCCGCAAAGTAGCATTAGCATCCTGCTAACGAAGCGGGTCCGGCCGTGGGGATCAACAAGCTGCGCGCGATGGAATACCTGATGGCAGCCATCGACCACCGGACCTTCGCCGCCGCGGCGAGGCACCTCGACGTTGCCGTGCCTTCGGTTCACCGGCTGATCGGCGCGCTGGAGAAGGAGTTGGGCGTCTCGCTGTTGCACCGGGACGGCAAGGCGCTACGGCCAACGCGCGATGCCGAGTTGTATGTGGATCGAGTGCGCAGGCTGTTGTCCGACTTCGCCGATGCCGAGAGCGGCTTGCGCGATGCCCAGCGTTCACCGGCCGGAACCATCGTGGTGGCTTCTCAGGGCGTCGTGACCCGGTTTCTCCTGGCGCAGGCGCTCCGCTCTTTTCATGCGGTCTTCCCCAACGTGCTGATCGACCTTCGCGATCCGGGCAGCAGCCGGGATCTGGTCGGCCTGGGCGCCGACATCCTGCTGCAGTTCGGCTGGCCTGTTCCGCAGGACGCCATCGTGCGCACCTTCGCGCATACGCGCTGGCTGGTCGTTGCGACCCCCGCTTTCTGGACGCGCCATGGCCTCCCGACGCGGCCGGAAGACCTCGCGGACCTTCCGAGTGCGATCTTTCGCACGCCTTTCGGCGAAGTGCTGGATCGGTGGGTGTTCACGCGCGCAGGCGAGCGAGCGGAGGTGCAGGTTCGCCCGATGCTGATCGGGGACGATCGCGGTGCGCTCGACGCCCCCGTGCTCGCCGGCCATATGCTTGGCCGGATCAACGACCTGACTGCCGCCGATGCGCTTCGCACCGGCAAGCTGCAGCCGGTCCTGCTGGAATGGGAGGGACAGAATTCGCCGCCGCTGATTGGCCTGGTGCGCAAGTCCCTCGTACGGCAGCCCCGCGTGCGCGCCTTCCTGGACCACTTCCGGTCGTTCGTCGAAGAGCAGGTCCGCCAGCGACTGCCGGCGGGGCTGCCGCCGGTGCCGGCACCGGCTCGTCCCGAGTGGTTCCAGCGCCGGGTGGGATAGCTGCCTGGCGCACGGCGAGCCATTGAGAACTTCCCGGGGTGCAGGCATGCTTGCGATCTCGACGCGCGGCCCCGACCCGGCGCCCCGTCGCCAGCAGGCGGTCCCGCTTCCCGACGACGAAAAGGAGCCACTCGATGGGCGAATCGGCGAAGGAGAACTGGAGCTCGGGTAGCGCCTATGAGCGTTACGTCGGACGCTGGAGCCGGCGCGTCGCGGCGCAGTTCATCGACTGGCTGGCCGTGGATCGCCAGCTGGAATGGGCCGATGTCGGCTGCGGGACCGGTGCCATGACGGGCTGCATCCTGCAGCAGGCGGACCCGACTACGGTGCGGGCGCTCGACAAGTCCGACGCCTACCTGGCCGAGGCGCGAAGCGGGTTGGCCGATGCCCGGGTGCAGTTCGAGGTTGGCGATGCCTGCGCCCTGCCCTGGTCGGCGGCGACGGTCGATGTCGCCGTTTCCGGCCTGGTGCTCAACTTCGTGGCCGATGCCGACGCCATGGCCCACGGCATGCGGCGCGTCGCCCGTCCCGGCGGCAAGATCGGCCTCTACGTCTGGGACTACGCCGACGGCATGCAGATGATGCGCCACTTCTGGGATGTCGCGGTCGAGCAGGCGCCGGCCGGGGCCGGGCTCGACCAGGCCGAGCGCTTTCCGTTGTGCCAGCCTGGGCCGCTGCGGGCGCTGTTCGAACGTGCCGGGCTGGTGTCGATCTCGGTTCGCGGCATCGAGATTCCGACCGTGTTCCGTGACTTCGACGACTACTGGTGCCCTTTTCTCGGCCGCCAGGGTGCAGCGCCCACCTATCTTGCGTCGCTGCCCGACGCCACCCAGGCCGCGATCCGCGACGCGCTGCAGGACAGGCTCGCGGCGGACCCCGACGGCTCGATCCGGATGATGGCTAGGGCTTGGGCGGTGCAGGGAACGGTACCCGCGGCCTCGTGAACGGCGACATCCTCATCGTCGGCGCCGGCCCGGCCGGCCTCGCCGTGGCCGGCAGCCTTGCCGCCCGCGGGCTGCCGGCGACGGTCATCGAGAAGGCCGAAGACATCGGCGCCTCCTGGCGTGGCCACTACGACCGGCTGTGCCTGCACACGGTGAAGCAGGAGTCGGCGCTGCCAGGCATGCCCTTTCCCGAGCACTACCCGCGCTATGTCACGCGCGCGCAGATGGTCGACTACCTGGGCGCCTATGCCGCCCGCTTCGGCATCGCGCCGCGGCTGGGCGCGGAGGCGACGACGATCCTGCCGGCAGCCGACGGACGCTGGGAGACTCGGACCGCCACCGGCGGAGCCTTCCTCACGCGGGCGGTGGTGCTGGCCACCGGTGCCAACGCGCATCCGCTGCTTCCCGAACTGCCCGGCAGCGATGGTTTCGCCGGCACGATCATCCACAGCCGCGACTATCGCAATGCGTCGCGATGGCAGGGGCGGCAGGTGCTGGTGGTCGGCATGGGCAACACCGGCGCCGAGATTGCGCTCGACCTGGCCGAGCATGGGGTCGCGACGGCGCTGTCGGTGCGATCGCCGGTGAATATCGTCCGGCGGGACGTGCTGGGCCGGCCGACGCAGCTGACGTCGATCATGCTGTCGCGCCTGCCGGAGGCCTGGGGCGATGCGGTGGCGCGGCTGTTCCGCGACCTGACGGTCGGCGATCTCGGCCGCTGGGGCCTGCGGACCTCGCCGACCTCGCCGCTGCGCGACCTGCGGCGCTTCGGCCGCACGCCGGTGATCGACATCGGCACGGTCGCGCGGATCAAGGCCGGCGACATCCGCATCCGGCCGGACATCGCGACGCTGACGCCGGCCGGCGTCCGCTTCGTCGACGGCAGCGAGCAGGCTTGCGATGCCATCATCCTCGCCACCGGCTATCGCGCCGACCTGCAGCGCCTGTTTCCGCGGACGGAGCTGCCGTTGGACGAACGGGGGTTGCCCGCGGCGCCGATCGGCACCGGCGGTCTGGCCGGCCTTTACTTCGTGGGCTTCGACATCCGTCAGCCGGGTGGCCTGCTGCGAACGATCGGGCTGCAGGCGCAGGCCGTCGCCGATGCGGTCGTCACCTTGGTTGGCCGCGCCAGCCCTTCGAGCCAAGCAGTGCCTCGCCACGCCGCTTCGCCCGGATGACCGCCGATCCGCTCGGCGACAAGGAGGCGCGAAAGCGCTTCATCGCCCGCTCGATCTGGCTGACGGTCCCAGGCACGCCGCTGCTGATCGCCGCGCTCTACCTCGTCATGCCGGCGCCCGGCGGCGTCGAATCACTCGCCGACCGGCTGGCGCTCACCCTGCGCTGGATCTTCGTGGCGATGCTGCCGTATGCCGCGGTGTGCCTGGTGATCCTGGCGCGCCGGTTCTTCGAAGGCGCCCACAATCCCCTGCTCGGTGGCGAGAGCGAGCGGCTGCAGGTCCATTGCCGCGTGATGGCCAACACGCTCGAGCAGTTCGTCTGGCTGGCATTTTGCCTGCTGGCGCTGGCGACCTTGCTGCAACCGGCGCAGATGCGGCTGATTCCGATCGCATGCCTGTTCTTCGTCGCCGCGCGCCTGCTCTATTGGTGCGGCTACCTGCGCACCGGCACGCTCGGTCGCGCGCCCGGCGTACAGCTGACCTTCTCGCTCAACGTGTCACTGCTGCTGCTCGTCGCGTATCTTCTCGTGCGCACCGCCTTGACCGGCAGCCTTTGAGGTCAGGCCCTGATCAGGGTCGCCGGGTTCATGCCGATCATCCGCCTGAACGTGCGCGTCATGTGCGCCGAATCCGCGAAGCCGGCAGCCTGTGCCGCGTGGGTCCAGCTCTGTCCCGCCATGGCGACCTCGACCGCGCGGTTCAACCGCAGCCACAGCACGTAGGCCCGGAAGGCGGCGCCGGTCTCCGCGACGAAGAGGTGGCGAAAGCGCCCCGGCGATAGCGCGACCGCGGCGGCGACATCGCCCAGGGGCAACGGCCCGACCAGGTTGGCGCGGATGTAGGCGACGGCCTTCGCCACGCGCGTGTCGACGGCGTGCCCGGTGTCCCATGGACCGGCCAGGACGGCGATCGCCGCCTGCGCCGCCGCCACCATCGCCGGCCCGGTTGCGGCTTCGTGATGGGCGCGCAGCAGGATCGCGGCGATCTCCTGCCGCTGCAGCTCCGGCAGCTGCGTGATCTCGGCGGTTGCGAAGCGCTGCAGGAGCGTCTTTCCCTGCAGCGTTTCCGGTTCGACGAAGAGCTGGGCAACGACGGCCTGCGACACCTCGAACTCATGGCGCTGGTCGGGGCGGATGACGGCGCCGCGCGATTCGAACCACTCGCCGTCGGGGTCGCTGCGAAACCTGCAGGTGCCGTCGAGGGCCAGCGCGAGCTGCAGCGCATGGTGCGCATGGCAGCCGGTGCGACCGGTGGCGCGGCCGATCCAGATGCCGCCGCCGTGCCAGAAGTGGACGCGACCTTCGGCGCGAGCCGGTTGCATGTCAGCCCTTTCGTTCAAGCCGGCGAACCCGGCCATCTCCAGAATCGCCACATCCTAGCACCCCGTCTTCAGGAGAAGCCGATGTTCCGCAGCAGTCGATTCGCATCCCGTATCCGTCCCGTGGTCGCCCTCGAACTCGAGGCGGCCGGCAAGACCGAGAAGCTCGGCATGACAGCCGAGTCATTCCGCCATCTCGAGCGCGCCCATGTGCTCGGCCAGGCATCGACCGTCGAGCATGTCCGCGTGCACTGGCGGATGCTGCGCTGGGGGCTGCGCCAGCGCCGGCCGCGCGAAGTCGCCGGACAGGTCCTGCGCGTCGTCGGCGCGGCCAGCAAAACGGCACTCGGCTGGGTGCCGACCGGCAATACCGGCGGCGCCGACGTGAGCCCGTTCCGGCCGATGCCGATCGCGCCGGACCTGCAGGCCTTGCTCGACGCGGCGGCCGCCGCCGTTCATGACCACCAGGCACGCGCCCGCTGATCCGCAACCCCCTCGTTCAGAACCGAAACTTCATCGCCTCGCAACTCATCTGGAGCCCACCATGTCGCCCCTTGTCGCAAGAACCGTTGGATTCATCACCCTGGCTGCCCTCGCCGGTTGCATGACGCCGCCGCAGCAGCTGGACCTGTCGCTGGACCGTCCCACGGCCGACGGCAGGTACCGGGTCAGTTTGCAGCCGCCGGCTGAAGCGCCGGCCATCAATCAGTTGCACGCCTGGCAGGTCCGGCTTGCAACGCCGGCGGGCGAGCCGGTGGCGCAGGCACGAATCGGCGTGGACGGCGGCATGCCGCAGCATGGCCATGGCCTGCCGACTCGGCCACGGGTCACCCGTGAGCTCGCGCCAGGCACCTACCTGCTCGAAGGCATGAAGTTCAGCATGACGGGCTGGTGGGAGATCAAGCTCGCCATCGAGGCCGCCGAGGGTTCGGACAAGGTGACCTTCAACCGCATGGTTGCGGCGCCGGCTGCCTCGAACTGATCGCAGGAGGCCGCTGGTGGAGATCATTCGCAGGAGCTCGTCCGGCGGGCTGCGCGGGCTTGCCGGCCGCGCCGCCGCCTTGCTGCCGGCATTCATGCTGGCCTTGCTCGCGGCCGGCATGTCGCTGGGCAGCGATCGCGCCGACGGCAGCGAGGCTCGTGATCGAGGCGACCGCTGGACGGCCGACGAGATCGCGGTCCTTGCATCCCTCCGACTCGAGGCGCTGCCACCGCTGCCTTCGGACCCGTCGAATGCGGTCGAGGATCGTCCCGCGGCGGCTGCGCTCGGGCGCCGCTTGTTCAACGATCCACGCTTCAGCCGCAACCAGGCGGTTTCCTGTGCCAGCTGCCATGACCCGGCACTGCAGTTCCAGGACGGCCGGCCGGTGGGCCAGGGCGTCGGGATCGGCGTCCGGCGGTCGATGCCGATCGTGGCCGCCGGCCATGCCAGGTGGCTGTTCTGGGACGGACGCAAGGACAGCACCTGGGCACAGGCGCTCGGCCCCCTGGAGGACGCGGTGGAACATGGCGGCAATCGCGTCCGTCACGTGAAGATGCTGAAGGATCACTACCGGATGGACTACGAGGCCGTCTTCGAACCCATGCCCGATCTCTCCGGCCTGCCGGATGACGCCAGCCCGGTCGGTTCGCCGGCCGAGCAGGTGGCCTGGGCCGCGATGGATCCGGCGCTTCGCGAGTCGACGAGCCGCATCTTCGCCAATCTTGGCAAGGCGATCGCGGCCTATGAGAAGACTCTCGCCCATGGACCGTCGCGCTTCGATCGCTACCTGGAGCAGGTGCTTGCGCCGACACCGCGAAGCGAGCCGCCGGTCACGGCACAAGAGCTCACGCCACGGGAGGTGAACGGGTTGCGCATCTTCATCGGCAAGGGCCAGTGCGTCACCTGTCACAACGGACCGCTCCTCAGCGACCAGCAGTTCCACAACACCGGCGTGCCGCCGCGGGATCCGCGCCGGCCGGATCGGGGGCGGGCGCAGGGTGCCCTGCTGGTGCAGCGCGACGAGTTCAACTGCCTGGGGCCGTTCAGTGATGCGAAGCCCGAGGAATGCCAGGAGCTGCGCTTCATCGTGGACGACGATCCGGGCCTCGAGGGCGCCTTCAGGACACCGAGCCTGCGCAACGTCGCGCTGCGGCCGCCGTACATGCACGCCGGGCAGCTTGCCACCCTCGGCGATGTCATCGCCCACTACGTGCAGGCACCGCCCGCCGCCGTCGGGCACAGCGAGCTGCGACATGCGGAAGGACGCGGCGACCGGCGGCGCATCCGTCTCAACGATGCGGAAGCGCGCGATCTCGCCGCGTTCCTCGGAACGCTCTCCGGCCCGATCCTCGACCGGGACGCGGCAAATCAGCGCTTGACGAACAAGGTCACCAGCGGCGAGTCCCCCACCTGGGCGCTGCGATGACCATGCAGCGATGGGTCGAAGGTCGCGCCGGGCGGCAGCGTATCGGCCGAGAGGAAGTGCTCGCCGGGGCCGAAGCGCCGGGTCGTGCCGTCCTGCAGGCCAATCTCCATGATGCCCGAGAGCACGAACAGCCATTGCGGAGCGCCCGTGCAATGGAATTCCGACTTGAAGCCGACCGGGCTGCGGCGGAACTGGAGGCCGCTGGCCGGCAGAATGGCCGACAGCACGGCGGCCGGGGTCCCCTGGTCGAGCGGGATCGCCGTCTCCCGGAAACGCGCCCGTCCGTCGCCGTCGGTATAAAGCTCGACCTGTGTGTACGTCTGCATCTTGCCTCCTCGGGAAGGCGGCCACGTTAGCACAGGCATCGGCTGATTCAGACGCCGGCCAGGCGCACCGGGACTCTTCGCGGCAGCAACGGCGGCGTGCTGGCTGCCTCGCCGACTGCCCCCATGTCCTGGTAGAGGCTGCTGGCGCGGGTCGACCAGCCGGCGTCGTTCTCCAGCAGGCCCAGCAGCCGGCAGGCGCGCGCCAGCTCGAGGCGCAGGCCCTGCGCTTCGGCCAGCTGCACGGCGCTGCGCAGGTGCTTGCGCGCCTCGGCCGGGCGATCACGCTCGGCGGCGTCGAGCGCGTGCAGGTAGTGCCAGAGGCAGGCGGCCGGGGGAAAGCGGCGGCAATGGGCCCGCAACGGTCGGCGGAACGCTTCCCAGGCGTCCGCCAGCGCCGCCACGCTGCCGCCGCATTCCCGCTCGTGGCGGCGCAGTGCGATCAGACCTTCGCCCACCCCGGCGAAACCTTCATGCGCCCAGAAGCCGCAGAACGGGATGCGTGCGGCGGCCGCCGCGCCGGCCATCGTGATCTCGCGCAAGACCTCCAGCTCGCCGCTGCGGACCGCGAGCCGCGCCCGCAGCCCGAACCAGCGCAGGGTGTAGGCGCTGTCGATGTTCTCGCTTTCGGCCATGGCGTGGCGGCTGCGCTCGAGCAGGCGGCGCATTTCGTCGTGGCCCAGGCTGCCGAGCGCCATGCCGGCTTCCGCCTCGCCCATCGGACCCCAGAAGCGGCCGGGCTGTGGCGCGGTGCTGTCGGCATGGAGGGTCAGCTCGCCGAAGCGCCGCGCTGCCTGGGCCAGGAAGCCCTGGTAGTAGGCGAGCTTGGCGGCAAGCGAGCGGCATTCCATCTCGTGGCGCGTGCAATGCTGCGCCTGCCACTGCCAGACGAGGTCGTCGATCTGCGGCAGCAGCCCCTGCCAGCGGCCCTGGGCGACCTTGCATACCAGCACCGTCTCCACCGCCAGCAGCCGCATCCGCTCATCCTGCGGGTGCAGTCCGTGCCGTTCGCAACGGCTGGCGAAGATCCGCGATATGCGCGGCCAGCCAAGCAGCAGGTTGCCGTAGGCGGTGCCGGACCCGGCGCAGGCCCTTTCAGCAAGGCCGAGCGCGCGGATCGCCACCAGCCATTGCAGCGCGCCGCAGATGAACAGCGGCAGCGGCCGTGCCGTCAGCGCCACATGCTGCCCGAACTGCATCAGGCCCCGCGCCACCACGCGACTGAAGGCGGTGCGCTGCGGCTCGTCCGGCGGCCAATCGTGCAGTCCGGCCAGCCGCCGCAAGCCACCCAGGTGCGGCGGCAGCCCCTGCACCTCCAGGTCGCCCAGGCCCAGTTGTCCGAAGCCGGTGCGCCAGGCACGCATGGCGAGCGCCGATTCGCCGGCTTCATTGGCGATCTCGGCGCACCGGAGGAGCCAGCCGATGCGCTGCCAGGCCGGCGCCCCGCTGTTCCTGCCGGCATGCTCCAGCAGCGCGGCGGCCTCGCGATGCTGGTCGCGGGCCACCAGGGCTGCGGCGAGGTCGTCGACGAATCCCGCCAGGGCATCCTCCGGCCATGCCCGCAGGACGTGCTCGCCCGCCATGCGCACCGCGGGCGGATCGAGAATGGCTTGGCGCGACGGCCCGTCGCCCTCGCTCGCCGGGCCGGCGTCCTCGGCCGCGCCGGCATCCGCCCGCTTGGCGGGCAGATCGCCGAACGGCGCGACCGGTTGCAGCCGCTTGCCCAACTCGGCGGCCACCAGCGCCGCCACCTGCTCGCGCGACTCCGCCGCCCCCGCGCGCCGGCGCAGGTACTGCCGCTGCAGGGGGTGCATCGCCAGCCGCAGGCCATCGGCGGTGCAGGCCAGCCACGAGTGCTTGCGCAGCAGCTCGACGGCGTCGAATGCCACGCCGGCGACGGCGGCCAGGTCGACGTCGAATTCGTCCGGCAGCGCCGCCAGCAGCGTGGCCGCCTGGCGGGCTGCTGCGGGCAACAGGTGCCAGGAATCCTCGAGCACCACCTCCAGGCTGCGGTGCGGATCGTCGGGCGGGCGCTCCGGATCGGCGAGATCGCGGCCGGCCTCGATGCGCTCCGCCATCGCCTCGACGCCGATCCGTCCGGCGCCCTGGGCCGCGAGCTCGATGGCCAGCGGCAGGCCGGCGGTATGGCTGCAGATCCGCTCGATCGCCTGCGCATGCCGGGCCCAGTCGAAGCGTGGATCGACGCGGCGCAGGCAGTCGCGAAAGAGCCGGGCCGCTGCCGACGATGCCGGCTCGTCGGCCGGCTGGCGCGCGAGGTCGAGGCCGCCCAGCTCCAGCAGCCATTCCCGGCTGCCGCCGATCCGAAGCCGCGAGGTGGCGAGCAGCTTGGCGCCGGGCAGGCGCTCGAGCAGCTGGTCGGCCAGTGCGCGCGCGTCGGCTACGGTTTCGAGGTTGTCGAGAACCAGCAGCAGGTTGCCGGCCGGGACGGCGGGCTGCCGGGTCGGCTGTGGCGTCGGCTGTGGCGTCGACTGCGGTGCTGGCTGTACGGCCGCCGTCGCGACCGACTGCGCGACGGCTTCCGCCAGCCGCCGGCCATCGGCGGGGGCGCCCGGGTCTGCCAG
>JAEZQX010000435.1 GCA_023441105.1 Pseudomonadota bacterium | reverse complement strand
CTCGGCTACGCCTTCAAGAAGCTCGATTGCGAGCCGGCGCCGCTGCTGCTCGGCTTCGTGCTCGGCAAGCTGATGGAGGAGTACCTGCGGCGCGCGCTGACCATCTCGCGCGGCGACGCCACCGTGTTCCTCACCCGGCCGCTGTCGCTGGTGCTCCTGATCATCGCGGCGATCCTGCTGGTGCTGGTCTTCAGTCCGAAGATCGCCCGCAAGCGCGAGGAAGCGTTCCAAGAAGAATAGAAGGGGATCCCCCCTTGGCGCGCTTTGCGCGCCTACCCCCCTTCCCGACGCGCTGCGCGCCTCGGCAAGGGGGGCGCCGCCTAAGGCCGGGCAAAGCCCGCTCCTTGGCGGCTGCTGGGTGTGGGGCATTCTGACCTGCGACGGTTGAGGCTGGGATCGGCTGAGCGGCACCCGATGCCGGGGACGAAGGGGCGCCCGATTGCGGGGGCCGAGGGTATTGGACGCCGGGACGAAGGAGCAACTCATGCGCCGCTCGCCCGTCTGTCGCTCCTCCTTGCGGCGAGCCGAGACTTGTCCACGGTGCCGCTCGTCGCCTGCGACGAACGAGCGGCGCGGTGGGCAAGTCGGTCGCAGCCGCGCCTTCGACTTCCCCTGCGGATCAACGAGTCGTTGCCGGTCTACCCCCCTTCCTTCCTACCGCTCTGGACGGGCGCATGCCGTCGCTCGTGCCGGATAGATCGCGCCCTTTCGGAACTCGCCTTTTCCCCCCGATTCCCTGCCCTACTTGATCGGATAGCGGCTGCGCAGCTCGGAGACCTGGTCGTGGTTCAGGCAGCGGCAGGGTTGGCCGCGGAGCATGACGAACAGGCGGGCGGTGGCTTCGAGCTCCTCGATCGCGTCGGTGGCGGCGGCCAGCGAGCTGCCGGCGACGACCGGACCATGGTTGGCGAGCAGCAGCGCATGGTGGCGGCCGGCGAAGCCGGCGACGACGTCGGCCAGGCGGCTGTCGCCGGGCGGGTAGTACGGCACCAGCGGCAGGCTGCCGATGCGCATCACGTAGTACGCGGTGAGCGGCGGCAGGACGTCCTCGGGATCGACGTCGGTCAGCACCGAGGCGGCGACGGAATGGATGGAATGCAGGTGCACCACCGCGCCGGCACTTTCGCGCTGGCGGTACATCGCCCGGTGCAGGAAGGCCTCCTTGGAGGCCGGATCCCCCGACAACAGCCGGCCTTCGCCGTCGAGCAGCGAGATGCGCGCCGGATCCAGCGAGCCGAAGCTGGAGCCGGTCGGCGTCACCAGCCAGTGATCGCCGAGCCGGATGCTGATGTTGCCGGTACTGCCGTGGGTGAGGCCGCGCGCATAAAGCGAGCCGGCGGTGACGGCGATCGCCTCGCGTGCCTGGTTTTCGGTCATGGCCATTCGCCGGCGCCACCATTTGCTAGACTGGCCAGATGGTACGGGTAATCGCCTTCGACGTCTTCGGGACCGTGGTGGACTGGCACGGCACCATCGCGCGCCACGTCGACGCGCTGCAACTGGGTGTCGACGGCAGCGAATTCGCCAGCGCCTGGCGCGCAGGCTATGCGCCGGCGATGGACAAGGTGCGCAGCGGCCAGCTCGGCTGGACGCGCATCGACGACCTGCACCGCATGATTCTCAACGAGATCATCGACCGCTTCGGGCTGTCGCTGGACGAGGATGCCCGCCGGCAACTCAACCTGATCTGGCATCGGCTCGATCCATGGCCGGATTCGGTCGCGGGGCTGGGGGCGCTGAAGTCGGCCTTCACCATCTGCACCCTGTCGAACGGCAACCTCGGGCTGCTGACCGACATGGCCAAGCATGCCGGCCTGCCGTGGGACTGCATCCTGTCCGCGGAAGTCTTCCGCCACTACAAGCCGGACCCGCAAACCTACCTCGGCGTCTGCGACGTGTTCGCCATCGAACCGTCCCAGATGCTGATGGCGGCAGCCCACAAGAGCGACCTGCAGGCTGCCCGTGCCTGCGGCTGCCGCACCGCCTACATCGAACGCCCCTTCGAGTTCGGCACCACGCCCGAGGCGCTGGCGCGCAAGGACCTGACGCCGGACCCGGATTTCGACTATCACGCGCGCGACATCCGCGATCTCGCCGCACAACTGCTGAAGACGCCATGAACCAACGCGATCCCGCCACCCTGACCGATTCCTCGGCCGCCCGCTTCGGCTGGGAGAACCGCTACCCCACCGTGCGCACGCCGGTCTTCGCCCGCAACGTGGTGGCCACTTCGCAGCCGCTCGCCGCGCAGGCAGGTCTGGCCGTCCTGCGCAGCGGCGGCAACGCAGTCGATGCGGCCATCGCCGCCGCCGCCGTGATCGCCCTGGTCGAGCCGGTTTCGAACGGCCTGGGTTCGGACTGTTTTGCCATCATCTGGGACGGCAAGCAGTTGCACGGGCTGAACGCATCGGGCTGGTCGCCCGCGGCCTGGGACAAGGCGTACTTCGACCGCGTCAACAACGGCAGCATTCCGCAGCGCGGCTGGAATTCGGTGTCGGTGCCGGGCTGCATCGCCGGCTGGGCCGAGATGCATCGCAAGTTCGGCAAGCTGCCCTTTGCCGACCTGATCGCGCCGGCCATCGAGTACGCCGAGCGCGGCTATGCGGTGTCGACCATCGTGCAGCGCAAGTGGCAGTCGCAGGCCGACATCCTGAAGAACCAGCCAGGCTTCAGCGAGCACTTCCTGCCGCGCGGCCGCGTACCCAGGGTCGGCGAACGCTTCATCCCCGCCGGCGCCGCCGCCACCCTGCGGCGCATTGCCGAGACCACCGGTCGTGACTTCTACGAAGGCGAGACGGCGCAGAAGCTGGTCGAGCACAGCCGCGCCCACGGCGGCGCACTGGCGGCCGGCGACCTGGCCGAGTACCGGCCGGATTGGGTCGGCACCCTCTCCGTCGACTACCACGGCTTCCAGCTGCATGAGATCCCGCCCAATGGCCAGGGCATCGCAGCCCTGATGGCGCTGGGCATCCTGCGTCATTTCGACCTGCCGGCGCTCGACCCGGACGGCACGGAAACCCGGCACCTGCAGATCGAGGCCATGAAGTGCGCCTTCGCCGACGTCTACCGGCATGTCGCCGACCCGCGGCACATGAAGATCACGCCCGAGTCGCTGCTCGACGACGGCTATTTGCGCGAACGGGCGGCGCTGATCTCCAGGGACAAGGCCACCGACTTCAAGCACGGCACGCCCCCTTCCGGCGGCACCATCTACATGACGACGGCGGACGCCTCCGGCATGATGGTGAGCTTCATCCAATCCAACTACATGGGCTTCGGCTCGGGCGTGGTCGAGCCGCACACCGGCGTGTCGCTGCAGAACCGCGGCTTCGGCTTCACGACGGAGGTCGGTCATCCCAATCTGGTGGCACCGCGCAAGCGGCCGTTCCAGACCATCATCCCCGCCTTCCTGATGCGCGGCGAGCAGCCGATCATGAGCTTCGGCGTGATGGGCGGCAACATGCAGCCGCAAGGCCACATGCAGACGCTGCTGCGGATGATCGACTATCGCCAGAACCCTCAGGCCGCCTGCGATGCGCCGCGCTTCAAGGTCCATCGCGGTCTGGATGTCGACCTCGAGGCGTCGATGCCGAAGCAGGTGGCCCAGGAGCTGGCCGCGCGAGGCCACCACATCACCGCGACCGACGATCCCTACATGGATTTCGGTTCGGGCCAGTTCATCTGGCGGCTCGGCGACGATCTCGACGACGGCTATGTCGCCGCCAGCGACAGCCGTCGCGATGGCCATGCCGCCGGCTACTGAAGCAGCCGCCGGCCTGCCAATACAATCCAGCGACCGGGACAGAGACCAGAGGAGCAGTGCAGATGACCAGCAAGACTTATGAAGCGGTGACGCCCCACAAGGTGGCATTCCTCGGACTCGGCGTGATGGGCGGGCCGATGGCCCGGCACCTGCTGGCGGCGGGTCACGAGGTCACGGTCTACAACCGCACCGGCGCCAAGGCCCAGGAATGGCTCAAGGCGAACGCCGGTGAAGGCGATCGCGCGTCGCGGGCCAAGGCTGCGGCCACGCCGCGCGAGGCCGCCAAGGGAGCGCAGATCGTGTTCTGCTGCGTCGGCAACGACGCCGACCTGCGCAGCGTGGTGCTCGGTGACGACGGCGCGTTCGCCGGGATGGCACCCGGCAGCCTGTTCGTCGACCATACCACCGCCTCGGCCGACGTTGCCCGCGAGCTCTACCAGACCGCCGCCAAGGCCAAGCTGCAGTTCGTCGATGCGCCGGTGTCCGGCGGCCAGGCTGGCGCCGAGAACGGCATGCTCACGGTGATGTGCGGCGGCGACCAGGCGGCCTTCGACAAGGCCCGCCCCGTCGCCATGGCGTTCTCGCGCGCCTGCACCCGAATCGGCGAGGCAGGCGCCGGCCAGCTCGCCAAGATGGTCAACCAGATCTGCATCGCCGGCCTGGTGCAGGGCCTCTCCGAAGGCATCAACTTCGGCCTTGCGTCCGGCCTCGACATGAAGCTGGTGCTCGAGGTGATCGGCAAGGGCGCGGCGCAATCCTGGCAGATGGACAACCGCGGCGGCACGATGGTCGACAACAAGTTCGACTTCGGTTTCGCCGTCGACTGGATGCGCAAGGACCTTGGCCTGTGCTTCGACGAGGCCAAGCGCAACAAGGCGCCGCTGCCGGTCACCGCCCTGGTCGATCAGTTCTACGGCGAGGTGCAGGCCATGGGCGGCAAGCGCTGGGACACCTCCAGCCTGATCGCACGCCTGCGCAAGTAGCCGGTTGGCGGGCCGCCCGGGCTCAACCGACGCGGTTGCGCCAGGCGGCCGCGCGGGAGAACAGCGCGGCCAGCGCGGCGCGGTCGCCGCGTTCCACCGCGCCACGGATGGCAGCCAGCTCGTCGGCCACCAGGTCCGCCGCCTGGAGCACCGGCCGCGCATTCTGCAGCAGGATGTCGGCCCACAGCTCGGGCGATGAGGCGGCGGTGCGCGTCACGTCGAGCAAGCCCTGCCCGACGAGCCGGTCGTCGATGTCGTTGCCGGCGACCGCAGCGGCCAGCGCGAAGCCGAGGGCATGCGGCCAATGCGACACCAGCGCGTAGACGCGGTCGTGCTCCTGCGGCGACAAGCGCAGCACCATCGCGCCGCAATGCTGCCAGGCTTTCTCGAGGCGCGTGACCTTGGACGGCTCCGAGGTCTCGAGCGGACTCAGGATGACGGTGCGGCCGGCGAACAGGCCGGCGTGGGCCGCCTGCGGCCCCGAGCGCTCGCTTCCGGCGATCGGATGGCAGGGAACGAAGCCGGGCAAGGCGTGGCCAAGATGGCGTCGCGCAGCCTCCACCACGCCAAGCTTGACGCTCGACACATCGGTCACCAGCACGCCCGGCGGCAGCGCCCTGCCGACCTGCTCCAGCAAGGCGATATTGACCGAGACCGGCGCCGCGAGCACCACCGCGTCGCAGCCGGCGACCGCCGCGTGCGCCGAGTCGGCGACTTCGTCCACCAGACCCAGCTGCAGCGCAGCCTCGGCATCGCCGGCGGAGAAGCCGATGATGCGCGATGCCAGGCCGTGGCGCTTCAACGCGGCGGCGAACGAGCCGCCGATCAGGCCGGTGCCCAGCAGCGCCACGCGGCCGAGACCGTCCGGGCTCAGACCGCCATGGTTCATCAGGCGGTCGCTCGTCCGGTTCCCGCAGCCCGGGCGCCCGCCAATGCAGCCGGCAGCGCCGCCAGGAAGGCCGCGTTCTCCTCCGGGAGCCCGACGGTCACGCGCAGCCATTCGGGCAAGGCGTAGTTGCCGACCGGGCGCACGATGATGCCCGCGCGCAGCAGCAACTCGTTGACGAGGTCCGACCGGCCGACCCGGACCAGCACGAAATTGCCGGACGACGGCACGAACTCCAGCCCGAGGGCAGCGAAGCCCTGCTGGAGTTGGTCCAAGCCCGCGCGATTGAGCTGGAAGCTGCGCTCGAGGAACTCCTGGTCACCGAGCGCCGCGATGGCCGCCGCCTGTGCCAGCGTGTTGACGTTGAACGGCTGGCGGACCCGGTTCATGAGATCGGTGAGCGGCGGCGGCGCCACCATGAAGCCGACCCGCAAGCCGGCGAGGCCATAGGCCTTGGACAGCGTGCGCGACACGACCAGATTGGGATAGCGGCGAACCCAGGCGAGCGCGTCGTAGCGCTGCTCCGGCGCCAGGTATTCGGTGTAGGCCTCGTCGAGCACCACCGCCACCCGCGACGGCACCTTGTCGAGGAAGGCCTGCAGCTGCGGCCCCGACACGAAGGTGCCGGTCGGGTTGGTGGGGTTGGCGATGAAGACCACGCGCGTGTCGTCGGCGCGGGCGCGCGCCCGC
>JAEZQX010000402.1 GCA_023441105.1 Pseudomonadota bacterium | reverse complement strand
CGAACGTGCCCGACAAGCCCGGTGTCGCGTTCCGCATCCTCGGCCCCATCGCCCAGGCGAACATCGACGTCGACATGATCGTGCAGAACCAGAGCGTCAACGGGATGACCGACTTCTCGTTCACCGTCGGACGTGCCGAGTACCAGCGGGCGCTCGAGGTGCTGCGCAGCAAGGTGTCGGCCGAGATCGGCGGCGGCCAGGTCATCGGCGATGCCCAGATCGCCAAGGTGTCCATTGTCGGCATCGGGATGAAGAATCATGCCGGGATCGCCAGCAGGATGTTCGAAGTGCTGGCCAACGAGGGCATCAACATCCAGATGATCACCACCAGCGAGATCAAGACCTCGGTGGTGATCGAGGACAAGTACCTCGAGCTGGCGGTGCGGGCGTTGCACAAGGCGTTCGGGCTGGAGCAGACGCCCGCCTGAGCGCTGCGGCCTGCGATCGAAGCAGGCTCTTCGCGCCTGCCGCTGTCACTTGTCCGCGGCCTGCCAGATCCACGGACGGGCCTGGCGATCGCGCCTCTGCCACGCGGTGATCTCCGGGTCGTAAGCCAGGGTCAGGCCCACCTCGTCGAGTCCTTCCAGCAGGGCTTTCCGTCGGCGGGCTTCCAGGCCGAAGCGCAAGTCCGGCCCGCCGGGCCACTGGATCGACTGACGGGCGATGTCGACCCGGATCTGAACCGGTTCGCCGCATCGCCGCCGCTCTTCCAGGAAGCTTGTCAGCGACTCGGCGTCGGCAGCCGACAGCTGTACCGGCACCAGCCCGTTCTGGAAGCAGTTGGAACGGAAGATGTCGCCGAACGACGGTGCGATCACGCAGCCGATGCCCATGCCCTGCAGGGCCCAGACCGCATGCTCGCGCGACGAGCCGCAACCGAAGTTCGGCCCTGCCACCAGGATCGGGGCGTTGCGCCAGCCATCCTGGTTGAGCACGAAATCCGGATCCTCGGCGCCATCGGGCAGGAACCGCAGGGCGCCGAGCCCCCAGGCGCCCAGCTCTTCGCGCGGGCACTGCGCCAGCTTCTCGATGCGGATGATCACATCGGTGTCCAGGTTGGCCAGCGGCAGTGGCGCGGCCACGCCGGCGATGGTCGAAATCGATCTCATGATGCAGCCGGGGCAGGCAGTGAATCGACGATGCAGCCGGCAATGGCACACGCCGCTGCTACCGACGGATTGGCCAGGTGGGTGCGGGCGCCGGGACCCTGGCGGCCGACGAAATTGCGATTGGACGTGGACACGCATCGCTGCCCGGGAGCGACCATCTCGCCGTTGGCGCCGACGCACAGCGAGCAGCCCGGACTACGCCATTCGAAGCCAGCGTCGCGGAAGATCCGGTCCAGCCCCTCCTGCTCCGCTGCCATGCGCACCTGCTCGGAGCCCGGCACCACCCAGGCACGGACATTCGGCGAGACGCGCCGGCCCTTCGCGATGGCCGCGGCGGCGCGCAGATCTTCGATGCGGCCATTGGTACACGAGCCGATGAAGACCCGGTCGATGGCGGTGCCGGCGATCGGCCGTCCCGGCGCGAGGCCCATGTAGTCGAGCGCCTGGGTGATCGCGGTCGCGGCGTCGTCGCCGGCCGCTTCAGCCGGGTCCGGCACGCGCGCGTCGAGCCGGATCGCCTGCTCGGGACTCGTGCCCCAGGTGATCTGCGCGCCGATGCCGGAGGCATCGATTCGCTCCTCGCGGTCGAACTGCGCGTCGGGATCCGTCGCCAGCTCGCGCCACGAGGCCAGTGCCTGCTCCCACTGCGTACCGCGGGGCGCGAAGCGGCGGCCCTCGAGCCATTCGAAGGTGACCGCGTCCGGCGCGATGATGCCGATGCGAGCGCCCATTTCGATGCTCATGTTGCACAGGGTTTGCCGCCCGGCCATCGGGAGCCGCTCGATGACCGGCCCCGCATACTCGACGGCATAACCGGTTCCGGCAGCAGCGCCCAGCCGGGCGATGATCGCCAGGACCAGGTCCTTCGCCTCAACGCCGGGCTGCAGCTCGCCGGTCACGGTGATGCGCATCCGCCGGGGCCGCTTCTGCACGATGGTCTGGGTGGCCAGGACGTGCACGATCTCGCTGGCGCCGATTCCCCACGCCAGCGCGCCGAGCGCACCATGGGTGCTGGTATGGCTGTCGCCGCAGAGCACGAGCGATCCGGGAAGGGTCAGCCCGAGCTCGGGGCCGATGATGTGGACGATGCCTTGACCGGGCTGGTTGACGTCGAAGAGCCTGATGCCGCGCTCGCGGCTGCCGCGCCGCAGGCCGTCGATCAGCTCCTGGGCCCAGGCATGCTCCGAACCGGTCCTGTCCGGGGTCGACGACACCACGTGGTCCGGTGTCGCGAAGGTCAGTTCGGGACTGCGCACCGGCAGCCCGCGTCGTTCCAGTTCCTGGAATGCCGGCGGGCCACCGAGGTCATGCACCAGGTGCCGGTCCACGTGCAGCAGCGCCGCGCCCTCGCCGAGGTCGGCGACGACATGGCTGTCCCAGAGCTTGTCGAAAAGCGTGCGGGGCGCGCCGGTCTTGCTTTCCGCGCCTTCCTGCTTGCCAGTGCCTGCCCGGTTCCTATTCATTTGCCGTCCGCCTCGACGTACTTCTTCTCGAATGCCCAAACGTCCGGGAAGCCCACCAGCTCGTGCAGCTGCGCCATGGTGAAGGCCGGCACCGGCGATCCGGCCGTGCTGCCGTGCTCCTTGAGCCAGGCGAAGTTCTTCTCGAGGGCGGCGCACGCCACGCCCATGCCGGCGGAGGGATAGATGGCGATGTCGAAGCCCCAGGCCTGCAAGTCGCTGCGGGCGACCTCTGGTGACTTCCCGGTGGGCACCATGTTGGCGAGCAGCCAGGCGTCGATCGAATCGCCGACGCGGCGGAACTCGTCGGCCGATTCCGGCGCCTCGACGAACACGACGTCCGCGCCCGCCTTGGCGAAGGCCTTGCCGCGGCGGATCGCCTCGTCCAGTCCAAGTCCGGTCCGCGAGTCGGTGCGGGCGATGATCAGCGTGTCGTCATGGCGGCGCGAATCGACCGCCACCTCGATCCGGCGCAGCATGTCCGGCAACGGCACCACCCGCCGGTTCGGCGTGTGGCCGCATTTCTTCGGCATTTCCTGGTCTTCGATCTGGATCGCCTGCACGCCCGCTGCTTCGTAGCCGCGCACCGTCTGGCGGATGTTGATCAGCCCGCCGAAGCCGGTGTCGGCATCGGCGATGAGCGGCGTCCTGATGCCCTCGGCGATGGTTCGCGCACGGCCGACCATGTCGGTGTAGGTCACCAGGCCGGCATCCGGCTGGCCGAGGTGCGAGGCGGACACGCCATAGCCGGTCATGTACAGCGCCTTGAACCCCATCCGGTCGGCAATCCGGGCCGAGAACATCTCGAACACGCCCGGGGCCAGGATGAATTCGCCGCCTGCAAGCAGGTCCTTGAGCCGGGGGGAAGTCGTCATGAGCGTTCTCCAGTCGAGGTCAGTGCGCGAAGCGCCCATGCAGTCGACGCTCCAGTACCAGCAGCAGCCAGCTGGCTGCGGTGGCGAGCGTCACCAGCAGCAGCGCCAGCGCGACGATGATGTCGATGTCATTGTTCTCCATCGACTTGATGAGCAGGTACCCGAGACCCCGCTGCGAGGCGAACATTTCGCCGATCAGCGTGCCGAGCAGGGTGAGGGCGAACCCGAGCCGGAAGCCGGTGACGATCTCCGGCAGCGTGGCCGGCACCAGGACGTGGGCAAAGGTCTGCCAGGGGGTCAGGCGCATCGAGCGCGCCGCCCGCAGATAGGCCTGCGGGATGCTGCGCACCGCATTCATCGTGAACAGGATCACGGGAATGATGCCGTGGATGGCGCCGAAGGCGATCTTGGCCGACAGTCCCAACCCGAAGAGAAGCAGCACCACGGGATAGAGCGTGATCTTCGGGATGGAGTAGAGGCCCACCAGCAGCGGCTCGGCCACCTCGCCGGAAAGCCGGTGTGCACCCAGTGCCGCACCGGCCACCAGGCCGCCGGCCAGCGAGATCGCCAGCGCGACGATGAACGCGCTGGCGGTTTCCCTTGCATGGCCTGCGAAGTCGGGGCCGGCGACCAGTTGGCCGAGCCGCTGCAGCGTCGCGAGAGGCGGCGTCAGGACCTGCGTGCCGGCCAGCAGTGACAGCAATTGCCAGCCGGCCAGCAGGCCCACCAGCAGCAGGGCCGTGTCGAGGAAGGGCGCCGCCGTGGGCGGCCGTGCGTGGGCGGTCATAAACTACCGTCCTCCGCGACGCAGGTAGAGACGCCGCTCCCACGAGTACAGCAGCATGTTGAGGCCGCCCACGAAGCCGAGCAGCAGGATCATCAGCCCGTACATCGTCGCGTTGTCGAAGCTGTTGTAGGCGAAGGCGATCTGGAAGCCGAAGCCGGCGCCGCTCAGGACGAACTCGCCGGCGATCACGCCGATGAAGGCGTAGACGATCGCGAGCTTGAGCCCGGTGAAGAGGTAGGGCGCGCACGACGGCAGCACCACGTGGATCATCTCGTCGCCGGTGGAAAGCCGCATCGCACGGGCGGTCCGCCGCAGCACCCGGGGCACCCGCTCGAAGCCCTGCAGGGTGTTCAGCGCCATCGCCACGACGGCGAAGACGTAGCCGATCGCGATCAGCGGCCAGCGGTTCAGTCCGAACAGGACGATGAACAGCGGGTAGAAAATGAACGTCGGCACCGCGTAGTAGCTCGCCAGCAGCGGATCCGCCGCGCGCCGCAAGCGCGGCAGCCTGTAGAGCAGCCAGCCGGCGACGAAGCCGGTCGTCACGGCGAGCGCGCAGGCGATGGCGACGTTGCCGAGGGTCAGCAGGATGTCCTTGGTGTACTTGCCCGATGCAAGCAGCTGCCACGCCCCTTCGACCATCCGGGTCGGCGGAATGACCGCCACGGGATCGATCCAGCCTGCACGGCACGCCAGCTCCAGCAGCCCCAGCAATGCGGCCACGATGATCAGCCGCAGGCGGCCCGCCCGGGTGAAGCCTTTCATCTCAGCGCCGCCTTCTGCGCCGACCCCATGGACTTCAGCGATTCGCTGCGCAAGGTGGACCACAGCCGCCCGGTGATCCGCCCGAAGGCGTCGTCGCTGACGATGTTGCTGTCGCGGTCCCGCGGCCAGCCGGTTTCAACCAGGTCGAGGAAAACGCCGGGACGCGCCGACATGACGCCGACGCGATCCGAGAGCATCGCGGCTTCATCGAGGGCATGGGTGATCAGCAGCACCGTCGCGCCGGTCTCGCGCCAGAGCTTGAGCAACTCGTCCCCCATCAGCAGCCGGGTCTGCTGGTCGAGCGCCCCGAATGGTTCGTCGAGCAGCAGCAGTCGCGGCCGGGTGACCAGCGTGCGGGCGATGCACAAGCGCTGCCGCATGCCGCCGGACAGTTGCGCCGGATAGGCGCTTGCGAAGCCGGCGAGGCCCATGAACGACAGGGCATGGTCGACGCGCTCGCCGATCTCCTTCTCAGGCAGGCCGGCGCGGCGCAGGCCGAATGCCGCATTGTCGTAGACGCTCAGCCACGGGAAGCTGGCATCCTCCTGGAAGACGATGCCGACGCCATCGGGGACCACGCCGGCCACCGGTCGTTCCTCGAACACCACCGAGCCCTGCTCGGGAGGGGCCAGGCCGCCGAGCACGTCGAGCAGGGTCGACTTGCCGCAGCCGGATGGACCGACCACCGAGAAGAACTCGCCACGGTGCAGTTCGAGATCGATCGGGCCGAGCGCATGGACCGGACCGCCCCCGGCACCTGAGGGGTACACCCGGGTGACGCCCTGCAGGCGCGCATGGATCGCAGGCGAATGGACCGCAGACTGCGCCGGCGACCGGAGTGGGCCCGGTGCCGACGAAGCGACCGCGGGCCCCGGCATCATTTGGTGCTGCGCAGGTCTGCCGGCAGGAAGCTCTCGTCGATCACCTTCTTCCAGTCGAAGGGGCCTTCGGGGATCGCCTTGACCAGCTGCAGGCCCTTCAGCATCACTTCCATGCCTTCGTAGTCGAACTGGCCAGGGCTCCAG
>JAEZQX010000223.1 GCA_023441105.1 Pseudomonadota bacterium | reverse complement strand
CGGGCGCGGCCTGACTGCGAGGTTCGGCGAGGGTCTGCGCCAGCAGCTCGCTACGTGCCTGCGCCGCGCCGGCGAGGTAGCCGCCGACCCAGAAGGCCTGCTCCGGGGAAAGCGAGCGCGCGAGCGTGCGTATGGCCGCCCGGTCCTCGTCGCTGATGGCGGCGTCGGCGAGCGGGGGAAATGACATGTCCATCCTGAATCTTCCTGCGAGCGCCGCGCAGCGGGCATCGCGGCGCGGGCGGTGAAGGGGCGCCCCGCGACCTGCGGGCGCCCGGCTGGCTTACCGTCCGGGTTGCGGGGTCAGGCGCAGGTAGGGGCGCAGCGCCTTGTAGCCCTTGGGAAACTTCTCCTTGATGACCGCCTCGTCCTGGATCGAGGTCGGGATCACCACGTCGTCGCCATCGCGCCAGTTCCCGGGCGTGGCGACGCCATGCTTGTCGACCAGCTGCAGCGCATCGATGGTGCGCAGGATCTCGTCGAAGTTGCGTCCGACGTTGAGCGGATAGGTCAGCGTCAGCCGCACGGTCTTCTTCGGATCGATGATGAACACGGTGCGCACGGTGACGGTAGTGGACTGCCCCGGGTGGATCATGTCGTACAGCTCCGAGACCTTGCGGTCGGCATCGGCGACGATCGGGAACTCGACCCGCGTCTGCTGCGTCTCGTTGATGTCCTTGATCCAGCCGAGGTGGCTGTCTTTCGGATCGACCGAGACCGCGATCGCCTTGACGTTGCGCTTGTCGAACTCGCCCTTGAGCTTCGCCGTCAAGCCCAGCTCGGTGGTGCAGATCGGCGTGAAATCGGCCGGGTGTGAGAACAGAACGACCCACGAGTCGCCTGCCCACTCATGGAACCTGATCTTGCCGATCGACGTGTCCTGCTCGAAGTCTGGCGCCTGGTCGCCCAGCCGAATGGTCATCCCTTTCTCCCGTAGATCCTGACGAATCCAGCACTATAGATCCGCGTTCCCGGCACTCAAACGACCGATCCGTAGCATCGAACGAACCTCAGGTTATGTAGCAGGCCGCACTGCGGCGCAAGCGCGGGCGCGGGCGCACACGGCGCCGCTGCCGCATCGATGCGACAGCACGGCACCGTACATCCCTCTCGCGGCGCCGGTGATCGCTGCAAGCCGGCCCGGCATCACCGTCGCCGCTAACGTCGCCGCATGAAAGACCTCCGCATGCGCGCCGCCACCCTGGTGGCTACGATCCTGCTGCCGCTCTTCTCCACCACCTTCTCCGCGCAGGCCGCCCTGCCCCTGCAGCCTGGCTGCCAGGCCGGCGCTGCCGATGCAGGCTCCCTTCCCGGGGCCGCCGACCTCGCCTGCCTGGGCGCCATGGACCACGCCGAGCTGCCGGGCCGGTCGTCGCTGCCGGCGCTGATCCCGCCGCTTGCCCGTGAGCGCCGGCTGCAGAGCGCGCTGCAGCGCTGGAAGGCGCTGGAAGCCGAGGCCCTGGCGGTGCCCAAGCAGGAGCGGCCGGATGCACTGGCCGCCTACCTGCAAGGACGGCAGATCGAGACATCCCGCAGCGACGCGCTCAAGGACACCGAAGCGGCCATCGTCCAGTCGGAAGCGCGCATCCTGCAACTGGGCGTCGACTTCAGGGCGGCGACGCACCTTGCGACTCGCTGGATCCACCGCCAGCCGGGCCGCGGCGTACCGGCGGCGTACCTCGAACGCATCGTGACCGCCGCCGACGCGATCCTGGCCGAGGACATGGCGCTGCAGTCGCGCTACCAGGAGCGCGACGCGCTCAACCGTCACTTCGACGAACAGCTCGAGCAGGTCCTGACGCTGGCGGGCTGACGGCTCGGGGCGCTCCCGGCGCCCACTTCATCGCAGGTCGGGAGTTACCATCTTCGCATGCAGCCTCCCGCCACCCCGCCGAAGCCGCCGATGGCCGAGCCGGACCCGGCCACTTTCGAGCATGCCAGGCAGTTGTTCCTCCAGGGCCTGGAACTGCTCGAATCGGGCCAGGCCGCGCAAGCCGAGAAACGCTTCCTGTCGTCGCTCGAACTGCTGCCCCGGCGCAGCTCGACGCTGGTCAACCTCGCGGCGGCGCGACTCGATCTCGGCCGGCCGCAGGATGCGCTGACGGCGATCGAGGAAGTCGTCGCGATGGAGCCGGACAACCTCGACGCCTGGTTCCACCGCGGCACCGCCTGCGGGCTGCTCGACCGCAACGAGGATGCACTGGCGAGCTTCGAGCGCTTGCTGGCAATCGACGACAGCATCGCCGAGCCGTGGCTGCGGCACGGCCAGGTGCTGCAGAGCCTCAAGCGGCCGGAGCAGGCGCTCGCCTCCTATGACCGCGCCCTCGCGATCGATCCGGCCCTGGCCGCCGCCTGGACCAACCGCGGCGGCATCCTGCAGGAGCTGCGCCGATTCGAGGAGGCCGCCGCGGCATTTCGCCAGGCGCTCGCCCATGGCGGCGACCCGGAACTGAACCGCTACTATCTCGCCTCGGTGGGCGGTGCCGGTGCCCCGCCCGGTGCGCCGGCATCCTATGTGCGCTCGCTGTTCGACGACTATGCGGACGAGTTCGACGAGCACCTGGTGCAGGTGCTCGGCTATCGTGCCCACCAGGCGCTGACCGGGCACCTCGCGACGATCGCGCCGCGGCGCTTTCGCTCGGCCCTCGATCTCGGCTGCGGCACCGGGCTATGCGCGCCGCAGCTCGCCGCCATCGCCGATCGCCTCACCGGCGTCGACCTGTCCCGCCAGATGCTCGACCGGGCCGCCGGCCTTGGCCTCTATCACCAGCTGGTGCAGGCGGATATTACGCAGTACCTGGCGGAGACGAGCGCCACCCATGACCTGGTCATCGCCGCCGACGTCTTCATCTACATCGGCGACCTCGTGCCGGTCTTCTCCGCCGTGCGGCGCGTGCTGCAACCCGGGGGCGTGTTCTGCTTCTCGGTGGAGGTGGCCAATGACGACTGCAACAGCTTCGAGCTGCTGCCCAGCCTGCGCTATGCCCATTCGGCGTCGTACCTGCGCGGGCTCGCGGCGGACCACGATCTCGACGTTGCCGGACTGCTCCGCGAGCCGCTGCGCCAGGACCAGCGCGAAGCCGTCGACGGCCTGTTCGTCTATCTCGCGGCGCGTTGAGCGGTCCCGAAGAAAGCCTGCACCAGCCTGACCCAGTAGCTTGCGCCGATCGGCAGCAGTTCGTCGTTGAAGTCGTAGTTGGGATTGTGCAGCTCGCACGGTCCCATGCCGTGGTAGGTGGCCTCGCGATGGCCGCCATCGCCGTTGCCGAGGAACAGGTAGCTGCCGGGCACCTTCTCGAGGTAGAAGGAGAAGTCCTCGGCGCCACCCACCGGCGGAGTATCGCGGATCACCTTGTCGGCGCCGAAGCTTTCCTGCGCCACCCGCGCCGCGAAGTCGGTCTGTTCATCGTGGTTCACCAGCGGCGGATAGGCGCGCACGAAGTGGAGCTCGCCGCTGGCCCCGTAGACCTGCGGCAGGGTCTGCGCAACCTGGCGCATGCGCTCCTCGATCTGGTCGAGCACCTCTGTGCTGAAGGTGCGCACGGTGCCGCGCAGCACCGCCTCGTCCGGAATGACGTTGTAGGCATCGCCGGCATGGATCTGGGTGACCGAGAGCACCGCGGTGTCGATCGGCGACTTGCTGCGCGAGATGATGGTCTGCAACACGCCCACCATCTCGGCCGCGATGACGATCGGGTCGACGGCCTTCTGCGGCATGGCCGCATGGCCACCCGTGCCGCGGATGACGATGTCGAAGCGATTGCTGGACGCCATCATCGCTCCCTTGCGAAAGGCAAACACGCCGGCAGGCGTGCCGGGCATGTTGTGGATGCCGTAGATCTCGTCGCAGGGAAACCGCTCGAACAGCCCGTCTTCGATCATGGCGCGCGCGCCGGCGTTGCCGCCCTCCTCCGCCGGCTGAAAGATGAAGTTGACCGTGCCGGCGAAATCGCGATGCCTCGCCAGGTACTGCGCCGCACCGAGCAGCATCGTGGTGTGTCCGTCGTGGCCGCAGCCGTGCATGCGGCCGGGGTTGCGCGATGCGTGGGCGAAGCGGTTGTGCTCCGGCATCGGCAACGCATCCATGTCGGCGCGCAGCCCGATCGACCGTCCAGCGCCGCCGCTGCCGCGAAGAACCGCCACCACGCCGGTGCGGCCGATGCCGGTGTGGACCTCGAGCCCCAGGCGGGCCAGGTGCTCGGCCACCAGGCCGGCGGTGCGCGTCTCCTGGAATGCCAGCTCCGGATGCGCATGGATGTCGCGGCGAAGCGCGGTGAGCTGTTGGCGTTCGGCGGTGATTTCGGCGATGAGCGTCATGTCGGTCTCATTCAGGGATTGTCGTGCGCACGTAGGCGGCGATCTCGGCCGCGACCTCGCCAAGTGCGCCACGCAGCGGCTCGAAGCCGTCGCTGCGGGCGCGCGTGATCTCGTCCATGTAGAGCCCGCGGTGCACCTCGATCTGCAGGCTGTGGCGATCCTGCGCCGGCCGGCCCAGCCGCGAGATCAGCGCCACGCCCTTGAACGGATCGTTGAGCGCCACGCTGAAGCCGCGCCGGCGCAGGGCTTCGGCGACCATGGCGGTGAACTCCGGTGCGCAGGTGACGCCGTCGCGGTCGCCGAGCACGAAGTCGGCCAGCCGCTTGTCGCTCCTGATCTGCAGGCCTTCGTAGGAATTGGCCGGCATCGAATGCAGGTTCAGGTGCCAGACGGCACCGAAGCGGCGGTAGGCGCCCTCGATCAGCGCGAGCAGCCGCGACTGGTAGGGCGCGTGGTAGTTCGCGATGCGCGCCTGGACCTCGGCGACCGACAGCCGGCGGCCGTAGATCGGCTGCCTCCCGTCGTGGCCGGCGTCGCGCCAGATCAAGCCGATGCCGAGCCGGGTCTTCTCGCTCGAGTCGACGACGCCCGGCCAGGGTCCATCGAGCATTTCCGGATCGATATCGGTGACATCGCGGTTCGGGTCGATGTAGCTGCGCGGGAACTCCGCCGCCAGCAGCGACGCACCGACCGACGGCAGGACATCCCAAAGGACGTGCACGTCGGTGTCCTCGCCTGCGCGCAAGTCGTCGAGCGCGATGGCGTGGCCGAAATCGGCGGGGTAACGCGTGCCGCTGTGCGGCGAGTCGCAGACGAGAGGAATCTCGCTGCCGGGCTCGGGCAGCCGCAGCGTGAACGGTGCCGCCGGAGCGGCGTCGGCAGGCAGGACGGTTGCGGTCATGGGGTCATGGCCAGGTGGGCCGCCGGCGCGGCATTGCTGGCGGTGCCGTTCAGCGCGTCGTTCAGGTGGCAGGCGCTGACGTGGCCATCGGCGAGCGCGCGCAGGACCGGCGTCTCCTGGCGGCAGCGCGGCAGGGCGTGCGGGCAGCGGGGATGGAAGGCGCAGCCGGAAGGCGGTGCGAGTGGTGACGGCAATTCGCCCCTGATCGGCTGGTACTCGCGCCGCTGGGTCTCGAGCCGCGGCAGCTCGGCGAGCAGCGCCCGCGTATAAGGATGGTTAGGCCTGCTGAAGACCACCTCCGTGGGGGCGATCTCGACGATCCGGCCGAGGTACATGATCACCACCCGGTCGGCGAGATGACCGACCACGCCGAGGTTGTGGCTGATGAACAGGTAGGTGAGCTCGAACTCCTTGCGCAGGTCGCTGAAGAGGTTGAGCACCTGCGCCTGGATCGACACGTCGAGCGCGGCGACCGCCTCGTCGCAGACGATGACCCGGGGCTTCAGCGCCAGCGCCCGGGCGATGCCGATGCGCTGTCGCTGGCCGCCCGAGAACTGGTGCGGATAGCGTTGCCCATAGCCCGGGTCCAGCCCGACCTGGCGCATCAGCGTGGCGACGTACTCGGCCTTGCCCGCGGCCGGCACGATGCCGTGCACCACCGGCGCCTCGCCGATGATGTCGAGCACCCGCAGGCGTGGATTGAGCGACGCCATCGGGTTCTGGAAGATCATCTGCACGCCGAGCTCGTAGGCACGTCGCTCGCGCCCGGCCAGGCGCTCGACCGGCCGGCCCTGGTAGCGGATCTCTCCGGCGCTGGGCGGACTGATGCCGGCGATCATGCGCCCGAGCGTGGACTTGCCGCAGCCGGACTCGCCGACGACGCCGACCACCTCGCCGGCCTGCACGTCCAGGTCCACGCCGCTCACCGCTTGCACCACGGTCGCGCGGTTGCCGGCGCCAAGCAGGTTGGCCAGTCGCCCCACCAGGTCGACCGGCTGCACGAAGCGCTTGCCGACGGCGCGCAGGCTCAGCAGCGGCGCATCAGCCATGGTCGGCATCCAGCGGATGGAAGCAGCGCAGCGTCCGCCCTGGCCCGCGCTGCACCAGCGGCGGCGGCTGCAGGCAGTCGTGGCCGGCGCGCGGACATCTCGGCCGGAACGCGCAGCCGCGCGGCAGCTGCAGCAGCGACGGGGTCATGCCGGGAATCTGGCGCAGCCGCGTTCCATGCGTGCCGCGCGACGGGATCGAATCGATCAGGCCCTGCGTGTACGGATGCAGCGGCCGGCCGATCACATCCGCCGCCGCGCCGGTCTCGACGATGCGGCCGGCGTACATCACGGCGATGCGGTCGGCGAGGCCGGAGACGACCGCGAGGTCGTGGGTGATCCACAGCATGGCGGTGCGCGTTTCACGGCACAGCTTCTGCACCTCGTGCAGGATCTGCGCCTGGATGGTGACGTCGAGTGCCGTCGTCGGCTCGTCGGCGATGACCAGCCGCGGCCGGTTGAGCATGGCGATGGCGATCGCCACTCGCTGGCGCATCCCACCCGACAGTTGATGCGGATAGGACAGCAGGCGTTCGTCCGGCGACGGGATCCCCACCATCGCCAGCGCCTCGCGCGCCCGCGAGCGCGCCGCCGCCGCGCCGATCTTCCGGTGCGCCCGGATCGCCTCGAACATCTGCGTGTCGATGCGCAGGACCGGGTTCAGCGTCATCATCGGGTCCTGGAAGA
>JAEZQX010000148.1 GCA_023441105.1 Pseudomonadota bacterium | reverse complement strand
GCCTGGTTGCTGCCGATGCGTTCACCGCCAACTCGCTGTTCGGTACCACCGGCGGCCGAGCCGGCGCGGCCGGCGACGCCGATCGCGGCCGCACCCGCCCAGCCGACCGAGCAGACGATGTTCGACGGCATGATGGACAACCCGATGATGCTGCCCGCCCTCGGCGGACTGGCATTGCTCGGCGGCTTCGGCCTGTGGATGGTGATGCGCCGGCGCAAGGCGGATCGCTTCGAGGACAGCCTGGTTGCTGCCGATGCGTTCACCGCCAACTCGCTGTTCGGTACCACCGGCGGCCAGAGCGTCGACACGACGACCGGCGGCACGCAGACGCAAGTCACCACCATGAGCGAGGCGAGCCCGACCGAGGTCGATCCGATCGCGGAGGCCGACGTCTACATCGCCTATGGCCGCGAAGCCCAGGCCGAGGAAATCCTCAAGGAAGCGCTCAAGCGCCAGCCTGAGCGCCAGGCGATCCGCCTGAAGCTGATGGAGATCTACTCCGGCCGCAAGGATGCGCAGTCGTTCGAGGCGATGGCCCGCGAGATGTACGGCATGACCGGCGGCCAGAACGAGGAATGGCCCAAGGTCGCCACCATGGGAATCGCGCTCGATCCGACCAATCCGCTGTACTCCGGCGGTTCGGCGCAGGCCGCGGCGGCCAACAGCAGCTTCGGCCGCGCGGCCGCCGTCACCGCGGCGGCCAGCTCGGCAGCCGCCTACGGCATGCCGATGCGTGCCGGCGACACGCTGATCGGCCAGCATCCGGCCGCGGAGCCGCACGAAGTGGTTCAGGCGGCCCAGCCGGCAGACGCGATCGCCGACCTGGACTTCAACCTCGACCTGGACCGGTCGCTGGAGACGACGACTGCGCGGGCCGGCAGCGACCTCGACGGCGGCATGGAGTTCGCTCCCTCGCGCTCCGGCCCGCTGAGCGCGATGCCGAGTGTCGACCTGCCGTCGCTGGACCTGGACCTGCCGTCCGAACCGCTGGCGGAGCGAGCCGTCGCGCCGGCGGACTTCAACGTCGACGTGGCGTCGCTGGAAGGCGTTGCCACCCGCACCGGTCACGGCCAGCAGGTCGGGCACGAGCAGGAGATGGACCTTTCGGCGATCGGGCTCGACCTGTCGCCATCCACCATCTCCGGACCGTCCACCGTCACCGGCCCGGGCAATGGCCAGTGGCAGGAGATGGCCAGCAAGCTGGACCTGGCCTCCGCCTACGGCGAGATCGGAGACAAGGAAGGCGCGCGGGAGCTGCTCCAGGAAGTGGTGCGCGGCGGCGATGCCAGCCAGCAGCAGAGGGCGCGCGAGCTGCTCGCCAGCATCTGAACGGTCGGCTGCAGGCAACAGGCCGGGGATTCCCGGCCTTTTGCTTTTTTCGGGCAGATCGCAGCGCCGCCGCGCCCGAGGCGGATGGATTCATGCGGGAGGTAGGGACCAGGATGGACGGAACGACCGACGCGCGGCGGCTCGATCGATGACGCGCTGGGTCTGCGGCCTCTCCTACGACGGCACCGGCTTCTGCGGCTGGCAGATCCAGCCCCCGGGGGCGACGTCCAAGCCGGCGCTGCAGAACGTCGTCGAAATGGCGTTGGCGCGGATCGCCGGCCATCCGGTCGCCACCCGCTGCGCCGGCCGCACCGATGCCGGCGTGCATGCCCTGCAGCAGGTGATCCAGTTCGATACCGCGGCCAACCGGCCGCCGCATGCCTGGGTGCGCGGCGTCAACACCTGGCTGCCGCCGGGCGTGGCGATTCGCTGGGCGGTGCAGGTCGACGCGGCCTTCGATGCCCGCTTCAGTGCCACCGCGCGCACCTACTGGTATGCGATCCTCGACACGCCGGTGCGGCCGCCGCTGTGGCGCGAGCGAGCCGGCTGGTACCACCAGCCGCTCGATCCGCAGCGCATGCTGGAGGCGGCCGGCTGCCTGCTCGGCAGCCACGACTTCTCGGCCTTCCGCGCCAGCGAATGCCAGGCGGCGAGCCCGGTGCGAACCATCGAGTCGATCGACATCGTGCGCGACGGCGGCTTCCTGCTGCTGGCGATCACCGCCAATGCCTTCCTGCACCACATGGTCCGCAATCTCGTCGGCGGCCTCGTCTATGTCGGCGACGGCCGCCGGCCGGTCGACTGGATGGCGGAGGTGCTGGCCTCGCGCAACCGCAGCTTCGCCGCGCCGACCTTCGCCGCCTGCGGCCTTTACCTCGCGTCGGTCCGCTATGATCCGGCGTGGCAACTGCCGATCGCCGTCAAGGCGCCTCGCGTATGCGAACTCGTGTGAAGTACTGCGGCCTGGTCAGGCCGCAGGATGTCGATGCCGCGGTCGCCATCGGCGCCGACGCCGTCGGCTTCGTCTTCTACCCGCGCAGCCCGCGCCTGCTCGACATCGCGACCGCCGCCGCGCTGCGCCGGCGCCTGCCGTCGTGGGTCAGCGCGGTGGGATTGTTCGTCAACGAGCCGCCGGCGGCAATCGCAGCCGTGGTTCGCGAGGTCGGCCTCGACGTCGTCCAGTTGCACGGCGACGAGACCCCTGCCGATGGCAAGGCACTACCGACGGCATGGTGGAAGGCGATTCGCATCGCGGCATCCGGGGCGGCCGGCGCCGCGACCGGCGGTGCGGCCGCCGACGACCCGGCCCGGGCCGCCATCCTGCAGGCGCTCGCGGCATTTCGCGAGGCCGAGTTCTGCCTCCTCGACAGCGTCAGCGTCGGCTATGGCGGCAGCGGCCGGACGTTCGACTGGACCGTGGTGCCGCCCGGCATAGGCCAGCGGCTGATCATGTCGGGCGGGCTCGAAGCGGCCAACGTCGGCGCGGCGATTGCAAGCCTGCGGCCGTTCGGCGTCGACACGTCGAGCGGGATCCAGGGTCGCGATCCCCGCGAGAAGGACCTAGGTAGAATGGAGCAATTCATGGACGCGGTCCGTCGCGCCGACGACGCGCTCGCACTGAAAAAGCAATGAAGCCATACGATCTCCCCGACTCCTCCGGCCATTTCGGCACCTACGGCGGCATCTTCGTAGCCGAGACGCTGATCCACGCGCTCGAGGAACTGAAGGATGCCTACGCGCGCTATCGCAACGACCCCGAGTTCATCGCCGAGTTCAACGACGAGCTGGAGCATTTCGTCGGCCGTCCCAGCCCGGTCTACCACGCCCGGCGCTGGTCGGCGCAGATCGGCGGCGCGCAGATCTACTTCAAGCGCGAGGACCTCAACCACACCGGCGCGCACAAGATCAACAACACCATCGGCCAGGCGCTGCTCGCCCGCCGCATGGGCAAGCCGCGGGTGATCGCCGAGACCGGGGCGGGGCAGCATGGCGTCGCCAGCGCCACCGTCGCCGCCCGCTACGGCCTCGAATGCGTCGTCTACATGGGCTCCACCGACGTCGAGCGCCAGGCGCAGAACGTCTACCGCATGAAGCTGCTCGGCGCTTCGGTCATCCCGGTCGAGTCCGGCTCGAGGACGCTCAAGGACGCGCTCAACGAGGCCATGCGGGACTGGGTCACCAATGTCGAGAACACCTTCTACATCCTCGGCACCGTCGCCGGCCCGCATCCCTATCCGATGATGGTGCGCGACTTCCAGGCGGTGATCGGCGAGGAATGCAAGGTGCAGATGCCGAAGATGATCGGCCGCCAGCCGGACTACGTGATCGCCTGCGTCGGCGGCGGCTCGAATGCGGCCGGCATCTTCTATCCCTACCTCGACAACGCGGACGTCAAGCTGATCGGCGTCGAGGCCGGCGGCGACGGCCTTGCCACCGGCCGCCATGCGGCATCGATCAGCGCCGGCTCGCCCGGCGTCCTGCATGGCAACCGCACTTACCTGCTGCAGGACGACAACGGCCAGATCATCGAGACGCACTCGGTCTCCGCCGGTCTCGACTATCCCGGCGTCGGCCCGGAGCACGCCTGGCTCAAGGACAGCGGCCGCGCCCAGTACGTGGTGATCGACGACGAGGAGGCGCTCGAGGCCTTCCACACCTGCTGCCGCATCGAAGGCATCATTCCCGCGCTCGAGTCCAGCCACGCGCTCGCGCATGCGGCCCGCCTCGCCGCCACGCTCCCGGCCAACCAGGCGATCCTGGTGAACCTCTCGGGCCGCGGCGACAAGGACATGCATACGGTCGCGCAGCGCGCAGGGCTGGAGCTCTAGCCGATGTCGCGGATACCAGCCACCTTCGAAAGACTCCGATCCACGTCGCGGCGCGCACTGGTTCCCTACATCACCAGCGGCTTTCCGGAGCCGTCGGCGACCGTGCCGCTGATGCACGCGCTGGTGGACAACGGCGCCGACATCATCGAGCTCGGCGTGCCGTTCTCCGATCCGATGGCCGACGGCCCGGTCGTGCAGCGTGCCGGTGATCGCGCCCTGGCAGCCGGCATCGGACTGGGCCAGGTGCTCGACTACGTCAAGGCGTTCCGCAGCCGCGACGATGCCACGCCGGTGGTGCTGATGGGCTACTGCAATCCGGTCGAGCGCATGGGCCTGCAGCCGTTCGCCGACCGTGCAGCGCAGGCGGGCGTCGACGGCGTGCTGCTGGTCGATTGTCCGCCGGAGGAAGCGGCGGAGTTCGCCGCCGCGATGCGCGCGCGCGCCATGGACCCGATCTTCCTGCTGGCGCCCACCAGCAGCGAGGCCCGCTTCCAGCAGGTGGCCGGCCTCGCCAGCGGCTACATCTACTATGTCTCGCTCAAGGGCGTGACCGGGGCAGGGCACATCGACACCGGCGAGGTTGCGCGGCAGGTGCCCAGGATCCAGCAAGCGACCGGCCTGCCGGTCGGCGTCGGCTTCGGCATCAAGGACGGCCCCACCGCCGCGAAGGTCGCGGCCTTCGCCGATGCCGTGGTGGTCGGCTCGCGGCTGATCGAGGTCGTGGAGCAAGGCGCCGTCGCGGACGCGGCCGGGCGCGCCGGCGATTTCGTGCGCTCGCTGCGGCAGGCGATGGACGCGGCCACTGCCGGCGGCGCAGCCTCGCCGTCCTGACCAGAGCAACCAAGAAGAAGCAACCAGACCACAGATGACCTGGCTCGACAAGATTCTTCCCCCGGGGCTGAAGCGTTCCGAAGGCACGGCCAAGGCCAAGTCGGTCCCCGAGGGCCTGTGGATCAAGTGCCCGTCCTGCGATGCAGTGCTTTATTCGACCGACCTCGAGAACAACCTCAACGTCTGCCCGAAGTGCGAGCATCACATGCGGCTCACCGCCCGCGCCCGACTCGACCGGCTGCTGGATCCGGAAGGACGCAGCGAGCTCGGACAGGAGGTGCGGCCGCTGGATCCGTTGAAGTTCAAGGACAGCCGCAAGTACCCGGACCGGCTGTCCCAGGCCGCCACCCAATCGTCCGAGACCGAGGCGATGGTGGTGATGAGCGGCTCGATCCAGGCGCTGTCGGTCGTGGTCGCCTGCTTCGAGTTCGAGTTCATGGGCGGCTCCATGGGTTCGGTGGTCGGGGAGCGCTTCGTGCGCGGCGTGCAGGCGGCGATCGACCAGCGGGCGCCGTTCATCTCGATCGCGGCCTCCGGCGGCGCGCGCATGCAGGAGGGGCTGCTGTCGCTGATGCAGATGGCCAAGACCACTGCCGCGCTGACCCGCCTGTCCGCCGAACGCGTGCCTTACATCTCGGTGCTGACCGACCCCACCATGGGTGGCGTGTCGGCCAGCTTCTGCTTCCTCGGCGACATCGTCATCGCCGAGCCCCGGGCGCTGGTGGGCTTCGCCGGCCCGCGGGTGATCGAGCAGACGATGCGCGAGAAGCTGCCCGAAGGCTTCCAGCGCGCCGAATTCCTGCTGGAGAAGGGGGCCATCGACATGATCGTGCACCGTCGCAACATGCGCGCCGAGATCGCGAACCTGATCGCGCTGCTGATGAAGCAGCCGCCGGTCGCCGCGGCCTGATCCCGCCTGCGTCGCGGTCCGCCGGACCGCGCGTGGCAAGAACATCCAGCAACAACGGGCGGCGCTTGAAACCACTTGACCAATGGCTCGAGCGGATCGAGCGCATGCATTCCCGCGCGATCGATCTCGGGCTCGCGCGGGTGCGCGAAGTCTTCGACCGGCTCGACATCCAGCTGCCTGGCGTCAAGTTCATCGTCGGCGGCACCAACGGCAAGGGCTCGACCTGCGCGATGCTGGAGTCGATCCTGCTCGCCGCCGGCTTCCGGGTCGGCTGCTACACCTCGCCGCACCTGCTGCGCTTCAACGAGCGCGCCCGCATCGACGGTGCCGCCGCCGAGGACGCCGCACTGGTCGAGCAGTTCGAGGCGGTGGAGGCGGCGCGCGGCGCGACCAGCTTGACCTACTTCGAGTTCACCACGCTGGCCATCCTGCGGCTCTTCGCAAGCCGGCCGCTCGACGCGATGGTCCTCGAGATCGGGCTGGGCGGACGCCTCGACGCGGTCAACATCGTCGATCCCGACTGCGCCATCCTCACCAGCATCGATATCGACCATGCCGACTTCCTCGGCGACTCGCGCGAACGGATCGGCTGGGAGAAGGCCCACATCATGCGTGGCGGCCGGCCGGCGGTCTGCAGCGACCCGCAGCCGCCGCAGTCGCTGATCGACCATGCCGCGGAGATCGGCGCCGACCTCTGGCTGTTCGGCCGCGACTTCAACTACGCCGGCGATCGCCAGCAATGGTCGTACGGCGGCCGCGGGCAGCGCCGCAACAGCCTGGCTTACCCCGCGCTGCGCGGCGCCAACCAGCTGCTCAATGCCGCCGGCGTGCTGGCCGCGCTGGAGACGGTGCGCGACCGCCTGCCGGTGAGCGCGCAGGCGGTGCGCAAGGGATTCGCGCTGGTGGACATTCCCGGGCGCTTCCAGGTGCTGGCCGGCCGGCCGACGGTGATCCTCGACGTCGCCCACAACCCGCATGCCGCGGCGCACCTCGCCCGCAATCTCGAGAGCATGGGCTTCTTCCCGCGCACCTTCGCCGTCTTCGGCATGTTGGCGGACAAGGACATCGACGCCGTCATCGGCCACATGAAGGGGGTCGTCGATCACTGGATCTGCTGCACGCTGCCGGGGCCGCGGGGCAGCAGCGCGCAGGATCTTGCGGCGCGGCTGCGGGCCGCCGGCATCGAGGATGTCGTCGACCGCAAGGCCGGCGTCGAAAGCAGCGTTGCATGCGCCGCAACTGCGGCCGAAGGACTCGCGCTGGCGCGCGGCAGGGCGGACGAGAATGATAGAATCCTGGTCTTTGGTTCCTTCCTCACCGTGGCGGACGCCCTCGACGCCAACGCTCCCGAGCCTGCCATGGTCCCGGCCCCGGTGCTGAGCCGGGACCTGCCGGTGCCAGACGTCGGTTCCGCGGCTGGGCAGCCGGCCGCACCAGGCAGTCGCAACACGTGAACAGCTACTGATGTCGCGCCAGCAATCCCGAGCCTCCGGCGACGGCGCCATCGATCCGTCTCTCGTCCAGAAGAAGCGCGCGCGCCATCGACTCGTCGGCGCCATCTGCCTCTGCATCCTCGCAGCCATCGTCGTGCCGATGGTGCTCGAATCCGAGCCGCGCCCGCGCGACCAGGAGCTGCCCATCGAAGTGGCCGCCGCCAACCGCGACGCGGACGGTCAGGCGCGCCATGAGGCGGCCGCCGGCGCCGCCACCGGAG
>JAEZQX010000146.1 GCA_023441105.1 Pseudomonadota bacterium | reverse complement strand
GGGCGCCGGCGCCATGCGCCGCCAGGGCGGCCGGCCCGGCGGCCTCGACGATCAGGTCGTGGCCTCGCCCGAAGAAGGTGTCGGGGTCGCTATCGTGGTGGCAGGCGATGCCGACCGGCCGCCCCGAGCGCGTCAGCACGCCGCCCAGCAGCCAGCCGGGCAAGGCGCCGGCGGCGCAGGCCTCGACGACGGGCCGCGCGATGGCCCCGCAGCCGATGACGCCGAGCCGCCGCGGCATCCGTCGCGATCCTTCGACCCGCCGGCCGCGCGGCGCCTAGCCGCCCGCCTTGTCCTGCTGCGGGCCGCCATCCTCCGCGGCCCCCAGCGGCAAGGCGCTGAAGTCCGCATGGTGCAGCGTGCGGCGGGCGAGCCGGGTGATCCTGAAACGCGCGCCGCAGGCCGGATCGGTGCTGGCGATCAGGGTATCGGTGGTCATCCAGTCGTTGGGATGGGTCGGCCGCTGCTTGGCGGGGATGAAGGGCAGCACCGCCAGCAGCCCATAGAGTGAGAAGCTCGGGTTGCCCTCGGGAAAGACCAGCCGGCCCCCGATGACGTCGAAATAGTCGCCCTTCTTCACGTGCATCACGAACGGCCGCTCCGACTCCACCACCTCCACCCGCAGGTCGTAGAGCTCGAACTCGTCGGCGACGGTGGCGGGCTTGCTGCTGTCCTGGGTCATCGGCTGCTCCTGGTCAATGCGGCCGGCGCACGCTGCTCACATCCGGCGACATGTCGATGTGGGCCGGCGCGCCGCCGGTGTTCTGGTTCATGTGCATGATCCTGGCGTGGATGCTGTCCTTGTCGCGCTCGAGGTCGTAGCAGTCTCCCTTGGGCCCCGGCGCCGCCCGCGCGATCGCGTCCAGCCGCGCCGTCTCCTGCGCGTCGAGCTTCAGCCGGAAGATCGCCATCGTCTCGTCGAGGTGGCGGGCATCGCGCGCGCCGACCAGCGCCGCGGCAACCTGCGGCTTGTCGAGCACGAAACGGGCCGCCACGGCGGCGATCGAGCTGCCGTGGCGCCGGGCGATCTCCGACACCGCCTGCAGCAGCGCCTGGAACGCATCCCAGCCGCCGAACTCCTCGATGATCAGCCGGTACTTGATCAGCGAACGGTTGGCGTACGGCGGCGTCGGCGCCGGCTGGCCCAGCCAGCGATCCGACAGGAAGCCGCCGGCGATCGTGCCGTAGCACAGCAGGTGGATGCCGTGCCGGCGGCACAACTCGACCATGCCGTTCTCCGGGCGCAGGTCCAGCAGGCTGTACTGCAGCTGGTTGCTCAGGAGGGTCACGCCGGCGTCGAGCACCTCGCGCAGCCGCGCCACGTTGAAGTTGGTGGTGCCGAGGTGGGCGATCTTGCCCGCCCGCTGCAGCTCCTGCAGCCATTGCATCGCCTCGACGCAGCCCGGGATCTCGTAGTCCCACCAATGGAATTGCACCAGGTCCAGGCGCTCGACGCCGAGCCGCTGCAGCGACATGTCGATGGTGGCGGCAACGTCGCCGCGGGTCAGCTTCGGCAGCAGCAGCGCATCGGGCGTGTACTTGGTCGAGACCCGCAACTGCCGGCCGAGGTCCGGATAGCGCCGCCGGAACGCACCGATGGTCTCCTCGACGCCGACGTAGTGGTCGGCGCAGTCGAAGGCATTGATGCCCGCTTCCACGAAGCGCCGCATGTCCTCGATCGCGTCGTCCTGCGAGTACGGCGCGCCGTGCTTGGCCGCCAGCTGCCAGTTGCCCTTGGCGACCCGGGAGATGGTGTACCCCGGAGCCAGCGTGATGCGCTCGACATTCATTGGTCTGCCCTCATAGTCCCACCTTCTGCTCCAGCGCGTTCATCTCTTCCAGCGTGATTTCCTTCTCGGTGACGATGGCCCCGTCCTGGATCTTCCAGATCAGCATCGGCCCGGTCACGTCGCCGTTCTTGTCGAAACGGAAGGCACCGGTGGCACCGACGTAGCGGATCTTCTTCCCATCCTTGAGCGCCTGCAGCCCCTTGCGAAGCTCCTCGACGCCGACGCCGACCACCAGCCCTTCCGGATCCTGCACCGCGCGCATCGCGTCGCGGATCGCCGGACCTTCCAGCTTCGGAGCCGCCTGCATCGCCAGCAGCGACACCACCGCCGCGTCGTACATGGTGTGCAGTCCAGGGCCGACCGGCGGGCGGCTGTACGCCTCGTTGAATGCCTTGTTGAACGCATCGGCGGTGGGGCCCGAGGCCTGGCCGTTGTCGATGCCGACCGCCTTGGTCAGGAAGCGCTCGCCGACGCCCTTGATGATGTCCATCGACCGCATCGTGTTGTGCAGCACGACGTTCGGGGTGCCACCCAGCGAGAACCATTCGCGCAGCACGACGGTGGCGTCCTGCGACAGTCCGACCAGCACCAGCGAATCCGGCTGCAGTGCCAGCGCCTTGGAGACGTCCGAGCGGTACGACGGCTGGTTCTCGTTGTACGCCACCATCCCGGCGACCGTGCCCCCGAGGGCCTCGATGGCCTTCTTCGCATCCGGCGCCACGCCCGCGCCGAAGTCGTTGTTGATGTACATGATGACGGTCTTCTTGTAGCCCTTGTCACGGACCGCCTGCGCATGGGCCAGCGCCGTGGTGCGCGCGGTCGGAATCGTGCGGAAGAAGTAGCCGCCGGTCTTTCCCTCCTCCGCCATCTTGGTGAGGGCCGGCGTGACGGCGCAGCAGGCGACGGTCGGCACCTTGTTGGGGGCGGAGACCGAATTGACCACCGCCAGCGCGGTGCCGCTGCCGACCAGGCCGACGATGGCCGAAACCTTCTGCACGTCCACCAGGTAGCGCGCCGCGTCGAGCCCGACCGACGGCTGGCTGGTGTCGTCGCGGATCACGAACTCGACCTGGCAGCCCTTCACGCCGCCGGCCTTGTTGACGTGGTCCACCGCCAGGCGTCCCGCATCGGCGATGACCTTGCCGACGGCGCCCTGGGCGCCGGTCTGGGCGATGATGCCGCCGAGCTTCGGGCAGTCGCCCTGCGCCAGCGCCGGCAGCGCCGCCGCCAGCCCGCCGGCGATCAGCGCGGCGCGGATCAGATTCCTGAAGACGCTCATTCCTTCTTCCCCCGGTTGTTCGAAAGCGTTCGAGATGTTGGCAGCCGACAGTTTCGCACCACCGCGCCCGCGGTGTCTCGCGCCGCTCTTCCGGGAACGGCGCGGGTCGGCCTCGCTCAAGCCGGCCGGCGCGTGCCGAGGATCCCGGCCGGCCGCAGCAGCAGCGTCAGCACCAGCAGCAGGCCGACCAGGATCGCCTGGATCGCGCCGCCCTGCGCCTGGTACTGGGGCGGCAGCACCGATACGATGAAGGCGCCGGAGAAGGTCCACAGGCCCCAGACGACGAAGGTGCCGAGCACCGCGCCGTAGTTGCTGCCGCTGCCGCCGACGATCAGCATCGCCCAGATCTGGAAGGTCATGATCGGCAGGAACTCGGTGGGACTGGTGGTGCCGACGAAGCCGGCATACAGGGCGCCCGACAGCCCCATCAGCATCGCGCCGAGCACGAAGGCCGTCAGCCGGAAGCGCACCACGTTCTTGCCCAGGGCGGCGCAGGCCTCCTCGTCCTCGCGCAGGCCGCGCAGCACCCTGCCCCACGGCGAATGCAGCAGGGCCTGCAGGCCGGCGACCACCAGGACCAGCAGCGCCAGCACCAGCGACAGGTAGGCGCGCGCGAAGTCGCGCTGCCCCAGCGTCTCGAACGGCCGCGGAATGCCGACCAGGCCGCGGGAGCCGCCGGTCAGGGGTTCGAGGTTGTTGGCCAGCAGCTGGATCGAGGCGGCGACGCCGAAGGTGGCGATGGCGAGGTAGTCGCTGCGCAGCCGCAAGGTGGCCAGCCCCACCAGCAGCGCCACCAGGGCGCTCGCGACCAGGCTGCCCGCCAGGCCGACGGCGAACGGCAGGTTGAGCTTGACCAGCAGCCCGGCGGTGGCCGGCATGGTCAGGATCGCCAGCGAATAGCCGCCGACCGCCACGAAGCCGACCACGCCGGCGTTGAACTGGCCGGAGACGCCCCATTGCAGGTTCAGGCCCAGGGTGGCGATCGACAGGATCGCGGCGACGGTGGCGAAGTACTGGAGGTAGGAGAGCATCGGGCGGCGCGCGCTGGGTTGACGGCCTCAGGCGCGCGGGGCGAACAGCCCCGCCGGCCGGAAGAACAGCACCGCCAGCAGCAGCACGAAGGCGATCATCGGCTTGTAGGTGCCGGGAATGACCAGCGTCACCAGGTTCTCGCAGAGGCTGATCAGCAGCGCGCCGGCGACGGCCCCGGCGACGCTGCCGACGCCGCCGAGGATCGCTGCGGTGAACAGCGGCAGCAGCAGGTTGATGCCCATCTCCGGCCGCACTTGCACGGTCACGCCGTAGAAGACCCCGGCAAGCGCGGCCAGCGCCGCCGACACCGCCCAGGTCAGTCGCACGGTGGCGGTGATGTCGATGCCGGCGATGCCGGCAAGCACCGGATTCTCGGCCACCGACCGCATGGCGATGCCCTGGCGGGTGTAGCGCAGGAAGGACCACAGCACCCCGAGCACCAGCAAGGTCAGGCCGAACACCAGGATCTGGTCCGGGAGCACCAGCACGTTGCCCGGCAGGCGCACCGCCATCTGGATCTCGGTCGTGTAGTGATGCGGATCCGGACCGAACAGCAGCAGCAGCAGGTTGCGCAGGACCAGGGCCAGGCCGAACGAGGCGAACACCAGGGTGAGCGGATCGGCGCCGCGCCGGCGCAGCCGCTGGTAGACCAGCCGGTCCAGCAGCAGCGCCACCGCGATCACCGCCAGGATCGCGAAGGCCAGGGCCAGCGGCAGCGCCCAGCCGAACGAGAACGGGCCGAGCGGCGACGCGAGCCCGCGCCACCAGGACACCTCCGGTCCGGCGCCGCTGCCGACCATCAGCGCCATCAGGAACAGCGCCGAGTAGGCGCCGACTGCCAGCAGGTCGCCATGCGAGAAATTGGCGAAGCGCAGGATGGCAAGGCTGAAGGTGACGCCGATCGCGCCGAGCGCGACGATCGCGCCGCTCAGGAAGCCGTCGACGATCGCCTGCCAGATCATGCCGGCGCCGCGCTGAACTTGCCGAGATAGAGCTGCGCCACGGCCGGATCGTCGCGCAACGCCTGCGCGCGCCCCTGGTGGGCGACGCGGCCGTTGACCAGGATCAGGCCGCGATCGGCGATGCGCAGCCCGGCGCGGACGTTCTGTTCGACCATCAGGATGCCGATGCCGCCATCGGCGATGCGGCGCACATGGTCGAAGACCTGCGTCACCATCAGCGGCGACAAGCCGGCACTCGGCTCGTCGAGCAGCAGCAGGCGCGGCGCGGTCATCAGCGCGCGGGCGATCGCAAGCATCTGCCGCTGGCCGCCCGACAAGGCATTGCCCGGCGCGCGCGCATGACGCGCCAGGTCCGGAAAGCGCTCGTAGGCGGCCCGCAGTCGCGGTCGCGGATCGTCCTTCACGAGATGCGCGCCGACCCGCAGGTTCTCCTCCACCGACAGGGTGGTGAAGACGTTGCCGGTCTGCGGCACGAAGCCGATGCCGCTGCCGGTGATGCGGTGTGGCGCGAGATTGGCGATGTCGCGACCGTCGAAGCGCAGGCTGCCGTCGAAGACCGGAACCACGCCGGCCACCGCCTTCGCGAGGGTCGACTTGCCGGCGCCATTGGGGCCCAGCACCACCAGGATCTCGCCGGCGGCGACATCGAAGTCGACTCCGTGCACGATCGGCAGGTCGCGGCGGTAGCCGGCCACCACGGCGCGAGCCTGCAGCAGCCCCGGTCCCGCTGGACCTGTCGTAGGGCTCATGCCGCCTCTCCCAGGTAGGCGTCGATCACCCGCGGGTCGGCGCGCACCGCCTGCGGCGATCCCTGCATCACGATCCGGCCCTGCGCCATCACCACGACCGGGTCGCACAACTGCATCACCAGATCCATGTTGTGCTCGATGAGCAGGAAGGTGACGCCGCGCCGGTGCAGGGCGACGATGCGCTCCACCAGCGTCTCCAGCAGCACCGGATTGACGCCAGCCGCCGGCTCGTCGAGCAGGATGATCGACGGATCCACCATCAGCACCCGGGCCAGCTCGAGCAGCTTCTGCTGCCCACCCGACAGGACCGCCGCCGGTTCGCCGGCGAGGTGCGCGAGACCGACGAAGTCGATCACTTCGCGCGCCTTCTCGCGATGGACCGCCTCCTCCCGGCGGATGCGACCGCGCCGCGTCCAGGTATTCCAGAAGCGTTCGCCGCTTTGCCCGGCCGGCACCAGCATCAGGTTCTCCAGCACGCTGAGGCCGCGCAGCGGTCGCGGGATCTGGAAGGTGCGGCCGAGTCCGCAATGGAAGACCTGGTCGGGCCGCAGCCCGTCGATGCGGCGCGCGCCGAGCCGGATCCGGCCGGCATCCGGCCGCAGCGCACCGGCGATGGTGTTGAACAGCGTGGTCTTGCCGGCGCCGTTGGGCCCGATCAGGCCGGTGATAGTGGCCTGGCGCACCCGCAGGCTCACGTCGTCGACCGCGCGCAGCGCGCCGAAGGTCTTGACGACATGCTCGATCTCGAGCAACGGCTCCCCCGCTTTCGGGCGCGGCGGCGCAGGGCCTAGCCCTGGGCTTGCGCCTGCGCCTGTGCCTGCCTCAGGCCGGCGTGCAGGGCCTGCAGCGAATAGACCTGCTGCTCCTGCAGCGTGCGCATGCCTTCGACCGCCGCACGGGCGCCGGCAATGGTGGTGTAGTAGGTGACCCGCTGAGCCAGCGCCGTGGTGCGGATGGCGCGCGAATCCTGGATGGCGCCGCGCCGCTCCTCGACCGAATTGATCACCAGCGAGATCTCGCCGTTCTTGAGCAGGTCCACCACATGCGGGCGGCCTTCCTGCACCTTGTTGACCGGCGTCACCGGCAGGCCTTCCGCGGCCAGCGCCGACGCCGTGCCCTTGGTGGCCGCGAGCTTGAAACCGAGCTCGTGCAGGGTACGCGCCACCTTCACCGCCTTCGGGCGGTCGAGGTGCTTGACCGAGATGAAGGCGGTGCCGGCAGTCGGCAGCTTGACGCCGGCGCCCAGCTGCGACTTCACGAAGGCTTCGCCGAAGGTGTGGCCCACGCCCATCACCTCGCCGGTCGACTTCATTTCCGGACCGAGGATGGTGTCGACACCCTGGAACTTGACGAACGGGAACACCGCTTCCTTGACCGAATAGTAGGGCGGCGTCACCTCCTGCCTGACCCCCTGCTCGGCCAGCGAGCGGCCGACCATGCAGCGGGCGGCGACCTTGGCCAGCGCCAGTCCGGTCGCCTTGGAGACGAATGGCACGGTGCGGGAGGCCCGCGGGTTCACCTCGAGGACATAGACCGTGCCTTCGTCGATCACCGCGCCCGCCGGCGCATCGGCGGAGATCGCTTCCGAGTTCTGCTGGATCGCGAACTGCACGTTCATCAGCCCGTTGACCTTCAGCGCGCGGGCCATCAGCGCGGTCTGGCGCTTGATCTCGAGGATCATCCGCTGCGACAGGGAGTACGGCGGCAGCGAGCAGGCCGAATCGCCCGAATGCACGCCCGCCTGCTCGATGTGCTCCATCACGCCGCCGATCAGGACCTGGTCGCCGTCGCTGAGACAGTCGACGTCGACCTCGATGGCGTCGTTGAGGAAGCGGTCCAGCAGCACCGGCGAGTCGTTGCTGACCTTGACCGCCTCGCGCATGTAGCGCTCGAGATCGAGCTGCGAGTGGACGATCTCCATGGCGCGGCCGCCCAGCACGTAACTGGGTCGCACCACCAGCGGATAGCCGATCTCCTGCGCCAGCTGCAGGGCCGCCGCCTCGGTGCGCGCGGTCCGGTTAGGCGGCTGCAGCAGGTCGAGTCGCGTCAGCAGCTTCTGGAAACGCTCGCGGTCCTCGGCGATGTCGATCGAATCAGGCGAGGTGCCGATGATCGGCACGCCGGCGGCTTCCAACGACTTGGCCAGCTTGAGCGGCGTCTGGCCGCCGTACTGCACGATCACGCCGACCGGCTTCTCGATCTCGACGATCTCGAGCACGTCCTCCAGCGTCACCGGCTCGAAGTAGAGCCGGTCCGAAGTGTCGTAGTCGGTGGAGACGGTCTCGGGATTGCAGTTGACCATGATGGTCTCGTAGCCGTCTTCGCGCAGGGCGAACGCGGCATGGACGCAGCAGTAGTCGAACTCGATCCCCTGGCCGATGCGGTTGGGGCCGCCGCCGAGGACGATCACCTTGCGGCGGTCGCTCGGCTCGGCCTCGCATTCATCCTCGTAGGTCGAGTACAGGTAGGCGGTGCTGGTGGCGAACTCGGCGGCGCAGGTATCCACCCGCTTGTACACCGGCCTGACCCCGAGCGTATGCCGCAGCTTGCGGATCTCGTGCTCGGTGGTCTCGAGCAGGTGGCCGAGGCGCCGGTCCGAGAAGCCCTTCTTCTTCAGGAACAGCAGCGCGTCGCGATCGAGGTCGCCGAGGGTCATCTTGTCGAGCCGCAGCTCGATATCGACGATCTCCTTGATCTCCGCCAGGAACCAGCGGTCGATCCTGGTGAGCGCGTAGACCTCCTCGATGGTGAAGCCCTGCGCAAAGGCGTCGCCGACATACCAGATCCGCTCCGAGCCGGGCTCGCCGAGCTCCTCCTCGATCACCTGGCGATCGGTGGTCATCTGGTTGAGGCCGTCGACGCCGGTCTCGAGGCCGCGCATCGCCTTCTGCAGGCTCTCCTGGAAGGTGCGGCCGATGGCCATCACCTCGCCTACCGACTTCATCTGCGTGGTCAGGTGGTTGTCGGCCTGGGGGAACTTCTCGAAGGCGAAACGCGGGATCTTGGTGACCACGTAGTCGATCGACGGCTCGAACGAGGCCGGCGTCCGGCCGCCGGTGATGTCGTTCTGCAGCTCGTCCAGCGTGTAGCCGACCGCGAGCTTGGCGGCGACCTTGGCGATCGGAAAGCCGGTGGCCTTGGAGGCCAGCGCCGACGACCGCGACACGCGCGGATTCTTCTCGATCACGATCATCCGCCCGGTGGTCGGATGGATGGCGAACTGCACGTTGGAGCCGCCGGTGTCGACGCCGATCTCGCGCAGGATCGCGATCGAGGCGTTGCGCATCAGCTGGTATTCCTTGTCGGTCAGCGTCTGCGCCGGCGCGACCGTGATCGAGTCGCCGGTATGCACGCCCATCGGATCGAGGTTCTCGATGGAGCAGACGATGATGCAGTTGTCCTTGCGGTCACGCACCACCTCCATCTCGTACTCTTTCCAGCCGATCAGGCTTTCCTCGATCAGCAGCTCGCTGGTCGGCGAAAGCTCGAGGCCGCGCTTGCAGATCTCCTCGAATTCCTCGGCGTTGTAGGCGATGCCGCCGCCGGTGCCGCCGAGCGTGAAGCTCGGCCGGATGATCACCGGAAAGCCCACCTCCTTCTGCACCGACCAGCCTTCCTCGAGCGAATGCGCGATGCCCGATCGCGCCGAGCCCAGGCCGATCGAGCTCATCGCGTTCTTGAACTTGAGCCGGTCCTCGGCCTTCTCGATCGCCGCCGGCGAAGCGCCGATCAGCTCGACGCCATGCTTCTCGAGCACGCCGTGGTGGTGCAGGTCGAGCGCGCAGTTGAGCGCGGTCTGTCCGCCCATGGTCGGCAGGATGGCGTCCGGCTTCTCCTTCTCGATGATCTTCTCGACGACCTGCCAGGTGATCGGTTCGATGTACGTGACATCGGCGGTCTCCGGGTCCGTCATGATCGTGGCCGGATTGCTGTTCACCAGGATGACCTTGAAGCCTTCCTCCCGCAGGGCCTTGCAGGCCTGTGCGCCCGAATAGTCGAATTCGCAGGCCTGGCCGATGATGATCGGCCCGGCGCCGATGATCAGGATGCTCTTGAGGTCGGTTCGCTTTGGCATGGGGAGTTACCTGGCCATCAGGTCGACGAAGCGATCGAACAGGTAGCCGATGTCGTGCGGGCCGGGGCTGGCCTCGGGATGGCCCTGGAAACAGAAGGCGGGTCGGTCGGTGCGGGCCAGTCCCTGGATGGAGCCGTCGAAGAGCGAGACGTGGGTGACGCGCAGGTTGGCAGGCAAGGACTGCGGATCGACGGCGAAGCCGTGGTTCTGGCTGGTGATCAGCACCTGGCCGGTGTCGAGGTCCTTGACCGGATGGTTGGCGCCGTGATGGCCGAACTTCATCTTGGAAGTATGGCCGCCGCCGGACAGGCCCATGATCTGGTGACCGAGGCAGATGCCGAAGGTGGGCAGGCCGCGCTCGATCAGCGTGCGGCTGGCATCGATGGCGTAGTTGCACGGTTCCGGGTCGCCCGGGCCGTTGGCCAGGAAGATGCCGTCCGGATCGTGCGACAACGCCTCTTCCGCGGATGCGGTCGCCGGCAGCACGGTCAACTGGCAGCCGCGATCCGCCAGCAGCCGCAGGATGTTCCACTTGACGCCGTAGTCGAAGGCCACCACCCGATAGGTGCGGCCCTGCGGACGCGCGGCGGCGATGTCCTCGGCACTGCGATGGCCGCTGCCGAGCCGCCAGGTGCCATCCTTCCAGCGATAGGACGATTCGACCGACACCACCTTGGCGAGGTCGAGCCCGGCGAGGCCCGGGAAGCCGCGGGCTGCGGCGAGAGCCGCCTCGACGTCCAGGCTTGCGCCGATCGAATCCCCCGCGATCACGCAACCGTTCTGCGCGCCCTTCTCGCGCAGCAGCCGCGTCAGCTTGCGGGTGTCGATGCCGGCGATGCCCTGCTTGTTCCCCTGGGCGAGGAACTCGCCCAGGCTGCGTTCGCTGCGCCAGTTGGAGACGGTTGCCGGGATCGCCTTCACCACCAGCGCCTCCGCCTGGATGCGGTCCGACTCCATGTCTTCGGCGTTGACGCCGTAGTTGCCGATCTGCGGATAGGTCAGCGTGACGATCTGGCGGCAGTAGCTCGGATCGGTCAGGATTTCCTGGTAGCCGGTCATGGCCGTGTTGAAGACGACCTCCCCGACAGCCATGCCGGGCGCCCCGAAGGAATGACCGTGGAAGACGGTACCGTCGGCTAGGACGAGAGCCGCGGGAGGAAGGGACGGCGCGAAGACATTGGACATGATGGAGGCGGGGGCAAACCCTGGGATTATGCCATACCGGCCTCCTGCCTCTCCACCATGGCGGCGCGCGACCGTGCGCCCGCCAGCGACGGCGCGCCGCAGGCGCGCGCCGACGGCGATGGACCTACTTGATCGCGTCCTTCAGCGCCGGCAGCCACTTGGCGGCCATCTTCTGCTCGCCGCCGTTGTTGGGATGCACGCCGTCGTAGAGTTCCGTCGCGGCGTTGAAGCCGGCGAACTGGTCCACCAGCGTGACCGGCGATTCGGTGGTGCTCAGCGTCGCGACCTGCGCCGCGATCTGGCTGTTCAGCAGCGGCACCTGGTTGCTCTCCGTCGCGTCGCCGCGGGACACCGGGATCACCTGCGCCACCACCACCCGGATGTTGCGATTGGCCGCCCGCAGCTGCCCGACCAGGGTGGCAAGCTCGCTGGCGATCTGGGTCGGATTCTGCGCCTGCTGCAGGATGTCGTTGGTGCCGAGGTGCACGAGGGCGACATCCGGGCGACGGTTGTCGACCCGCAGCAGGCCGGTCTGGGCAGCCAGCGTGGCCAGGCTGGTGGGCAGCACCGCGCTGACGTCGTTCACGCACCAGCCCCAATAGGCCTCATGGTCGGCATCGAAATCCGGCACCGACGGCTGCGCAATGGTCGCGGCTGGATTGCCGCAGGTGCCGCCGGCCGCCCGCACACCGCTGCGGATGCCGACGAAGTCCACCAGCGGGTTGGTCGCGTCACCGACCATCGAGTTCCACAACGGACGCCGGAAGCTGTCCTGCGCGGGCGCGTTGCTGCCTTCGGTGATCGAGTCGCCGATGAGGATGACGCGCTTCGCTGCCGCCACGTCGAGCCGGCTGCTGTTCGCGATCGGCGCGATTCCGCCGCTCTCCTGCGCCTGGCCGAGCGCGTCGACTTGCGCGCCGGTGGCGGTCTGGAAATTCATCGCCCGCCACTCGTTGTCGACCAGCCGCAGCTTGCCGACGCCCATCGGCGTGCCGGCGAGGATGTTGGTCACCGACGGTATGCCCGTGGCGTACAGCGCCCCGGTATTCACCCAGTCTGCGGCCGTGCTGACGACCATGCGGGCGCGCCCGCGATCGTCGACCTGGCCCGCATCGGTGACCAGGCGCGCCTGCACGGTGGTGAACACCGCCTCGGCGTTGTTGAACGGCACCGGGCTCTGCGCGAAACCGGTGAGACCGCTCTGCGGCCAGAAACGGAACACCGTCCCGCTGACCGGCTTGACCGAAAGACCGTTGGCTTCGGCGCGCACATCGGCGGCCGTGCCGACGCCGCCATAGTTCATCATGTAGGCGGCGCCGGTGACCCGCTCGCTGTACTGCACGCGGGTCCATTTGCCGCCACGCAGCGCATAGGTCTCGAAGTTGCGCAGCTGCACGCGCGTGTTGCTCGCCGCATGGCCGGGCACGATGTACAGCTCGCCGTAGCCGCCGAAGGCCACCGTGCCGGCGGGAGGCGTGCGCTGCGTGACCACCGGCCCGGTGGTGGCCAGGCCGGTCGGGATGGCTTCGTGCGATCCGATCGCATCCGCCTTGACCTGCGCCACGGAGTTGGCCAACGAGGCTGCCGGCGGCGCGGGAGGCTGTCCCGGAGGCGCGGGCACGTCCGGCGGCGGCGGCGGCGGGGAATCCGAATCACTGCCGCCGCCACAGGCAGCGGCCATCAGGGCCAGCACAACACAGATCGTCGGCGCTACTACGCGGTTTTTCATCATCACATCAGTTCATACGGTGAGGAAGGGCCAACCCCGCGACCGTCGCCGGATGCGGCAACGATGCCCCACCCTGAAACCATCTCCTCATGGACATTTGGCGAGGGCGTTGTTCTGCACCAGGAAATCGAACCATGCGGCGGCCATCTTTGCATAGCCTGCGGCACTGGGGTGGAGGCCGGGGACATCGACGGACAGATCCGAAAGATCCGTCGCGGGGTTTATGCGGGAATTCATGTCGACGCGTCGCACCGAGTAGCGCGGACGGGCCGCAGCCCAGTTGCTGTTGTAGAGCGAGGTCAGATTCGAGTTGAACGACGCCGTGTTCGGGTTGGGGTTCTTCTGGCCGATGATGGTGGCGAGCAGCAGTTGCACGGGCGGGTTGGACGGGCTGCTCGCGAAGTCTCCGACAAGGGATAGGATGCTGTTCGAGGCTGCAGCCGTGGGTCCGGCATCGACACTGCCACCCCCGTTGACGTCGTTGGTGCCGATATGGAGCAGAACGACATCCGCCGGGTTCGCCTGCAGTCGCGGACCAAGGACGCTGCGAAGCCCATCCTGGGTGATTCCGGAAGTGCCCTCGTGCCTCGGATACGGCAAGCCGGTGGCGGCACCATGGGTGCGGCTACCGACGAACTCCACTGCGAACCCTTCGCTCGTCAGCCGATCGTACAGCGCCTTGCGGTAGCCCACCCGCAAGGCTTCCGGCGGCCCTGAGTTGCCGGCGCCATCATCGGTCTCCAAGCCCTCCGTGATCGAGTCTCCCAGCGGCATGATCCGGAGCCGGCCATAGAGAATTTGCGCAGTGGCCTCGGCAGTAAGGCCCGCGCTGTCGGTGACGCGGTAGGTAAAGCTGTCGAGGTTGCCGCGGGCAGGATCGGCTCGGGTATAGGTGTACGTGCCTGTGGCAGTCAGCGACACCGTACCGAACTGTGGTTGCGTCACCGCAGAGAAAGTGAGCGGGCGACCCGCCGGACTGCTTGCCTTGCCGGCAAGGCTGCCGCTCACTGGTGCGACAGCGCCCTCCGGGAACGGTTCACACGACTTGCTTGCGACCGGCGCACCCGTCGGCGCCGGCGCAGCGGGTGGTGGCGCGGGCGCGGGCGCGGGCGCCGGATCGGGACTGGAATCGCTTCCACCGCATCCGGCAACCATGAAGGCAAGGACGATTCCGGCGGCTGGCAGTAGTACGGCGCGAGATTTCATGTTCCGGCCAAGCAAGTAGACAGCATGGTAAGGACAGGCGGCAGCGCGCACGCGAGGCTCCGGCCGACGGCGGAGCGGGCGCTGGCACACCAGCAGGCCGCGAGTTTACCAGCGCGGCCTGGGAGCACTGTGGGAATTGTCACCAATGCGAGGGCGAGCGGTGCCCGGCGGCCCTGGGTGGCGGCGCGCGCAGGTGCCACACGCAGGTGCCACACGCAGGTCCTACAGCTTCTCCGTCTCGCCGGAGCGAGGCTGCCACTTCATCAGCCGCTTCTCCACCACGCTCACCACGCCGTCGAGCACCAGGGCGAAGACGGTGAGGACGATGATTCCGGCGAAGACCGTGTTGATGTCGAAACTGCCTTCGGCCTGCAGGATGAGGTAGCCCACCCCGCTGGCCGAACCGAGATACTCGCCCACGACAGCTGCGACGAAGGCGAGGCCGACGGACGTATGCAGGCTGGAGAAGACCCAGCTCGTCGCGCTCGGCAAATAGACATGGCGCAGCAGCTGGCGCTGCGTCGCGCCCAGCATCCGCGCGCTGGCGAGCACGTTGGGACTTACCTCTCGCACGCCTTGGTAGACGTTGAAGAACACGATGAAGAAGACCAGGGTCACCCCGAGGGCGACCTTCGACCAGACGCCCAGGCCGAACCAGACCGAGAAGATCGGCGCGAGGATCACCCGCGGCATCGAGTTCAGCGCCGTGATGTAGGGATCGAGCACGGCCGCCGCGTTGGGCGAGAGAGCAAGCCACATGCCGATGACGAGGCCGGCGATCGTGCCGATGGCAAAGGCGACCAATGTCTCGAACAGCGTCACCCACAGGTGACTGAAGATCTCGCCGGACCAGAACCACTCGACGATCCGCTGGAACACACCCAACGGACGTCCGAAGAAAAACGCCGCCTGGTCCGGATTGTCGAAGTAGACCGGCGGCAGCAGCGTCGGGCTGGTGGCCACGTGCCAGAAAACCACCAGCAGGATCGCCAGCCCGATCTGGTAGATGCGCAAACGCAGCTTGCTGATCTTCATCTCACGTCTACCGATGTCCGTTCCTTCGCCGGTTCATCGCTCTCAGTCCGGCGCCCTCATGCAGGATCGGCCCCCCGGCCCCACGGCCCAAATCGAGCCGCGTCGGGTGCCCCTATTTGCGCTTCTGTTGCTCGTAGCCCTTGAGCACTTCTTCGCGAAGCACCGACCAGATCTGCTCGTGCAGCCTGATGAATGCCGGTGTCATGCGGATCTCCGCCACATCCCGCGGCCGGTCGAGGTCGACCGGAAAGTTGCCGATGGGATGCGATCCGGGACCGGCGGCGAGCACCACCACCCGGTCCGACATGGCGATCGCCTCGTCCAGGTCATGGGTGATGAACAGGACGGCCTTGCGCTTGGCCGCCCAGAGGTCGAGCACCTCGTTCTCCATCAGCTGGCGCGTCTGGATGTCCAGCGCGGAGAACGGCTCGTCCATCAGGATGATGTCGGGGTCCATGATCAGCGTCTGCGCAAGCGCGACCCGCTTGCGCATGCCGCCGGAAAGCTGGTGGGGATAGCGGTCGCCGAAGCCGCCGAGCCCCACCCGCTTGAGCCATTCGTTGGCGAGACGCTCACCCTCGCTGCGTCCCATGCCGGCGAACTCGAGACCGGCGGTGACGTTCCTGAGCGCACTGCGCCAAGGCATCAGCGCATCGCTCTGGAACATGTAGCCGGCGCGGCGGTTGATTCCGTCGAGGCGCTCGCCGAACACCGTGACCTGGCCGGTCGAAGGCTGCAGCAGACCGGCCGCCACGTTCAGCAACGTGCTCTTGCCGCAGCCGGTCGGGCCGACGACCGCGACGAATTCGCCCGGCGCAATCGACAGCGAGACATCGCGCACCGCGGTGTAGCGCTGGCCGGGGTCGTCTCGGGCGACGAACGTGCAGGAGATGCCCTCGAAGCTGACCGCTGGGGCGTCGGCGGCACCGGTAGCCGCCGTCACCGCACCGGCCCGCTCGTGCGGCTCGCTGACAACCTGCTACTTCCTGTACTTGGCGAGCGATTTCTTGACGAACTCGTTCGTCCAGGTGCGCGGCAGGTCGATCTGCGACGCGTCGAGCTTGTCGTTGAACGACTGCAGCGCCTTGAGAGTCGTCTTTGCGCCGGCCTCCGACATCATGCCGTCGGGCGACAGCGCGTCCTTGACGTTGTTGTAGGCCGCGAGGTACACCGCCCGGTCACCGAGCAGGTACGACTCGGGGATGGTCTTCACGATGTCCGAGGGCCCGGCGCTCTGCAGCCACAGGTTGGCGCGCACGATGGCGTTGGTGAGCGCCTGAACCGTGTTCGGGTTCTGCTTGACGAACGTCTCCGGAGCATAGAGGCTGCCGGCCGGCATCGGCCCGCCGAAGATCTCCTCGGTGCCCTTGACGGTGCGGCTGGTCGCGATGATCTTGACGTCGCCGGAGCGCTCCAGCATCGTCATGATCGGGTCGGTGTTCGACATCGCGTCGAGCTGGCCAGCACGCAACGCGGCGACAGCACCCGAGCCGGTCCCGACACCGATGAACGAAGCATCCTTCGGCGTGAGCCCGCCCTGCGCCAGCACGTAGTTGGCCACCATGTTGGTGGACGATCCCGGTGCCGAGACGCCGATCTTCATCCCCTTGAGGTCCTTCGGCGACTTGTAGCCCGCGACCTTGGACTTGTGGATGCCCACCGAGATCTGCGGCGCGCGGCCCATCAGCACAAATTCGGTGAAGTATTGCTTGCGCGCCTGCAGGTTGATGGTGTGCTCGTAGGCGCCCGACACCACGTCCGCGGATCCGCCGACGACCGCCTGCAGCGATTTCGACCCGCCGGCGAAGTCCACGATCTCGACGTCGAGCCCCTCGTCCTTGAAGTAGCCGAGCTCCTCGGCGATGGTGAGCGGAAGGTAGTAGAGCGCGGACTTGCCGCCGACTGCGATGGTCACCTTCTTCTTCTCCACCGCCTGGGCCTGCAGCGGCCCCGGCGCCAGCAGCAGCGGCGCGCCGGCCAGCACCGTCACCACCAGCGACTGGCAGAACCAGCGTCGCGGCGCGGACCGCGGCCCCGAACGATTGCAATTCGACGTCATGACATTCTCCTCCGGGTGTGCGACACCGGCGTCTGTGGCCGGCTCATGGCCGCGGATTCAAAAATGTGATCGGGCAGACTCGCGGCGACGGCTTCAATCATAGACCGAGCGCACCGGACCCTCCGCGTCAGTGATAACCCTACGCCTCCCGCCTCACAGGTTCCGGCGATCGCGCATGGCTTGCGCGACGGTGGCGGCGTCGACGTACTCGAGCTCGCCGCCCAGCGGCACGCCGCGCGCCAGGCGGCTCACCGCCAGCCCCTTGGCGCGCAGCATCTCGGCGAGGTAGTGCGCCGTCGCCTCGCCTTCCTGGGTGAAATTGGTGGCGAGGATCACCTCCTTCACCAGGCCGTCGTCCACCCGCTCGATCAGCCGATCGAAATGGATCTCGCGCGGGCCGATGCCGTCGAGCGGCGACAGGCGTCCCATCAGCACGAAATAGAGGCCGGAGAACGACAGCGTCTGCTCGATCACCAGCTGGTCCGCCGGCGACTCGACGATGCACAGCACCGCGGGATCGCGCCGCGGCGACGAGCAGATGTCGCACAGCTCGACCTCGCTGAAGGTATTGCAGCGCCGGCATTGGCGCACCTTCGCCAGCGCGTCGGTCAGCCCGGCGACCAGGTCGCGGGCTGCGTCGCGGTCACGCTGCAGCAGATGCAGCGCATAGCGCTGCGCCGTCTTGGGACCGACGCCCGGCAGGCGCTTGAGGGCGCGCGTCAGCAGTTCGAACGAAGGGGGTGTCTTCAATCAGCGCTTGTTCGCTGCCGGCCCCGCGGCCCGCAACGGCATCCGGTTGGCAGAGCCAGCGGCTCAGAACGGCATCTTGAAGCCGGGCGGCAGCGGCAAGCCGGCGGTCACCGACGCCATCTTCTCCTGCGAGGTCTGCTCCGCCTTGCGCAAGGCATCGTTGACCGCTGCCGCCACCAGGTCCTCGAGCATGTCCTTGTCGTCGGCGAGCAGGCTCGGATCGATGGTGACGCGCCTGACGTCGTTGCGGCAGTTGATCAGCACCTTCACCAGGCCGGCGCCGGACTGGCCTTCCACCTCGATGGCGGCCAGTTGCTCCTGCGCCTTCTTCATGTTGTCCTGCATCTGCTGGGCCTGCTTCATCAGCCCGGCTAGCTGGTTCTTCATCATCCGGCATCTCCTTCAAGCGGTTTGATCGAATCTGGCATGATCGTAGCGCC
>JAEZQX010000102.1 GCA_023441105.1 Pseudomonadota bacterium | reverse complement strand
CCTCTGGCATCCCGGCGGCGCCGGCGCGCCGCGCGCCGCGCGCTTCCGGGTTGAGCACGAAGCGAGGCCGGTGAGCGGCCGGGCCACGCCCCATGGCGGCGATCAGGTTGTCGACGGCAAGGTTGGCGAGCGCCCGCCGCGTCTGCGTGCTTGCGCTGCCGATATGCGGCGTCACGGTGAGGTTCGGCGCGGCCAGCAGCGCCGGATGCACGGTCGGCTCGCCCTCGAAGACATCGAGCGCGGCCGCCGCGATCCTGCCCTCCGACAGCGCGGCCGCGAGGGCGACGTCGTCGACGATGCCGCCGCGGGCGATGTTCACCAGCGTCGCGGTCGGTTTCATCTGCGCCAGCTCGGCGGCGCCGATCAGGTGGTGCGCCTCGGCGCTGTAAGGCAGCACCAGCACGACGTGGTCGGCCTGCCGGAGGAGCTCGTCCTTGCCCACGTGGACGGCGTTGGCCTCTGCCTCGAGCGCGGGCTCGAGCCGGCGCCGGTTGTGGTACAGGACCTTCATGCGAAAGCCCGCCGCGCGCCGGGCGATCGCCCGGCCGATACGGCCCATGCCGATGATGCCGAGGGTCGATCCGTGGAGATCGACGCCCAGGAAAAGGTTGTAGGCGAAGCCCTGCCAGCTTCCGGAGCGGATGAAGGCATCGCTGTCCCGCACCCTTCGCGACGCGCCCAGCAGCAGCGCCCAGGCCATGTCCGCGACGCTCTCGTCCGACACCTCCGGCGTATTGGTCGCGATGATGCCGGCCCGGGTCAAGGCCGGCAGGTCGAAGTTGTTGTAGCCGGCGGCGCAGTTCGACACCGCCCGCAACCGGGGAGCGGCCGCGATGACCTCGTCGTCGATCCGCTCCATCCCCATCAGCATGGCGCCGTCCTTGTCGGCGATGCGTCGGCGCAGCTCGGCAGGGGTGAACGGTACGTCGCTGTCATTGCGTTCGACGTCAAAATGCTCCGCCAACCGATCGAGGATGTCCGGGAAGGTGGCGCGGGCCACGAGTACCTTTTCCTTCATGCCCTTCATGCCTTGTCTGCCAGTGTCCTGTTCATGACGCGGACGGGATCAGGATGGTCCGGCCCACCACCGCGCCGGCCCGCATGTCCTGCATCGCGTCGTTGATCTCCGCCATCGGGCGCTCCACCAAAGGCAGCTTGGGGATGCCATGTCGGCGTACTAATGACATCAGCTCGTGCATCTCGGCGATCGATCCCACGTAGGAGCCCTCGATCGAGATCGACCGCAGCACCAGCAGTGGGATCGGCAGCGTCAGCTCCCCGCCGTACATCCCGACGACGACCAGCTTGCCGGCCTTGCGCAAGGCGGCCACCCCGCGGCCGAGGGAGTCCGGGGAGCCGACGAAATCCAGCACCGCCCCGACGCCCGCGCCGATCCGGTCGGCCAGCTCGGCCTCGCCTGCCGCGTCGGTGCCCACCGCCGCGATGGCCCCCATCTCGAGCGCGGCGGCGCGCTTGGCTGCGACCGGTTCGACCACGATCGCGCCCTTTCCGCCCAGGCAACGCAGCAGCCCGAGACACATGAGGCCGACGCCGCCGGCGCCGATGATCACGATCGGCCCCTGGTCGATCGCCCCGCCGGCCTTGCGCAAGGCGCTGTAGGCGGTGATGCCGGAGCAGGCCAGTGGCGCGGCGGCGGCCGGCGCAAGGTCGCCGATCGGGAAGAGGCACCGGGCATGCGGCACGACCACGACCTCGCCGAAGCCGCCCGGGCGGAAGACGCCGACGAAGCGCGGCTGGTCGCAGAGGTGGCCGAGCCCGTCTGCGCACCGGGCACAGGATCCGCAGCCCACCCACGGGTAAGCAAGCACGCGATCGCCGATCGCCACGCCCGCCGCTTCCGGTCCGCATGCCTGCACGACACCGACGTTCTCGTGCCCCAGCGTATGCGGCAGGCGGATGCCCCGATCGGTGAGCCGGATCCGTTGGCCGCGGCCGAGATCGAAGTAGCCGTCCGACAAGTGCAGGTCGGTATGGCAAAGGCCGGCGGCGAGCGTGCGCAGCACCACCTCGGTCCCTTGCGGCGCCGGCAGCTCGGCCCGCGACGCCTGCAGCGGCTCGCCGCAGGCGACCAGCTGGTAGCGGCGGTAGGATCCTGCCGACGTGCCTTGCTCGAGCATCAACGGCCGCCCTGGGCGTTCGGATCGGCAACCGGCCGGGCGATCGACACCACCTGGGTGTTGGTGTAGCCGAGCAGTCCTTCGATCCCGTTCTCGCAGCCGAGACCGGACTGCTTGTGGCCGGCCAGCGGTGCGTGCGGCGTCATGCGATGGATCTCGTTGATCCACACCATGCCGGTCTGGAGCCGATCGGCAATGGCGAGCGCGGCCGCTTCGTCCCGTCCCCAGACCGAACCGCCAAGGCCGTAGGGCCCCGCATTGGCCCGCTCCACCACCTCGTCGAGCTCGGCGTACTGCAGGAACGGCACGATCGGGCCGAAAGGCTCCTCGCGCACGATCCGCGAGTCGTCCGGCGGGTTGTCGACGGCCGTGGGCGCCATGAAGTAGCCGCGGCGCGCGGCCCGCGTTTCGCGCGTCTCGCCGCCGAAGAGGAACTTCATGCCCTCGCTGCGGCATTGCTCCGCCAGCTCCTGGACCCGGTCGTATTGCGGCCGGTTCTGGACCGGTCCGATCTGGACGCCGTCCTCCAGGCCGTTGCCCATCCTGACGCCGGCAGCGTAGTCGGCGACCGCGGCGCAGAGGGATGCGTAGATGTTGCGATGGATGTACACCCGCTTCGACGCCAGGCAGTACTGGCCGCTGTTGGCGAAGCATGCCCAGTAGATCTGCGGCGCTATCGCCTGCACGTCGGCGTCGGGAAGGATGATGGCGGCATCGTTGCCACCGAGCTCGAGCGTGAGCCGCTTCAGGTTGCCGGCCGCGCTTTGCATCACCCGGCGCCCGGTGGCGGTCGAACCGGTGAAGGCGATCTTGTCGATGTCGGGATGGGCCGTCATCCACGGCCCCAGCGCATCGCCGCCGGACAGGACGTTGAGCACGCCCGCGGGAACCACCTCCCGCAGCAGCTCGCCGAGCTTCAGCGCGGTCAGCGGGGTGAAGGGCGACGGCTTCAGGACGACGCTATTGCCGACCAGCAGCGCCGGGGCGATCTTCCACAGCGCCAACGTCATCGGGAAGTTCCACGGCACGATCGCGCCCACGACGCCCAGCGGCACGTGCCGGATCACCACCCGCCGCTGCGGATCCGCGTCCAGCTCCGTGCGCGGCAGCGACATGGCGGAGGTTTCCGTGCACCAATGCGATGCGCGCTGGATCTCCGCGCGGGCCGCTGCCAGCGGCTTGCCCTGCTCGAGGGTCAGCAGCCGCGCAAATGCCTCCTGATGCTGCAGCAGCAGTTCGCCGATCCGGCGCACCACCGAGCGGCGCGTTTCGAGAGGCGTGCGCGCCCAGCCCGGCTGGGCGC
>JAEZQX010000084.1 GCA_023441105.1 Pseudomonadota bacterium | reverse complement strand
CCGCCGCACGCCGGCCTACAAGCCGTCGCTGCTGCGCAGCCTCACCCGCAATGCGCTGGATACCGGCGTGCAGGGCTTCGACGCCGGGCTGCTGTGGTGCGTCGCCATCCTGCTGATGATCGGCCTGGTGATGGTCTATTCAGCCTCCATCGCCGTTCTCGAGCGGCGCAACCCGGCGGCGGACGCATCCACCTACTACCTGGTGCGGCATGCCATCTCGATGGGCATCGCCATTGCCACGGCGGTGGTGGCCTTCGCGGTGCCGGTCAAGCATTGGCAGCGCGCGGCGCTGCCGCTGTTCCTGCTGGGCACCGTGCTGCTGGTCCTGGTCTTCGTGCCCGGCATCGGCCGCCGCGCCGGTGGCGCCGACCGCTGGATCAGCCTCGGCTTCATGAGCCTGCAGCCGACCGAGCTGATGAAGTTGTTCGTGATCCTCTACGTGGCCGACTACGCCACCCGCAAGCAGGAGATGATGCACCAGTTCAGGCGCGGCTTCTTTCCGATGGCTGCGGCGCTCGCGGTCGTCGGCATCCTGATCATGCGCGAACCCGACCTCGGCGCGCTGATGGTGATCGTCTCGGTGGCGATGGGCGTGCTGTTCCTCGGCGGGATGAGCCCGAAGCTGTTCTTCGGCATGGGAACGACGCTGGCGGGCATCTTCATGATGTTCATCCTGTTCGTGCCGTTCCGCCGCCAACGCTTCTTCGCCTATCTCGAGCCGTTCGCCACCAAGAACGCCGAGGGCAGCAGCTACCAGCTGACGCATTCGCTGATGGCCATCGGCAAGGGCGAATGGTTCGGCGTCGGGCTCGGCGGCGGCGTGGCGAAGCTCAACTACCTGCCCGAGCCGCACACCGACTTCCTCTTCGCCATCATCGGCGAGGAACTGGGCATGGCCGGGATGCTGGTGGTGATCGGCCTGTTCTTCTGGATCATCCGCCGCTGCTTCGAGATCGGCCGGCAGGCGATCTCGTTCGAGCTGTTCTTCAACGGCCTGGTGGCGCAGGGCATCGGGCTGTGGATCGGCATCCAGGCCTTCATCAATCTCGGCGTCAACCTCGGACTGCTGCCCACCAAGGGCCTCACCCTGCCGCTGCTCAGCTTCGGCGGCAGCGCCATCCTGATGACCTGCGTCGCGCTGGCCATCGTGCTGCGCATCGACGTCGAGAATCGGCGCCTGATGCGGGGGACCGTGCTGTGAACGCGCGCGCCACCGCCCCCGCGGCGACCTCGGCCGCGCCGGCTTCGCGGACCATCATGATCATGGCGGGCGGCACCGGCGGCCATATCTTCCCCGGCCTGGCAGTGGCCGAGCTGTTGCGCGAGCGTGGCTGGCGGGTCGTCTGGCTCGGCAACCCGAAGGGCATGGAGGCGACCCTGGTGCCGCAGCGTGGCATCGAGATGAAGGCGGTCAATTTCGGCGGCTTGCGCGGCAAGGGCCTGATGACCAAGCTGTTGCTGCCGCTGAACCTCCTGCGCGCTTTCTGGCAGTCGTTGCGGGCGGTGCGCCAGGCGGATCCGGCCGTGGTGCTCGGCCTCGGCGGCTACATCACCTTCCCGGGCGGGATGATGGCCGTGCTGCTCGACCGGCCGCTGGTGCTGCATGAGCAGAATTCGGTGGCCGGCCTCGCCAACAAGGTGCTGGCGCGGGTGGCGGACCGGATCATGGTGGCCTTCCCCGGCACGCTGTCGCAGGCACGCTGGAGCGGCAATCCGGTTGCCGCGGCCATCGCCGCGATCGCGCCGCCCGAGCAGCGCTACAACCGCAGCGGCCGGCTGCGCGTGCTGGTCGTCGGTGGCAGCCTTGGCGCGCAGGTCTTCAACCAGGTGGTGCCCAACGCGTTCGGCCTGATGCTGCCGGAGCGGCGGCCGACCATCGTGCACCAGGCCGGGCGTGCCAACCTCGAGCAGCTGCGGGCCAACTACGCCGCTGCCGCGGTCGACGCCGAGACGGTCGCCTTCATCGACGACATGGCGGCTGCCTACGCCGAGGCCGACCTGGTGATCGCCCGCGCCGGCGCGATGACCGTGTCCGAGATCGCCTGCGTCGGCGTCGCGTCCATCCTGGTGCCGTTCCCCCATGCGGTGGATGACCACCAGACCGCGAACGCCCGCTTCCTGTCCGAAGCCGGCGCGGCCATCCTGATCCCGCAGAAGGAATTCAGCCCGACCGGCCTGTCGTCGCTGCTGTCGCAACTCAACCGCGCCGGGCTCGCCACCATGGCCGCCAAGGCCCGCGCGCTCGGCCGGCCCGATGCCGCCAAGGCCGTCGCCGACGTCTGTGAGTCGGTGGCGAAGGTGAAGGTGGCCGGATGAAACACAAGGTCAAGCGGATTCATTTCGTCGGCATCGGCGGCGCCGGCATGAGCGGCATCGCGGAGGTGCTGCTCAACCTCGGCTACCAGGTCAGCGGCTCGGACCTGGTCGACTCGCCGGTGCTGCAGCGCCTGCGCGACCTCGGCGCGGCCATTGCCGTCGGCCACGATGCGCAGAACGTGGCGCAGGCGGACGTGGTCGTGACCTCGAGCGCCGTGCAGCCGGACAACCCGGAGGTGCGCATGGCGCGCAGCCGGCGGCTGCCGGTGGTGCCGCGCGCGCTCATGCTCGCCGAGCTGATGAAGCTCAAGCAGGGCATTGCCATCGCCGGCACGCACGGCAAGACCACCACGACCAGCCTGGTGGCGAGCGTGCTTGCCCGCGCCGGGCTCGATCCGACGTTCGTGATCGGCGGCCGGCTCAACAGCGCCGGGGTCAACGCCCGGCTCGGCACCGGCGACTACATCGTGGTCGAGGCGGACGAATCGGACGGCTCGTTCCTCAACCTGGTGCCGATGATCTCGGTAGTCACGAACATCGACGCCGACCACATGGACACCTACGGCCATGACATGGCCCGGCTCAAGCACGCCTTCATCGAGTTCCTGCACCACCTGCCGTTCTACGGGGCGGCGGTGCTGTGCGCGGATGACCGCAACGTGCGCGAGATCATGCCGTTCGTCAGCAAGCCGATGATCACCTACGGCCTGGCCGAGGACGCGCAGGTGCGGGCGGTCGACGTCCGCGCCGACGGCGACCTGATGCGCTTCAGCGTGCTGCGCGAGGGCGAGCCGCCGCTCGACGTGGCGCTGAACCTGACCGGCGAGCACAACGTGCGCAACGCGCTGGCGGCAATCGCAGTGGCCGACGAGCTGGGCGCGCCGGATGCCGCCATCGTGGCCGCGCTCGCCGAATTCCGCGGCGTCGGGCGCCGCTTCGAGCGCTACGGCGAGCTGCCGGTGCCGGCCGTCGCCGATGGCAGCCATGGCGGCAACTTCACGCTGATCGACGACTACGGCCACCATCCCGCCGAGATGGAGGCGACCATCGCGGCAGCGCGGGGCGCCTTCCCCGGGCGGCGCATCGTCGTCGCCTTCCAGCCGCACCGCTTCTCGCGCACCCGCGACCTGTTCGAGGACTTCGTGCGGGTGCTGTCGACGGTCGACTGCCTGCTGCTGGCCGAGGTCTACCCGGCCGGCGAGGCGCCAATCGCCGCGGCCGACAGCCGCTCGCTGGCCCGCTCGCTGCGCCTCGGCGGCAGGCTCGAGCCGATCTTCGTCGAGACCGTGGCCGACCTGCCGGCCGAGATCCTGCGCGCCGCCCGCGCCGGCGACGTCGTCATCACCATGGGCGCCGGCAGCATCGGCCGCGTGCCCGCCTTGCTCAAGGAAGCGGCAGATGCCTGAGCGCAATTCATCCCTCGAAGCCGGGTTGACCGGCGGCGTCCAGCAGCAGCGCCAGGTCCCGGCAGCGGCCGCCTTCGCGCTGCCCGAGCCCGCCTCCCTCGGCAAAGTGGCGGTGCTGCTGGGCGGCCGTTCGTCCGAGCGCGAGGTATCGCTGATGTCGGGCAGCGGCGTGCTGCAGGCCCTCAGGAGCCGCGGCGTCGACGCCCACGGCTTCGATCCGGCAGGCGAGTCGCTGCAGGCGCTGCAGGACGGCGGCTTCGACCGGGCGTTCATCGCGCTGCACGGCCGCTACGGCGAGGACGGCACGATCCAGGGGGCGCTCGAGCTGCTGGGCATCCCCTACACCGGCTCCGGCGTGATGGCGTCGGCGATCTGCATGGACAAGGTGCGGACCAAGCAGATCTGGATCGCCCAGGGCCTGCCGACGCCGAAGTATGTCGCGATCGGCGGCGCCGCGCAGCTCGACGCGACCGTCGCTGCGCTGGGCCTGCCGCTGATCGTCAAGCCGCCGCACGAGGGCTCGACCATCGGCATCACCAAGGTGAGCTCCGCCGACCAGATGCTCGAGGCATATGCCGCCGCGGCGCGCCTGGATCGTGAGGTCATGGCCGAGCAGTTCATCAGCGGCCGCGAGCTCACGGTCGCCGTGCTCGGCTCGGACGACACGGCGCGCGCGCTGCCGATCGTCGAGATCCGCGCCCCGCAGGGCAACTACGACTACCAGAACAAATACTTCACCGACGACACCGAGTACCTCTGTCCGGCGCCGCTCGACGCGGCCCTGGCCGCCGAGATCGCCCGCATCGCGGTCGCCGCCTATCGCGGCGTCTCCTGCGAGGGCTGGGGCAGGGTCGACTTCATGCTCTCCGGGGACGGCCAACCGTACCTGCTGGAGGTCAACACCGCTCCGGGGATGACCGGCCATTCGCTGGTGCCGATGGCGGCCAGGGCGGTGGGGCTTTCCTACGAGGACCTGGTCCTGGTGATCGCCGCTTCGGCCAGCCTGAAGGTGCAGGGCAGTCCGCGAGGAGGAGTGTCGGCATGACGCTGTGGCAGGACGCGCGCTCGCTCAACACCATCGCCAACGGGCTGATGATGGTGGCGTTCGCCTGCCTGGTGCTGACCGCCATCTGGTGGCTGGCGCACCGTCCGGTGTTCGACCTGGAGGCGATCGAGATCGGGCCGGTACCGGGCCGCGAGCTCGAGCACGTCAGCGCGGAGGCGCTGCGGGCGGCGCAACTGGACGAGTTCAGCGGCAACTTCTTCACCGTCGACCTCGACCGGGTCCGCGAGGCATTCGAGGACGCGCCGTGGGTGCGGCGCGCGCAGGTGCGCCGGATCTGGCCGAACCGGCTGTTCGTCGCGCTGGAAGAGCACCGGCCCCTCGCACAGTGGGGCGACGGCCGCTTCGTGAACACCTTCGGCGAGCTGTTCAGCGTCAACCCCGACGAGGTCGACCAGCGCGATTCGCTGCTCGAGTTCGCCGGTCCGGAGGGCACACAGCACATCGTCACCCGCCGCTTTGCCGAATTGACCGAGCAGCTCAAGCCGCTGGCCGTGAAGCCGCACAAGGTGGTGCTGTCCGAGCGCCAGGCATGGTCCGCCCAGCTCGACAACGGCATCACCCTGCTGATCGGCCGCGACGAAGGCGTCGCCGCCAACGACCGGATCGCCCGCTGGGTGGCGGTCCATCCGGCCGTGCAGGCACGGCTCAACGAGCGCACCGAGGTCGTGGACTTGCGCTATCCGAACGGTTTTGCAGTCAGGGCACCCGGGGTGCTGGAACAGGAAGGAAATGAACGCAGTGAGCGCAGCGAGCGCGGCAGCAGGGAAGTAGCCAGGCGGCCATGACGAGAGAAAGCAAGGACCTGCTGGTCGGCCTGGATATCGGCACCTCGAAAGTGGTGACGATCGTGGCCGAGATGCACAGCGACGGCGAGTACGAGGTGGTGGGCATCGGCCAGCACGAATCGCGCGGGCTGAAGAAGGGTGTCGTGGTCGACATCGAGAAGACGGTCGCCTCGATCCAGGCCGCCCTCGAGGAGGCCGAGCTGATGGCGAGCTACAAGATCCGCACGGTGGTGACCGGGATCGCGGGCAGCCACATCCGCAGCTTCAATTCGATCGGCATGGTGGCGATCAAGGACAAGGAAGTCACCGAGGCCGACGTGCTGCGGGTGACGGAGACGGCCAAGGCGGTGAACATCCCCACCGACCAGCAGATCCTGCACGTGCTGCCGCAGGAATACATCATCGACGGCCAGGAGGACATCCGCGAGCCGGTCGGCATGAGCGGGGTGCGCCTCGACGTCAAGGTGCACATCGTCACCGGTGCCGTGTCGGCGGTGCAGAACATCATCAAGTGCGTCCGGCGTTGCGGCCTCGAGGTCCAGGACCTGATCCTGCAGCCGCTCGCCTCGAGCAGCTCGGTGCTGACCGCCGACGAGAAGGAGCTCGGCGTGGCGCTGGTCGACATCGGCGGCGGCACCACCGACATCGCGGTGTTCGTCGGCGGCTCGATCCGGCACTCGGCGGTGCTGGCGGTCGCCGGCGACCAGATCACCAACGACATCGCCATGGCGCTGCGCACGCCGACGGCCGATGCCGAGGACATCAAGTTGCGCCACGGCCTCGCCAAGCAGGTGCTCGCCAACCCGAACGACAAGATCGAGGTGCCGGGGATCGGCGACCGCGGCCCGCGCTCGCTGTCGAAGCAGGCGCTCGCCGCCGTCATCGAGCCGCGCGTCGAGGAGTTGTTCTCGATGGTGCAGCAGACGATCCGCGAGTCCGGCTACGAGGAGGCGATCTCCTCCGGCATCGTCATCACCGGCGGCTCCAGCCTGCTGCCCGGCATGGCCGAGCTGGCCGAAGACATCTTTCTGAAACCGGTGCGCGTGGGCGCGCCGGCCTACGACGGTCCGCTTGCCGATGTGGTGCGGACACCGAGATTTGCCACCGCGATGGGCCTGCTCGAGGAAGCTCGGCAGATCCGCCTGCGGGGGCGCAAGGTTGCGGAGCAATCGGGTTCGTTCAAGGACACGATGCGCCGCATGAAGGAGTGGTTCCTTGGCAACTTCTGAGGCGCCGTTCCTTCGTTTCGAAAGGGTGCTTACTCCTGCCCGGTGTAGCGCCCGCCAGCCCCGGCAACATTGCCGCCGGCTGTCTTGTCAACCAGGAGGCCATTAAAAATGTCATTCAAGATGCTCGATTCGGATGTGGACGGCGCTGTCATCAAGGTCGTCGGGATTGGTGGTGGCGGCGGCAATGCCGTGAACCACATGGTCAACCGCGGCGTGCAGGGGGTGGAGTTCATCACCGTCAACACCGACCGCCAGGCGCTCAGCCGTTCGCTCGCGTCCAAGACCATCCAGCTGGGCGACCAGGGTCTCGGCGCCGGCGCCAACCCTGAGGCCGGCCGCGCTGCGGCGCAGGCGGCGCGTGGCGACATCCGTGCGGCGCTGGAGGGCGCTAACATGGTGTTCATCACCGCCGGCATGGGCAAGGGCACGGGCACCGGCGCTTCGCCGGTGGTGGCGGAGATCGCCAAGGAACTCGGCATCCTGACCGTCGGCGTGGTCACCAAGCCCTTCAACTACGAAGGCAGCCGCAAGATGCGGGTGGCCGACGAGGGCATCGACAACCTGATCACCCAGGTCGACTCGTTGATCGTGGTCCTCAACGAGAAGCTGTTCGAGGTGATGGACGAGGACGCGACGCTGGAGGACGCGTTCAAGCGCGCCGACGACGTGCTGAACAATGCCGTCGCCGGCATCGCCGAGATCATCAACGTGCCCGGCCTGGTCAACGTCGACTTTGCCGACGTGAAGACGATCATGGGCGAGCAGGGCAAGGCGATGATGGGTATCGGCGAGGCGTCCGGACTCGATCGGGCGCGTCTCGCGGCCGAGCAGGCCGTGTCGTCGCCGCTGCTCGACGGTGTCGACCTGCACGGCGCCCGCGGCGTGATCGTCAACATCACCGCCACCCGCTCGCTGAAACTGCGCGAGACCAACGAGGTCATCAACACCATCAAGCAGTTCTGCGCCGAGGATGCCACCATCATCCACGGCACCGTGTACGAGGAGGACATGGAAGACTCGCTGCGGGTGACCGTGGTTGCCACCGGCATCGGCAAGGTCGTGCGCAAGCCGCAGCTGGTCCCGCAGGCTTCCGTCAAGACCGGAACCGACAATGCCAGCGCCGACCCGGTCGAGTACAGCACCGGCCTGGACGAGCCGGCGGTGTTCCGCAACCCCCGCTCCGAAGCCAGCGCGCGCATCAGCGCGATGGCCCAGAAGGGGGTCGAGCGGCTCGACATCCCGGCTTTCCTGCGCCGCCAGGCTGACTAGTCTCACGACTAGGGGCAGCGCCTGGCAGGCGGCTGGCGCCATGGCGCCGGAGGGGTTGACCGCCGGCCTTCCGGTCAACCCGTCCTTCTGGATGATCTTGGATTTTTCAGGGGCATCCGGAGGGTTTCCGCCTGCGGGAATAGAATTGCGAGGGCCCTTGCATTCCAGCGACGCTTGCGCACTGCCGCGCCTGCAGGGGTGATACCTGCGGGCGCGGCAGCCCGCCTCGCGGCATCCCACCACCAACCACAATAGAGGCCGGACCGACATGACCATCAAGCCAGGTGACAGACTTCCCGACGCGACACTCAACGAGTTCTACGACGTCGAGGGCAACGGCTGCTCCGTCGGCCCCAACTCGTTCAAGGTGTCGGACATGGTCAAGGGCAAGAAGATCGTGATCTTCGGACTGCCCGGTGCCTATACCCCCACCTGCTCGGCCAAGCACGTGCCGAGCTACCTGCAGAATTTCGACAAGCTCAAGGCCAAGGGCGTCGACGAGATCTGGTGCGTCTCGGTCAACGATGCGTTCGTGATGGGCGCCTGGGGCCGTGAACAGAAGGCGGCCGGCAAGGTGCGCATGATGGCCGACGGCAGCGCCGAGTTCAGCAAGGCCTGCGGCCTGACGCTCGACCTCACCGCCCGCGGCATGGGCATCCGCTCCGACCGCTACGCGATGCTGGTCGAGGACGGCGTGGTCAAGGCGCTCAATCGCGAAGCGCCCGGCAAGTTCGAAGTCAGCAGCGCCGAGGCCATGCTGCAGGGGCTCTGAGCCCGCGGAACCACCGGTTGCCATGCTCCGACAACGCACGCTCAAGCAGCCGGTGCACACCACCGGCATTGGCCTTCATTCGGGGCAGCGTGTCGAGCTGACGATCAAGCCCGGTGCGGTCAACAGCGGCATCGTCTTTCGTCGCACCGACCTCGATCCGCCGGTCAGCATTCCGGCGGTGGCGCATCACGTGACCGATACCCGCCTCGCCTCCACCCTGTCGGCTGCGGTGGAGGGCCCGGGGCTGGAGATCAAGGTGTTCACCGTCGAGCACCTGATGTCGGCGCTGGCCGGCATCGGGATCGACAACGCGGTGATCGACATCACCGGCGGCGAGGTGCCCATCCTGGATGGCTCCTCCGGCTCCTTCGTCTACCTGCTGCAGTCCGCGGGCGTGGTCGAGCAGAGCGCGGCCAAGCGCTTCCTGAGGATCCTCAAGCCGGTCGAGATCCGTGAATCGGACAAATGGGTGCGGCTCGAACCGCACTTCGGCTTCAAGGTGAGCTTCGAGATCGAGTTCGGCCAGGCCGCCATCGACGCCACCGGCCAGCGCATCGAGATCGATTTTGCCGAGACCTCCTATGTGCGGGAGATCGCGCGCGCCAGGACCTTCGTGATGGCCCATGAGGTGGAGCTGCTGCGCGCCCACGGGCTGGCGCTCGGCGGCAGCCTCGACAACGCCATCGTGGTCGACGAGCACCGCGTGCTCAATCGCGACGGCCTGCGCTATCGGGACGAGTTCGCCAAGCACAAGACGCTCGACGCCATCGGCGACCTCTACCTGATCGGCCATCCCATCCTTGGCGCCTACCATGCGCGCAAGTCCGGGCACGCCTTGAACAACCAGCTGGTTCGCGCGGTGCTGGCGGACGAGACGGCCTGGGAGATCGCGACGTTCCCGCAGCGTCGCAATGCGCCACCGGCCTTCGCACTGGACTGGCTGCAGGCCTGATCTCCCGGTCCACCGCGGCCCCTCCCGCATGCTCGCACTGCTCAGGATCGTCGCCATTCTCGTCGGCCTCGGCGTCGTCGGATTCGCGATCGCATACTTCCGAACCGGCGATCGCAAGCACCTGAGGCGCGCGCAGAAGACCTTCCTGTGGGGCCTCGTCGCGGCCTTCGTGTTCTTCGCGGTGATGTTCGTTCAGCGGCTGTTCTGATGCGGCAGTTGGCGGCGCGGGTGGCGATCGGAGGGCGGGGCGAAGTCGTTTGGCGGAGGCGCCTGC
>JAEZQX010000083.1 GCA_023441105.1 Pseudomonadota bacterium | reverse complement strand
GGCGGGCACTGTAGCATGTCGGCTCACCCCATTCCGCCAAGTCCACGGGTGGCTTCGGACTCGGCTGCGGCCGTGCCGGCCAGGAGGGAAAATGCCGAATGGATGAATTCCAGCAACGATCGGGCGGACCAGCGGGCGGGCCGGCGCAGCAGGGCGGGCGGTCCACCGGGCTGCCCCAGCCGGCGCCGGAAGCGGCGGCTGCAAGCCGGGCGCTGAACGACCGCATCGTCGCGGCCATCGAGGCGGCGGGCGGATGGATCGGCTTCGACCGCTACATGACCTTGGCGCTCTACGAGCCGGGACTGGGCTACTACAGCAGCGGCAGGCCGGTCTTCGGGCCGGTCGGCGACTTCGTGACGGCGCCCGAGCTGACGCCGCTGTTCGGCGCCGCGCTGTCGCGCCAGGTCGGCTCGTGGCTGGCCGCCTGCGATGCGGCACAGCCGCTGGTGGTCGAGTTCGGCGCCGGCAGCGGGGCGCTCGCCTCGCAACTGCTCAACGCGCTGGAGCGGCAGGGCTTCGGCAATTTGCGCTACCAGATCGTCGAGCTTTCCGGCGACCTGCGCCAGTTGCAGCGCAAGACCATCGCCGCCCGGCTGCCGCAGATGGTCGGCCAGGTGGAATGGCTGGACGCCATGCCCGGCGACTTCCGCGGCGTGGTGCTCGGCAACGAGGTGCTCGACGCGATGCCGGTGCGGACCTTCGAATGGGATGGGGCGCAGCTGCTGGAGGTCGGCGTCGCCGTCGTCGACGGCCGCCTCGGCTGGGCGGGGCGGGCGGCGGATGCCGGTCTCGAGCGGCTGATCGAGCAGCTCGGCGTGGACCGCGCCACCTGGCACCTGCCGTACCGGTCCGAGCTCTGCCAGCAGCAATCCGCCTGGCTCTCCACCGTTGCCGGCGCCATGCAGGCGGGTGCCATCCTGCTGCTCGACTACGGCTTTCCGGCCGCCGAGTACTACCACCCGCAGCGGGTCGGCGGCACCTTGATGAGCCACTACCGGCACCGCTCGCTCACCGATCCATTCGTCTGGCCCGGGCTGCAGGACATCACCGCCCACGTCGACTTCAGCCGCCTGCTGGCTGCCGGCGAGGCCGCCGGGCTGCAGCCGCTCGGCTACACCTCGCAGGCCAGGTTCCTGCTCAACTGCGGCCTGCTCGACGAGCTCGCGGCGCTGCCGCGCGACGAGCAGCGCCTGTGGTTCTCGCAGGCGCAGGCGGTGCAGCGGCTGGTGTCGGAAGCGGAGATGGGCGAGCTGTTCAAGGCCCTGGCGTTCGGCAAGGGCTTGCCGGCATCGGCATCGCTGCCCGGCTTCTCGGACGGCGATCGGCTCGAGGCGTTGCGGTGAGCAGCGCCGGAGCCGGTCGTGGCCGGTGTGTCGGCCTGTTGCTGGCGGTCGCATGGCTCCTCGCCGGTCCGGCGGCCGCCGAAACGCCGCTGCCGACACCGGCGGAGCTCGATCGCATCGCCAGCGACTACCGCCAGTACTGGGAGCGCCATCCGCATGGCCAGTGGCTGCTGCGGCTCCTGCCGGTTCGCATCGCACCGTCCGAGTTGCCGCAAGCGGAAAGCGAAGCTGCCCGGCTGACGGCGCGCTACTGCGTGCAATGCCATGCGCTGCCGTCGCCGGCCATGCATGGCCCCGGCCGCTGGGAGCGGGTGGTGCGGCGGATGCTGCCGCGCATGCGTGGCGAAGGCAACCAGGGGCGGCTGATGAAGGAGATGATGCAGGGCCTGCAGGCGCCGGACGAGGCCCAGGTGCGATTGATCGTCGACTACCTGGCCCGTCATGGACAGCAGCCGCTGGCGGTCGTGGAGGATGCCGCGCCGGAGCGCAACCGGCGCGCGCCGCCGGCCGTGCCGGACAGCCCGCAGCTGACGGCGGCCCTCGGCCGCGACGACGGCAGGTTGTTCATCAGCGCCTGCAGCCAGTGCCACGAGCTTCCCGACCCGCGCAGCCGCCGCGCCGCCGAGTGGCCGGGCATCGTCGCGCGGATGCAGTCCAACATGCAGTGGATGAACCGGGTGGTCGGCAGCCACGCCGACCCGCGCGAGCCGGTGCTGGAGCCGCAGCGGATCATCGCCTTCCTGCAGTCCTTCGCAAGCGACCGGTCGGACACCGCCGGCAGCGGCAGGCAGCCATGAGCGGTGCCGGGCGATGATCAAATGGCTGGTCACCATCGTGGTGGCGCTGGTGCTGTTCGCCGGCCTGACCCCGCTGCTGCGCCGTATCGGCATCGGCCGCCTGCCCGGCGACCTGCAGGTCCGCCTGCGCGGCAAGGACTACAGCCTGCCGATCGCCTCCACCGTGCTGCTGTCGCTGCTGGCGATGCTGGTGGCGCGCTTCATCTGACCGTCCTCGGCTTCACCAGCGGGTCCGCACCTGCATCCGGCGGCCGAGCGCCACCGTGCCGATGACCGCGAGGGCGAAGCCGATCGTCTTCAACGTCAGCGCTTCGCCCAGCATCAGCGCGGCGATCAACACGGTGAAGAACGGCTGCAGCAACTGGACCTGGCCGACCCGTGCGACGCCGCCGGCGGCCAGTCCGCGATACCAGAAGAAGAAGCCGATCCACATCGAGAACAGGCTGACGTAGAGGAAGCCGAGCCATGAGCTCGCCCGGACTTCGGCCGTTCCCGCTACCGTGGCCCAGCCGTCGAGCAGTCCCCAGGCGGCGACGCCGAGCGTCAGCGGCAGGCACAACACCAGCGCCCAGCTGATCACCAGGTCGCCGTCCATGTCGCGTGACAGGATCCCGCCGCGGGCATAACCGAGGGCGCCGAGCGCGACCGCGGCGACCAGCGCGGCATCGCCCCAGGTCAGGCCGCCGCCTTCGCCGACGGCATAGGCGACCACCAGGCCGGTGCCGGCCAGCGCGCAGAGCCAGAAGCCGAGCGACGGCCGTTCCCGGGCGAGCAGCACCGCCGCGACCGCCGTGGCCAGCGGCAGCAGGCCGGTGATGATGGCGCCGTGCGAGGCAGGCAGGTGCTTCATGGCGATCGACGAGAAGAGCGGAAAGCCCACCACGACGCCGAGCGATGTCTCCGCAAGCAGCCGCCACTGCCGGCCGCTCGGCCAGGACGGTCGGCGCAGCATGAGCAGCAACCCCGCGGCGACGCCCGCCACTGCCGCCCGGCCGATGCCGATGAAGGCCGGATGCAGGTCGATGACCGCGAGGCGGGTCATCGGCAGCGTCGCCGAGAAGATCAGCACTCCGAGGAGGCCGAAGAGCATGCCGGCGTTCTTCAGGTGGCCTCGGCGATCCGCTTGAGCCGCTCGGCGGCGATGGCGTCGCGTATCGCGGTTGGCCGGCCGCGATGGCGGCGGGCGAGCGCCGCCTGGTCGACGCGGTTGGCGGCGGCGAGCGCGCGCTGCAGGCGCCGCGCGCCGTCATCCGCCTCGGGC
>JAEZQX010000018.1 GCA_023441105.1 Pseudomonadota bacterium | reverse complement strand
CCCCCGCCCCGCGAGCGCTCTCCCGCGCAGCCTCCATACGCCGTGGAACTCCTTGCTACACTCATCCGATGGACCATCCCCGTTCGGTCGACGAGGTCGGCGACCTTCTCGCGCAGCACAGCTACCTGGCTGATCGGCGCTTGGCGACCGCCCTGTTCCTGAGCCTGAAGCTGCGCCGGCCGCTCTTGCTCGAAGGCGAGGCCGGGGTGGGCAAGACCGAGATCGCCAAGGTGCTGGCAGCGGCGCTGCAGACCCGGCTGATCCGGCTGCAGTGCTACGAGGGGCTGGACATCTCGCAGGCGGCGTACGAATGGAACGTCGCGCGGCAGATGCTGGAGATCCGCCTCGGCGAGGCAAGCGGCGAGGCGCGCACCGGCGAGTTCGCGCATTCGCTCTATCGCCGCGAGCTGCTGATCGAACGACCGCTGCTGCAGGCGTTGACGCAGCCGCGCTCGCCGGTCCTGCTGATCGACGAGCTCGACCGCGCCGACGAGCCGTTCGAAGCTTTCCTGCTCGAGATCCTCTCGGAATACCAGATCACCGTGCCCGAGCTGGGCCCGCTGACCGCGGAACACCCGCCGATCGTGATCATCACCTCCAACCGCACGCGCGAGATCCACGATGCCCTCAAGCGGCGCTGCCTCTACGCCTGGGTGGACTATCCGGACGCTGCCCGTGAGCTCGCCATCGTCCGGTTGAAGGCACCGGGAGCCAACGAGCGGCTGGCGCTGCAGATCGTCGAGTTCGTCCAGCAGGCCCGCCGGCTCGATCTCTTCAAGGCGCCCGGAGTCGCCGAGACGATCGACTGGACCAATGCGCTGATCGCGCTGGATGCGATGAGCCTGGACCCGCAGACGGTCAACGACACCCTGGGCGTGCTGCTCAAGTACCAGGACGACATCGCCCGGATGCAGAGCGGTGACGTCGGCCGCATCCTCGACGAGCTGCGGGCACGCGCGCTGATCGACTGATCCTGGCAGGCCCATGACCCCCGCGCCAGCAGACAGGCCCTCGGCGTCCTCTTCGCGCGCCGGCGGCACCGTCCACCGCATCGCCGACAACGTGGTGCACTTCGCGCGCGTGCTGCGGGCGGCCGGCCTGCCGGCGGGACCGGACCGGGTGCTGCGGGCGCTCGAGGCGCTGGAGCTGGTCGGCGTCGCCCGGCGCGGCGACGTGCATGCGGCGCTGACGGCAGTGATGCTCGACCGCCATGAGCAGCAGGCGATCTTCGATGCCGCGTTCGAAGCCTTCTGGCGCGATCCGAAGCTCGCGGAGCGCCTGATGTACCTGGCGCTGCCGAAGGTGAGCGGACGCGGCCAGAAGGAAGACGAGGCTCAGCGCGCGCGGCGACTGCAGGAGGCGCTCAGCCCGCGCACGCCGCCGCCGGCCGCGCCCGAGGTGCTGCCGCCGGAGGAGCAGCAAACCTTCGACGCCGCGCTGACCTGGTCGGATCGCGAGCGGCTGCAGCATGCCGACTTCGCCACCATGACCAGCGACGAATTCGAGCAGGCCAAGCGGCTGGCGCAGACATTGGCGCTGCCGGTGCGGCCGTTGCCGACGCGACGCCGGTCCCCGGCACCGACCGGACATCCCGATCTGCGTCGCACGATGCAGCGCTCGCTGCGCGCGCCCGACAGCCTGGTGCCGGCCTACTCGGCGCCCCGTCGCCGGCCGCCGCCGTTGGTCATCCTGCTCGACATCTCGGGGTCGATGGAGCGCTACACGCGCCTGTTCCTGCACTTCGCCCATGGCCTGTCGCAGGATCGCACGTCGGTGCACACGCTGGTGTTCGGGACGCGGCTGACCAACATCACCCATTGCCTGCGCCATCGCGATCCGGACCTGGCGCTGGCGCGCGCCGATGCGATGGTGCAGGACTGGCGCGGCGGCACCCGCATCGCTTCGAACCTCGCCGAGTTCAACCGGCTGTGGGCACGGCGCCTGCTGACCGGCAACGCGGCGATGCTGCTGGTGACCGACGGGCTCGATCGCGACGAAGGCAGCGACCTGGGGCATCAGGCCGCCCTGCTCTCCCGCTTCAGCCACGAGTTCGTGTGGCTCAATCCGCTGTTACGATTCGAAGGGTTCACGCCGCGGGCAGCGGGCATTCGCGCGATCCTGCCGCACGTCGACCGGTTCCTGCCGATGCACAACCTCGCCAGCCTGGCCGACCTCGGTCGCGCGCTGCGCAGCAGACACTTAGGGGAGCGACATGAACCTTCATGGCGAACGCATCATCCCGGCTTCCGTTGAGAAGACCTGGAACGCGCTCAACGATCCGCAGACGCTGAAGGCCTGCATCGCCGGCTGCGAATCCATCGAAGCCACCGGCGAGAACCAGTTCCTGGTGGTGATGGCCGTGCGCATCGGTCCGGTGAACGCCAGGTTCAAGGGCCGTCTGCAGTTGAGCGACATCGTGCCGATGGAGTCCTACAAGATCAACTTCGACGGCCAGGGCGGCGTCGCCGGCTTCGGCAAGGGTTCGGCCAATGTCACGCTGGCGCCCGAAGGTGATGCCGGCCAGTCGACCCGGCTGAACTACGTCGCCGACGCCTCGGTCGGCGGCAAGATCGCCCAGGTCGGTTCACGCCTGGTGGAATCGGCCGCGGCCAAGATCGCCGACGATTTCTTCAAGGCCTTCGAGGCCCGCATGACCGCTTCGGCCGATGCCGGCATGGCAGCGGACGGCACCGCCGGAGCCGCGGGCGTCGCCGGCGGGTCACCAGCTGCGGCTGGCGCTGCGGCTGGCGCTGCGGCTGGCGCTGGGAACGGCGCAACCGCCGTCCCTCCCGCCGTCCCTCCCTCCGGAACAGCCCGCAGCGCCCTTGACGCAAGCGCTCCAGCGGTTGCCACCGAGGCGATGCCGCCGCGGCCGGTGCCGACCATCGACCATGTCACCGGGCGATCCGCGTCGGCGCAGCCGGCGGCCGGCGGCGGGGGCAGCACCGTCTGGTGGATCGCCGGTATCATCGTCCTTGCATTGCTGGTCTACTTCTTCACGCGCTGAGGGACGCCGAAGCATCGCCTGCGGATGCCGGCGTCCGGCCCGGCCGTGCATCCGGAGGCTCTCCCATGGACAGTCTTGATCGCCAGGTACTGGAACAGGCCCGCGACTGGCTCGCTGCCGGGCGCAAGGTGTGGATCGTCACCGTCATCGAGACCTGGGGTTCGGCGCCCCGCCCGCCCGGCGCCCTGCTGGCCATGCGCGACGATGGCCTGGTCGTCGGTTCGGTCTCCGGCGGCTGCGTGGAGGACGATCTCATCGAACGGGTGCGTACCGGCGAACGCGTCGACAAGCCGTCGCTGATCGTCTACGGGATCAGCAAGGATGAAGCGGCACGCTTCGGCCTGCCCTGCGGCGGCACGCTGCGGCTGGTGCAGGAACCGCTGCTGGACCCGGCCTGGATCGACCAGATCCTCGAGCGCACCGGCAAGCACGGCCTGGTCGCTCGCATCCTCGATATCGACTCCGGCCGCTGGACGATCGAGCCGGCCAGCCGCGACGACAGCTTCAGGTTCGACGGCCGCACCATGCGCGCGGTGTTCGGACCGCGCTGGCGCATGCTGATCATCGGCGCGGGGCAGCTGTCGCGGGTACTGGCGCAGATGGCACAGGTGCTGGACTTCGACGTGACCTGCTGCGATCCACGCGAGGAGTACTACCTGACCTGGGACATTCCCGGCACCCATTTCACGAAGGAGATGCCGGACGACGTGGCCCTGAGCATGCAGCTCGATCCGCACAGCGCGGTGGTCGCCGTCACCCATGACCCGAAGCTCGACGACATGGCGCTGCTGGAGGCGCTCAAGTCGCAAGCCTTCTACGTCGGCGCCCTCGGCTCGCGCGCCAACACGGCGGCCCGCAAGGAGCGGCTCGCGCTGTTCGAGCTGACGCCGCAGGAGATCGCCCGGCTGCACGGCCCCATCGGCCTCGACATCGGCAGCAAGACGCCGGCGGAAATCGCCATCTCGATCCTCGCGGAGATCATCGCGGTGCGCAACGACGTGAAGCTGCTGCAGAAGAAGCCGGCCAAGGAAGCAGTCAGCGCCTGC
>JAEZQX010000010.1 GCA_023441105.1 Pseudomonadota bacterium | reverse complement strand
GCCGCATCAACGTGCGCTTCGGGCTGTCGCGGGATCCGGATTCGGCGGCGGCGGACGTGCGCGACAAGGTGTCGCGGGTCCGCGGGCGGCTGCCGGACGAGGTCGAGGAACCGGTCATCGCCAAGGTCGAGGCGGACTCGCAGTCCACCATCAGCCTGTCGGTGGAGGCCGGGTCGCTGTCGCCGCTGGAGGCCTCGGACTACATCAACCGCTACATCAAGCCGCGCCTGACGGTGCTGCCGGGCGCCGCGGAAGTGCGCATCTGGGGCGAGCGCAAGATGGCGATGCGCATCAACCTGGATCGCACCCGGCTCGCCGGCTACCGGCTCACCGTCCAGGACGTCGAGGAAGCGGTCCGGCGCCAGAACGCTGAAATCCCCGCCGGCCGCATCGAATCAAGCTCGCGCGAGTTCACCGTGGTCGCCGAGACCGACGTGCGTACCCCGGAGCAGTTCGAGCGGATCATCGTCGCCAACGTCAGCGGCTACCCGGTGCGCATCCGCGACCTCGGGACGGTGGTCATCGGCGCGGTCGACGAGCGGACCATCTCGCGCTACAACGGCAAGCCGTCGCTCAACATCGGCGTGATCAAGCAGGCGGTCGCCAACCCGCTGGACCTGTCCAAGGCCGTGCGCCAGGAGATCGAGCTGATCAACGAGAACCTGCCGCACGGCATGCGGCTGGTCGTCGCCTACGACACGTCCACCTTCATCGACCGGGCCATCTCGTCGGTGTTCAGCACCATCCTGGAGGCGATCATCCTGGTGGTGCTGGTGATCTTCTTCTTCCTGCGCAGCCTGCGCGCCACCATCATCCCCATCGTCACCATCCCGGTGTCGCTGATCGGCGCCTTCGCGCTGATGTACGCGTTCGGCTTCACCGTCAACACGCTGACGCTGCTGGCGATGGTGCTGGCCATCGGACTGGTGGTGGACGACGCCATCGTGGTCCTGGAGAACATCTTCCGCCACATGGAAGAAGGCATGACGCGGATGCAGGCGGCGCTGCAGGGCTCGCGCGAGATCGCCTTCGCCGTGGTCGCCATGACCCTGACGCTGGCGTCGGTCTTCGCGCCGCTTGCCTTCGCCACCGGCCGCACCGGCCGCCTGTTCATCGAGTTCGCCCTGACCCTGGCCGGGGCGGTGATGGTCTCCGGTTTCATGGCGCTGACCCTGACGCCGATGATGTGCTCGCTGCTGCTCAAGCACGAGACCCGCCATTCCTGGATGTACAACAAGGTCGAGAGCTTCCTGAACGGCCTGGCCAACGGCTACCAGCGGCTGCTCGGCGCGGCGCTGCGGGCCCGCTGGGTCGTGGTCCTCGGCTGGGTCGCCACGCTCGCGCTCGGGGCGCTTCTGTTCACGTCGCTCAAGTCCGAGCTCTCGCCCATCGAGGACCGCGGCATCATCTTCGGCATGGTGACCGCCCCCCAGGGCTCGACGCCGCAGTACACCTCCGACCAGCTGCGGCCGCTCGAGGAGTTCTACAGCAAGATCCCCGAGGCCTTCGGCTATACCGCCATCGCCGGCAACCCCACCGTCGTCGACGGCACGACCGTCGTGCGACTGCGGCCGTGGGAGGAGAGAAACCGCAAACAGCAGGCCATCGCCGAGGAGTTGCGGCCGCTGATGACATCGGTGCCGGGAGTCCAGGCCTTCCCCATCAACCCACCCTCGCTGGGACAAAGCTTCAGGTCGACGCCGATCGAGTACGTGATCATGTCGCAGGTGCCATATGCCGAGTTGCAGCGCATGGTGGACCGCTTCCTCGACGAGGTCCGCAAGTTCCCGGGCGCGCTGAACCTGCAGACCGACCTCCGCCTCAACACGCCCGAGGTGCGGGTCAGCATCAACCGCGACAAGCTCGGCGACGTCGGCGTCAACGTCGACACCGTCGGCCGGACGCTGGAGACGATGCTCGGCGGCCGCCAGGTGACGCGCTTCAAGAAGGACGGCGAGCAGTACGACGTGCTGGTCCAGGTGGCGCCGGTGGAGCGCTCGTCGCCGGCGGACATCAACGAGATCTATGTCCGCGCCCGCGACGGGCAGATGGTGCAGCTGGCCAACGTGGTCGACGTGAAGGAAGGGGTCGCGCCGCAATCCCTCAATCACTTCCAGCGGCTGCGCGCGGTCAAGGTGAGCGGCACGCTCGCGCCCGGCTACTCCATCCAGGAAGTGCTCGACGCCTTCGACGCGGCCGCGCGGGTCACGCTCGGCAGCTCGGCGCAGACCGACCTGGACGGCCAGTCGCGCGAGTTCCGCAATTCCGGCAGCGAGATCTACCTGGTCTTCGTGCTGGCGCTGTGCTTCATCTACCTGGTGCTGTCCGCGCAGTTCGAAAGCTTCATCTCGCCGTTCGTGATCATGCTGTCGGTGCCGCTGTCGATGACCGGCGCCCTGTTCGCCCTCTGGGCCACCGGCGGAACGCTCAACATCTACAGCCAGGTCGGCCTGATCACCCTGGTCGGGCTGATCACCAAGCACGGCATCCTGATCGTCGAGTTCACCAACCAGATCCGCGCCAAGGGCGTCGGCATCAAAGAGGCGGTGATCGAGGCCGCCACGCTGCGGCTGCGGCCCATCCTGATGACCACCGGCGCCATGGTGCTCGGCGCGCTGCCGCTGGCACTGGCCACCGGTGCCGGCGCCGAGTCGCGGATGCAGATCGGCTGGGTGATCGTCGGCGGCATGTCGTTCGGCACGCTGCTGACGCTGTTCGTCGTGCCGGTGGCGTACTCGTTGCTGGCGCGCAAGGCGCATGTCGAGGCGCACGGCATGGAGGAAGCACCGGCGCTGCCGGCCGGCGCGCACGGCCAGCCGCATTGAGCTCGTCGGGCATGGCCGATGCTATGCCTGAGCGGAATCCTTCGAATTTCTTTGCCTCGGGAGTGCAGCCATGGCGATTACTGGTGCTGTTCCGCGGGATGGCGTGGTCTACGTGCTCGGCGATGACGGTCAGGTGACAGCCACCATTCCGCTCGGTACCGACGAACACGACGGCCTGGTGTCGTACACCCCATCCACCGTGACCTTGCGCCGGGACGGGCTGCTGCTCGTCTTCGGCGAGGACGGTGCGATGGTGACGCGGGCTGCCACCGGCAGTTGACCACGGCGAGGCACTGACCGCTGCGGCCGCCTCACGCCTGGCAGCGGTCCGAGCCGACAGGTTTCGCTAACGCGTGCGCTCGACCGGCGTCACCGTGCAATAGAGCATCTGCGGGGCTGCGACGCCGCGCAGGATCCTGACCTGGCAGCCCCGATTGAGGCGGCGCTCGTCCAGCGTCTGGTGCAGCCGGTCCACCGAGTCGATGTCGATGCCGTCGAAACCGAGCAGGACGTCGCCGACCCGAAGTCCCGCCAGCGCCGCCGGGCTTCCCGGTTCGACGGACTGCAGCCGCACCGCGCTCTTCTGCTCGAGGCCGAACGCAAGCGCCACCCGCCGCCCGATCGGCGCGGTGGCGCCACCGACCCCGAGGTAGCCGCGGCGGACGCGACCATGCTGCAGCAACTGCGGCAGCACCCATTTCACGATGTCGACGGCCACCGCGAAGCAGATCGCCTGGGCGCCGCGGATCAGGGCGGTGTTGACGCCGATCACCTCGCCGCGCGAGTCGAGCAACGGGCCGCCCGAGCTGCCGGGGTTGAGGGCGGCGTCGGTCTGGATCACGTCCGGTATCAACCGGCCGGTGCTCGCGCGCATGCTGCGGCCAAGGGCGCTGACGATGCCCGCCGTCACCGTATGCTCGAAGCCGAGCGGGTTGCCGATGGCGATCGCGATCTCGCCGCGCTTCAGCGGCGCCGAACTGCCGAGCGACGCATGAACCGTCGGCGCCATCCCGTCGATGCGCAGCACCGCCAGGTCGGTGTCCGGATCGTCACCGACGAAATGCGCCGGCAGCTCGCGGCCGTCACTGAAGGACACGCGATAGCTGGCCCGCGGCCTGGGCCCGGCATCGTTGCGGCCGGCGCGCGCAACATGCGAATTGGTGAGCAGGTAGCCATCCGGCGTGAACAGGAAGCCCGAGCCGCTGCCACTGCCTTCACCGCGCGCACCGGCGTCCGCGCCTTCCTTCCCGTTGAGGAGGACCTGGATCCCGACCACCGCCGGCCCCACGCGCTCCACGATGTCGCTGACCGTCCGGGAATAGGCGTCCAGCAGGAAACCGTCGACTGCGCCCATCAGCTGCTCCAATCAAAACAGCCAGATGGGGGCGGCCCCGTCGAGCGCAATATCCGCTAAGCGCTCAACCTTCCTGCTTGCCGCCGTTGCCGCCGACCGGGGCGTTCCCGGCGCCACGCCCACCGGCACCTTCGTCACCGCCGTCACCAGCGCCGCTTCGGCCGCCGGCGTTGGCGTTCCCGCCACGTCCAGCCGGGCCGGCATCGGGCGGCTTGCCGGCATCGCCACCGGACTTGCCAGGCGCGAGTGCCGCGCGCAGCTTGTCGGCCAGCATGGAGTTCTTGGGGAAGC
>JAEZQX010000452.1 GCA_023441105.1 Pseudomonadota bacterium | reverse complement strand
CGCCAAGGGGGGATCACCTCAAACTAGGCATCTCGTGCCAGTTCAGCTTCGCCCGGAGCGTGGCGTAGTAGTTGTACCCCGGCGGATGCAGGAACCGGCTCGAGTCCGCGGAGCGGCGGATCTCGATCTGGTCGTCCAGTTGCAGGTCCGCGAACGACTGCATGTCGCAGTTGACCCGCGGATTGCGGCCGCCCACCACGGTCAGCTCGACCTCGCAATGGTCGGGCAGCACGATCGGCCGGTTCGACAGCGCCTGCGGCGCCACCGGCACCAGCACCAGCCCCTGCAGGGCCGGATGCAGGATCGGACCGTTGGCCGACAACGCATAGGCGGTGGATCCGGTGGGCGAGGCGACGATGAGGCCGTCCGCCCGCGGGCTGTACATGAACAGGCCGTCCACCTTGACCTCGATCTCGATCATGCCGGCACGCGAGCTGCGGCTCACGACCACGTCGTTGAGGGCGCGTGAATGAAAGATGCGGCGGCCGCGGCGCATGACGCTCACCTCGATCAGCCCCCGATCCTCGATCTCGAAGTTGCCCTCGAGGATGGCGTCCAGTGCCTCCTCCCAGTGCGAGAAGGTGATGTCGGTGATGAAGCCGAGGCGCCCGAGGTTGATGCCGACCACCGGCAGCCCCAGCGGCGCCAGGGTGCGCGCAACCCCCAGCATGGTGCCGTCGCCGCCGACGATGATCCCGAGTTCCGCACGTCGACCCAGGGATTGCAGCGCCCTGGTGCTACGATTTGTCTGGATCAGGACGGTGACGCCGCGTCGCTTCAACCAGGCCGCGATCTGGTCCAGGATCTCCGTCAGCCCATCGGTCTGGGGACGGCCGAACAGGGCGACGGTCTTGAAGCGGGCGGTCATCCGGCGGATTACACCATAATTGGATTGGGCGGAATCATTATCTGGGGCGTGTGGTAGCGTAGGACCAATGGACGAGCGTTCCCGACTGCTGTTGAAGGCGCTGATAGAGCGCTACATCGCCGACGGTCATCCGGTCGGCTCGCGGACGTTATCCCGATTTTCGAACCTCGCCTTGTCGCCGGCGACCATCCGCAACGTGATGGCGGACCTGGAAGAGGAGGGCCTGATCACCAGCCCGCACACCTCCGCCGGCCGCATCCCGACGCCGCTTGGCTACCGGCTGTTCGTCGACTCCCTCATCACGGTGCAGCCGCTGCAGGGCGAGCAGGCCCGGCATCTGCGCGGGGCGCTGGTTGCGGACGAGCCCAAGCGGGTGATCGCGCAGGCGGCGTCGCTGCTGTCGCGGCTGTCGAGCTTTGCCGGCGTCGTGCTGGCGCCGCGCCGCGCCTCCACCTTCCGGCAGATCGAGTTCCTGCGCCTGTCGGGGCGGCGGGTGCTGCTGATCATCGTTTCCGCCGAGGGCGACGTCCAGAACCGCATCCTGTCGGTGGAACGCGATCACTCGCCGGCGACGCTGGTCGAGGCGGCCAACTTCATCAACGCCCACTACGCCGGCGTCGATTTCGAGGAGATCAAGGCGCGGGTGCGCACCGAGCTGGTCCAGCTGCAGGAGGACATCTCCAGGCTGATGCAGCGGGCGCTCGAGGCCGGCAGCGAAGCCGCCTATGACCAGAGCGAATCGCTGGTCGTCGCCGGCGAGCGCAACTTCGTCGGCCTGCCGGATTTCAGCGCCGACATGAGCCGGCTCAAGGAGCTGTTCGGCCTGTTCGAGAAGCGTACCGACCTGCTGCAACTGCTCGACGCATCGGTGCGCGCGCAGGGCGTGCAGATCTACATCGGCGGCGAGTCGGACCTGGTGCCGATGGAGGAGTTGTCGGTGGTCACCGCGCCGTACGAAGTGGACGGGCAGGTGGTCGGCACGCTGGGCGTCATCGGGCCGACGCGGATGGCCTACCAGCACATGATCCCGATCGTGGACATCACCGCCAAGCTCGTCAGCAGTGCGCTGAAGGACAGCAGCCAGGGCCGCTGACGGGCACCAGCCGGGTGCTTCGGGCGGGCGCATCCGGCAGCGCCGGCGGCAGGGCGCCGCCCGGGTCGGTGTTTTCCCAGGGCAGCGCCAGCCGGATGCGGCAGGCAGCCGGCAGAAAATGCGGTTAGCATCCTCGAGGACCGGTTGGCGTCGACGACCGGCCTTGCCTCGCCATAGCCGGACACCTGTCGGTGCGAGGCGCAAACGAGAGGGGACAGTCTTGGCAACCGTGACCATCAGTCAGGTCAAGAAGGTATATGGGACGACGGAGGTCATCCACGGCGTCGACGTCGACATCAACGACGGCGAGTTCTGCGTGCTCGTGGGGCCTTCCGGCTGCGGCAAATCCACCCTGCTGCGGATGATCGCTGGGCTGGAGGAAATCACCGCCGGCACGATCAGCATCGGCAGCCGGGTCGTCAACGAAGTGCCGCCGAAGGAACGGGACATCGCCATGGTGTTCCAGAACTACGCGCTCTATCCGCACATGAAGGTGCGCGACAACATGGCTTTCGCGCTGACGCTGGCCAAGACGCCCCGGGAGGAGATCGACCGGCGGGTTGGCGAGGCGGCGCAGATCCTCGGCCTCGATCCCTACCTGGATCGCTACCCGCGCCAGCTGTCCGGCGGCCAACGCCAGCGGGTGGCGATGGGCCGGGCCATCGTGCGCAAGCCGCAGGTCTTCCTGTTCGACGAGCCGTTGTCGAACCTCGACGCCAAGCTGCGGGTGGCGATGCGCACCGAGATCAAGGCCCTGCACCAGCGCCTGAAGACGACGGCGGTATACGTCACCCACGACCAGATCGAGGCGATGACCATGGCCGACCGTATCGTGGTCATGAAGGACGGCAAGGTGGAGCAGATCGGCGAGCCGCTCGAGCTCTATGACCGGCCCAACAACATCTTCGTCGCCGGCTTCATCGGCTCGCCGGGCATGAACATGATGAAGGGCGTGGTCCGCAACGGCACGATCGACGTCGGCGACGGCGTGAGCATCCCGATCGACCGCTCCGCCGGTGCCACCCGGGGGCTGGAGGAGGGCCGGCCGGTGGTCTTCGGCATTCGCCCGGAACACCTGATCGTCGGCGACGGCAGCATGAAGGGCAGGGTGGTGGTGACGGAGCCGACCGGCGCCGACACGCAGGTCCTGTGCCGCATCGGCCACTCCGACATCATCGTGATGTCGCACGACCGGATCGATGTCCATGCCGGCGACGAGATCTCGCTGCACCCCGATCTCGGCCGCGCGCACGTGTTCGACGAGCAGACCGGGGAGAGCCTGCGCCACTGAGACACGGGCCGGCGGCGCAGCGCCGGCACCGCCGGCCGTCCCGGGCAGCACCGGGAGCTCTGGGGCTGATCGAGCGACCGGACACTTTGCGCCAGCGATCGGCGCTCGCCGGCAGTGCGAGAATCCCGGCATGAACCGATTCACCGCCGGCAGCAACTTCACGCATCGCACACCGCCCCTGACCGCCGTGCTGCTGGTGCAGCTCGGCACGCCGGAGGAGCCCGAGCCCGGGGCGGTGCGCAGCTACCTGCGGCAGTTCCTGGCGGATCCGCGGGTGGTGGAGATTCCGCGGCTGGCCTGGTGGCCGATCCTGCACGGCATCGTGCTGCGGACCCGGCCACGCCGGTCCGCCGCGAAGTACCGCACCGTGTGGACACCGCACGGTTCGCCGCTGCAGGTCCATACTCGCCGCCAGGCGGTGCTGCTGCGCGGGTCGTTGGGCGAACGCGAGCTCGACGTCGCGGTCGTGCATGCGATGCGCTACGGCAACCCGTCGATTGCTTCCGTCCTGGGCGAACTGCGCGAGCGCAACCTGACGCGGCTGCTGGTGCTGCCGCTCTACCCGCAGTACGCCGGTTCCACCACCGCTTCCGCCTTCGATGCGATCGCCGGCGAGCTGTCCCGCTGGCGCAACCTGCCGGAGCTGCGGATGGTGCGCAGCTTTCACCGTGAGCCCGTCTATATTGCCGCGCTGGCGGCGCAGGTGCGCCGCAAGTGGGAAGCACAGGGTCGCGCCGACAAGCTGGTGATGAGCTTCCATGGCGTGCCGCGGCGCTCGCTGCTGCAGGGCGATCCCTACCATTGCGAATGCCTGGCCACGGCGCGGCTGCTGGCCGACGAGTTGGCGCTGGGCCCGGAACAATGGGTGGCAACCTTCCAGTCGCGGTTCGGGCGGGCGCGCTGGCTCGAGCCCTATACGCTGCCGACGCTGCTCGAGCTGGCGCGCGGCGGCACGCGCTCGGTCGACGTGATCTGTCCGGGCTTCGTGGCCGATTGCCTCGAGACGCTGGAAGAGATCGATGTCGAGGCGCGGGCCGCGTTCCTGGCGGCCGGCGGGACCGGCTTCAACTACATCGCCTGCCTGAACGAATCGGCACAGTGGATCGCCGCGCTGTCGGACATCGCCGAGCGCCAGCTTTCCGGCTGGCCGGTGGCCCGGCTGGGCGACGAGTTGCAGGCGCGCCGCGAGGCGGCGCTGGCGCAGCGCGAAGCGCTCGCCCGGGCGCGCGGGGCTGCGGCCTGAGCCGCCGTCAGAGGCCGATCAGTTCGGGCTGCTCCTCGCGCTCGCGTTCGCGGATGCGACTGCGGCGATCGACCTGGCGGTGACGCCGCTCGGCGTGCTGCCAGCGTCCCTCGCTGCGATGACCGGCGCGGCGCGCGACCAGGACCAACCCAGCAAGCACGCCGCCGGCCAACAGGATGGCGCCGGCGGGCATGGCCCGCGCGGTGTTGACGGCGATCTCGCCGGCATGCGGGCCGACAAGCTCTATGCGGCGCCGCGTCATCCGCGCGCCGAGATCCGAAAGCCGGTTCTTCAGCCGGCGCTCCGCCTCCGGCAGCAGCACCGTCTCCTCGTCGGCGACGTGGTGCATCACGTCGCGGATCAGCTGGTTGAAGAGGCCGTCGTAGTTGGGATCGGTCGGCTCGATGTCGCGCAACTTGCCGATCAGGCGGCGCATCTCGTCGTGCTCCGGCCGGGACTTGTCGAGCACCTCGCCGCCGTCCACCTCACCGAGCGCTGAATAGAAGATTTCCTCCTCCAGTTGCGCGTGGATCTCGAGGGCGCGGCAGCAGGTCTCGACGATCGCCTGCTTGCGCCCGGGGGAAAGGTCGGGCTGGTACTTGTGGAACATCACCAGCACATGCGAATGATCCATCCGGATCATCGAGGTGATGGAAGGCGAGAGCCGGGACAGGACGTTGCTGGGGTTCATCTTCTACCTCCGGATGCAAGGCCCTGAAGCCGGCAACCGGCGTTCCCGGCGCCGGCTGCCCGAGGGGCGCGAGGGACTACTTCGGCGGGATCCGCAGGGTCTGCCCCGGATAGATCTTGTCGGGATGGCTGAGCATCGGCTTGTTGGCTTCGAAGATCTTGGGGTAGGCGTTGGCATCGCCGTAGTGCTGCTTGGCGATCTTCGACAGGGTGTCGCCCTTCACCACCGTGTAGTACTGGGCCTCGTCCTCGGGATTGGCCACCGTCATCTCGTCGTTGACCTTGGCGACGCCGGCCACGTTCCCGCAGCACAACAGGATCTTCTCCTTGGTGGCCTGGTCCTTCGCCATGCCGGAAACGGTGACTTCACCGGACGCGCCGTCGAAGGCGACCGACAAGCCTTCGGCGTCCAGGTTCATCTTCTGGATGTAGTCGACGATCGCATCGCTGGCCGCCTGGTTGGCCGCCACCGTCTGGTTCGGGTCGCTCCCGGCCTCCGCCGCTTTCGGGGATGCCTGCGCATCGCCCCGGCCGAACAGCTTCTCACCCGCTTCCTTGATGAACGACATCAGTCCCATGTGCTGCTCCTCTTGCTCGTTGACGAACCTGCCACCCAGCCCGTCCAGCACCTGCGGCTGCGGGTGCTCACGGCGGGCGCCAACCATTGTGTCCCAGAATGACGCCGCCTGCGGTCGTCGACCATCGCCGCGCTCCCCCCGGCAATCCGGCTGCCGATGTGATACAGCGCACTTGAATTCCTGCGAAGCAACCCAATAGTCTTCCGTACAATCGAGCTAAGCGCTTGAATTTCCAACTTTTTTCCAGATTCTGGAATCCACCCGAAGCAGAAGCCATGATTGATCCCAATGGACCGAAGCCGGGTCGCCACCGGCGACCGGACACCGCGGAACCTCACATCGGGCAGGACGACGCCCGCGCCGAGCAGCCGATGTACGCCACCGAACCGGATGAGCCGGAGGTCGGAGATGGCCACGGCGGCAATCCCGGCGGAGGTTTCGGCGGCGGTTGGGAGACAGCGGCGGGCGCTCGGCCGGGC
>JAEZQX010000431.1 GCA_023441105.1 Pseudomonadota bacterium | reverse complement strand
CCACAGTCCCCACCTGGCTGGCCGGTCTGCTGGCCGCCGTCGTCGCCGGCGGCGCGCGGACCGCAGTCGACCCCGCGCCCCGGGCGGCGCACGCCGCCGCCTGCGCGGGCACCTCGGGAGTCACTGTGGTCGTCGACTTCGCCGCGCTCGGCGGCGGCGTACAGGTCGCCTGTGCGCCGGGCGATCCGGCCACCGGCCTGGCCGCGCTCCAGGCCGCCGGCTTCACAGTGAACGGCCCCGCCCGCTGGGGCCTGGCCTTCGTCTGCCGGATCAACGGCAAGCCCACCGCCGCGACGGAGCCGTGCGTCAACACCCCGCCGGCCACGGCGTACTGGTCGTACTGGCATGCGTCCAGCGGCGGCTCCTGGTCCTACAGCACGTCGGGGGCGGCCGGCTTCGAGATCGTCGGCTGGAATGCCCTCTATGCCCCCAAGGGCACGCCGCCGGACGTGGTGCGCAAGCTGGCGGCAGCGACGACGCGCGTGATGCGCCTGCCGGAGACGCGCGAGAAGCTGCTGCAGATCGGGCTCGACCCGCGCACCGTGGCAGGCGCCGAGCTGGTGGCGTTCCTGCGCGAGGAACGCGACAAGTGGGGCCAGGTGATCCGCTCGGCCAACCTCAAGGTGGAGTGAGCTGCATGAGTGCGATGCCGCTGCAGGGCCTGCGCGTCCTGGATCTCTCCAAGGTGCTTGCCGGGCCGCTGTGCGCGCAATACCTGGGCGACATGGGGGCCGACGTCATCAAGGTCGAGACGCTCGTCGACGGCGACGAGACGCGCGGCTGGCCGCCGTTCCGTGCCGATGTGGCGGCGGCCGATGGCGGCGCGACCCCTCCCGCGAAGGCGGGCACCATCTTCCTCGCGGCCAACCGCAACAAGCGCAGCCTGGCGCTCGACCTGCGGTCGCCGGACGGGCTGGCCATCGTGAAGCGCCTCGCCGAACGGTCGGACGTCGTCATCGAGAGCTTCGGGCCGGGGGTGGCCGCGCGGCTCGGCGTCGATGCCGCCAGCCTGCGGGCGCTCAATCCGCGCCTGGTCTGCTGCAGCATCTCCGGTTTCGGCAGCGTCGGCCCCATGCGCGACGGCAAGGGCTACGACGTGATCCTGCAGGCGTTCTGCGGCATGCTCAGCATCACCGGCGAACGCGACGGCCCGCCGGTGCGCAGCCCTTTCTCGCCGGTCGACCAGGCGACCGGCCTGCATGCCCTGATCGGCATCCTGGCCGCGCTGCTGGAGCGCTCGCGCACCGGCGCCGGCTCGACCGTCGAGGCCGCACTGTTCGATTCCGCCACCGGCTTCCTCGGCTATTTCCTGCAAGGCTACTGGGAACGAGGCACCGAACCGCAGCGGCCCGGATCGGGGCACGAGTCGCTGTGCCCCTATGAGGCTTTCGACACCGCCGACAAGCCGCTGATCCTCGGTGTCGCCAACGACACGCTGTGGCGCGCGTTCTGCGAGGTTGCCGGCCTGCGGGAGGTGGTGGACGACGAGCGCTTCCGCACCAATGCCGCCCGGGTGGCCAACCGCGAGGAGACGGTGGCGCTGGTGCGGCGGGCGCTGGCCAGGCGCGGGCGCGACGACTGGATCCGGGAGCTGGCCGCCGTCGGCATCCCCTGCTCGCCGCTGCACAGCCTCGGCGAGCTGTCGGCGCATCCGCATACGCGGGCGAGCGGGATGGTGTTCGACTACGACGACGCGCGTCGCGGGCGGATGCAGGGCGTCGCCCAGCCGGTGCGCTTCGACGGGCAGCGTCCCGCCCTGCGGCGCCCGCCGCCGGCGCACGGCGAGCACGGCCGCGAGATCCTGCGCGAAACCGGCTTCAGCGAGCAGGAGATCGATCGGCTGGTGGCCGGCCAGGTCGTCAAGTAACCCTGCGAGACGTCCCGCGCGCGGGCCAGCTTGTATGATCGGCAGGCGCCTCGGCGAGGCGCAGGGTCGCGCTTGCCATGGAAAGTCGATGCGGTCGGAACGGGACATGAAGACGGTTGGACGGGCCGAACGGCGGCGACTCTGGGTGCGCTGGTTGCGCGCGCCGGTCGGGTTCGTTCTGGTGCTGGCGCTGTTGCTGATCGGCCCGCTGGCGGTGGTGGCGTCCGGCACGGTGGAGATCGGCTCGCGCTGGCGCATGGCCAGCCGCGACAGCACCGGCCAGGCGCCCGACCCCGCCGTCGAGCGCGGGGCGGTGGTGCAGGTCTACGGCGCGCGCACCGTGGACTGGCGCGGCGCCTTCGGCATCCACTCCTGGGTGGCGGTCAAGCGCTCGGATGCGCCGCACTACACCCTCTACCAGGTCCTCGGCTGGCGCGCCTATCGCGGCGGCCGTGCCATCGACGTCCGCGAGGGCGCGGTGCCGGATGGCCGCTGGTTCGGCCAGTATCCGCAACTGCTGGCGGAGCGTCGCGGGCCGGGCGTGGACCAGCTGATCGACCGCATCGAGGCAGCGGTCGCGGCCTACCCCTGGCCCGACCGATACCGCGTCTGGCCCGGCCCGAACAGCAACACCTTCGTCGCCCACATCGGCCGCCTGGTGCCGGAACTGCGGCTCGACCTGCCGTCCACTGCCATCGGCAAGGACTTCCTCGGACATTCGGTCTTCCTGGCCAGCACCCCGAGCGGCACCGGCTGGCAGTTATCCGCCTTCGGCTTGCTGGGTGCGTCGGTCGCGCTGGAGGAGGGCATCGAGGTCAACCTGCTGGGGCTGTCGGTCGGGATCGACGTCAACGACCTGGCGTTGCGATTGCCGGGGATCGGCTCGGTCGGTCTCCGCGGGGCGGCTTCCACGCGGGCGGTGGCGACGGGTGTCGGCGGTGCGGGCTGACAGTGGTTCACGGGTTCGCGCTTGCAAGCGCGAACCTGCTCCGGGGCTCGACGAGCAGTGCTCGTC
>JAEZQX010000383.1 GCA_023441105.1 Pseudomonadota bacterium | reverse complement strand
GCGCCGCCCCCGGGGGGCCGCCGATGATGACCGCGCCGCAAGCGGCATTGTCGGCGACGTTGTCGACGATGGTGCGTGGATAGCGGCTGCGGCCGTCGATCAGCTCGAGCGCGGGGGTGACGTAGTCGGTCGCCGCGAGCACGTCGAACAAGGTGACGTCGGGTCCGGCGAGGCGCTTGCCGAGGATGAAGGCGAGCTCGACCTCGATGCGCGGAACGATGAACCGCGACACCGGCAGGGTGTCGCCGTCGGCGTAGAACATGTCGTCGAGCAGGTGCCCGAAATCCGGTTCGTCGATGCCGGCGCTCGCCTGCATCGCCTTCGAGGTGAGCCCGATCTTGTGGCCCTTGAGGCGCGCGCCGGCTGCCCGCCGCGCGCCGATCACCTCGAGCTGGATCGCATACGCGTCGTCGATATCCATGCCCGGAAAGGTCTTCGCCAGCTGCTCGACCGGCGCGACGTCGCGCTCCGCCGCCAGCAGCAGGCGCGCTGCTTCCCGTCGCTGGTCCGCAGTCAACATGCCTCGTCCTCCACGCGATTGCGCAGGACGCCGATGCCGCCGACCTCGACCTCCACCACGTCGCCGGCAGCCAGGTAGCGCGGCGGGTCGAAGCGGGCACCGGCACCGGTGGGCGTGCCGGTCGCGATGACGTCGCCCGGCACCAGCGTGGTCCAGGTGGAGAGGTAGCTGATCAGCGCGTCGAACGGGAACATCAGGCGCGCGGTGCTGTCGTGCTGGCGGGTCTCGCCGTTGACGCGGGTGGTGACGGTCAGCGCGGCCATGTCCCCGATCTCGTCGGCGGTCACCAGCCAGGGGCCGATCGCACCGCTGCCGTCCCAGTTCTTGCCCTGGGTCACGTTGAACTTGCCGTGGCGTACCCAGTCGCGGATCGTGCCCTCGTTCAGGCAGGTGAGGCCGGCGATATACGACAGCGCCTGGGCGCGCGGAATCCGCCGGCCCGCCTTGCCGATGACGATCGCGATCTCGCCCTCATAGTCCAGTTGGCTCGATTCCGGCGGCCGGAGGATGGCGCGTTCGTGACCGACGAACGAGCGCGCGAAGCGTGGAAAGACGCTGGGGTACGAAGGCGCGGCCGTGCCGTCGCGGTATTCCTCGTTGCGCTCGGCGTAGTTCACGCCGATGCACAGGATCTTCTCCGGCTGCCGGATGGGACAGTCGAAGCGCAATTCGTCGAGGGAGAGGTCGCCCGCCGCATCGCCCGGTCCGCGCGCGGCAACCTGCCCCGCCAGCTCGCGCGCCCGGTCCAGCCGCCCGCCGGCCAGAAGCTGCCGCAGGTCGGCGACGCCGGCGCCGAGACGCGCACCCAGGTCGATGACGCCGCGGCCGTCGCCGGCCAGGACACCGAAGCCGTGCTCGCCATTGCTGCGTTCGAATGAGATCAGCTTCACTGGTCGGCTCGCCATGGACCGTCGATGCGCCGGATTATGCACCGGACGCTTCAACGGTGTTTCCCGCAAGACACGCGGCTCACCGCCTCCCGGGCGCGCCACTTACACTTGACGGCACCGGGAACGACGGACGCCGCAGCGATGCGGCGGCCTGCTGCGCAGGCCGCGCAGCAGGCAGCAGGCAGCAGGCAGGGCATCAAGCAGAGGAACGAGCGGGCATGTGTCGTTGGGTTGCCTATACCGGAGCAGCGGAGCGGCTGGAGAATGTCGTCACCAAGCCGGCGCGTTCGCTCGTGCACCAGTCGCTGCATGCGTCGCAATGCAAGACGGCAACCAATGGCGACGGCTTCGGCATCGGCTGGTATGGCGACCGCGAGATCCCCGGCCTGTATCGCGAGATCTCGCCCGCCTGGTCGGACGAGAACCTGATGTCGCTCTGCGCCCAATTGAGCGCCAGCACCTTCTTCGCGCACGTCCGCGCCTCGACCGGCGCGAGCACCGCGCGCGCCAACTGCCATCCGTTCAGCGTCGGCCCCTGGCTGTTCATGCACAACGGCCAGATCGGCGGCTTCTGCAGCATCCGCCGGCGGATCGAGAACATGATCCCCGACCGGTTGTATGCGCATCGACGCGGCGGCACCGACTCGGAGGCGATCTTCCTGATCGCGCTGGGCCAGGTGGAGAATGAAGGGCCGGTCGGCGCCGTGCGCGGCACGCTCGCCCGGGTCCACGACGAGATGCGCGCAGCCGGCATCGACGAGCCCTTTCGCTTCGCTGCTGCGCTCAGCGACGGCAGGCAGCTGACCGTGTTCCGCTGGTCGAGCGACGAGTTCGCGCCGTCGGTCTATTTCCGCAAGTCGAGCCGCTCGCTGGTGGTCGTCAGCGAGCCGATCGACGATCATGCCGACGGTTGGCAGGCGCTGCCCGCGAACCACGTGCTGTCGACCGGTTGCGGCGAAGCCGCCGGCCTGCCGCTGATCTCACCCTTCGGCATGCCTGGCCACAACGCGCGGGACCCGGTGGCCAGCGTGGCGCCCGCCAGCGAGCTTCTCCCGGCGGCTGCTTGCGTGTAGCCTTCGCGGGGGCGGGCCTGCCAGCCCGCGCACACGAGGAGGCTGCACATGGAAATCGTCGATCTTCGCTCCGATACCGTCACCCGGCCATCGCCCGGCATGCGGCGCGCGATGGCGGATGCCGAAGTGGGCGACATGCAATACGACGACGATCCATCGCTCAACCGGCTGCAGGCCCGGATCGCCGAGCTCCTCGGCCAGGAGGCCGCCCTCTGGCTGCCCAGCGGCACCCAGGCGAACCAGGTTGCCCTGCTGGTGCTCACCCGCCGCGGCGACGACGTCATCGTCGCGCGTGAGGCGCATTCGGTCTGGCACGAGACCGGCGGCTCCGGCGGCATCGCCGGCGTGCAGCTGACCGAGATCGGGGATCGCGGCGTGTTCTCGGCGGCCGAGCTGCGACGCGCGATCAAGCCGCGCAACCACGACATCTATCCGCCCACCACCCTGGTCGAGATCGAGAACACCCACAACCGGATGGGCGGCGTGATCTTTCCGCAGGCCGCGGTGCTGGCGGTCTGCGCGGTGGCTCGCGAGCATGGCATCGCCACCTATCTCGACGGCGCCCGGCTGTGGAACGCCGCGGTCGCCACCGGCAGTCCGGTCGCAGCCCTCGCCGCGCCGTTCGACCTGGTCATGGTCTCGCTGTCGAAGGGGCTCGGCGCACCCGGCGGGTCCCTGCTGGCCGGACCGCGCGACATGGTTGCGGCCGCCGTGCGTTATCGGCGCATGCTCGGCGGTGCCATGCGCCAGGTCGGCAGCTTCGCTGCCGCCGGTGAATACGCGCTGGACCACAACCTGCAGCGCCTCGCCGAAGACCATGACAGCGCGCGCGAGCTCGGCCGCCTGCTGGCGCAATCGTCCCGCATCCGCATCGACGCGGCCGCCATCGACACCAACGTGCTGGTGTTCGACCTGCTTCCGGGTACCGCCGGAGACGCCTCATCCGCCGCCGTGCCGGATGCGCATGCGCTGGTGGCGCAGGCCCGCGCCCGCGGCGTGCTGCTCAACGCCCTGAGCGCCACCCGCCTGCGGGCGCTGACCCACCTGGATGCGCCGCTGCCCCTGTGCCGCCGCGCCGGCAGCATCCTGCTGGAGATCCTCGGCGCTTAGGAGCCTGGGCCCGGTGCGCGCCCGGCGCTGAGCTTCGCCCAGCCGAAACGACCTGCCTGGGCCGGACAGCGCCGAGCCCGCGCGCCGCAGCACCGCGGGCCCCCCTCGGGCTATGGCTTGCGGCCCGGCCCGAGCTCGAAATCCTTGTCGCCGGCCAGGTTGCCCCGGTCGCGGACCTCGGCCGGCGGCTGGTCCTGCGGGTCGAGCCGCTGCCGGTCGAATCCTTGCCGTTCGGCCTGGTCTTCCGGTGCCGCGGGTTGCGACCCGCCGAAGTCGGCCGGCCGGCTGCGGCCCTTGTCCGCTCCGGCGCCGCGAACGGCATCCGCATCCTTGCCACCGGCGACGTCCTTGCCCTTGGTTGCGCCTCGCTTCATCTCCTGGCCCCTACTGGATGACGATCGTCTTGCGGTTGACGAATTCGAGCATGCCGTCCCGCGCCAGCTCGCGGCCATGGCCGGAGGACTTGATGCCGCCGAACGGCAGGCGCGGATCCGACGCGACGATGGTGTTGAAGAAGGTGCATCCAGCTTCGATGCCATTGCTCGCCTCTTCCATCTCCCGTTCGTCGCGGGTCCAGACCGACGAGCCGAGGCCGAAGCGGGTGGCGTTGGCCAGCTCGATCGCTTCCGCCAGGCTGTCGACCCGGAACAGCATCGCCACCGGCCCGAACAGCTCGTCCGACCAGGCAGGTGAATCCTTCGGGATCGCCGTCAGCACCCCGGGACGGAAGAAGTTGCCGGGCCCCGACATCGGGCGCGCACCGCACAGCCGCCGCGCGCCCTTGGCCACGCTCTCCTCGACCTGGGCGGCGAGGTCGGCCTTGATCTGTGGCATGGCCATCGGCCCGACGTCGGTGTCCTGCTCCATGGGATCGCCCACTTGCAACGCCTCGAAGCCGGCGACGAAGGCCTCCTCGAACGGCCGGTAGACATCCGCGTGGACGATGAAGCGCTTGGCGGCGATGCACGATTGGCCGTTGTTGATGATGCGCGCGCCGATTGCCGCCTTCACCGCCGCTTGCTGGTCTGCGCTGGGCATGACGATGAACGGATCGCTGCCGCCGAGCTCCAGCACCGTCTTCTTGTGGTGCTTGCCGGCCGCCGAGGCCACCGCGGCGCCGGCGCCTTCCGAGCCGGTCACCGTGGCGGCCCGGACCCGCGGATCGGCCAGGATCCGCTCCACCGCGTCCGATCCGACCAGCAGCGTCTGGAACACCCCCTCTTCGAAGCCGCCGAGGCGGAAGATCTCCTCGATGGCGAGCGCGCACGCCGGCACGTTGGACGCATGCTTGAGCAACGCGACGTTGCCTGCCATCACCGCCGGCGCTGCGAAGCGGAACACCTGCCAGAAGGGGAAGTTCCACGGCATCACGGCCAGGATCGGCCCAAGCGGCAGGTTGCGCACCCAGGCGCGCGAGGCGGACGATGGCATCGGCTCGTCCGCCAGGTATCGCGAGCCATGGCTGGCGTAGTGGCGGCAGGCCAAGGCGCACTTCTCCACCTCCCCGATGGAGGACTTGAGCGTCTTGCCGACCTCGGCCGTCAGCAGCTCCGCCCACTTGGCCTTGCCGGATTCGAGGACGTCGGCGGTGGCGTTCAGCAGCGCGGCGCGATCCTCGAGCGCGGTCTGGCGATGTCGCTGGAATGCGAGCACGGCCCGGGCCAGCGCGGAATCCACTTGGGCCTGGGTGTGCGGCTCGTAGCTGTTCATCGTCTCGCCGGTCGCCGGGTTGACGCTGCGCAGGGTCATGGCCGATCTCCTCGTTGCGGGTTGGACGGGCGGAGGACTCGAGGGAACCCGGGACAGCCCGAGAGACCCGGCGGCAGCTTCCATGCCTGCGCGCCCGGCCGTCGCGGCCCGGGTCTGGCTAACAGGTTGACGTTTGACCGGCAACTTGGTTGACAAGTACCATCGACCATCCCAGTCCACCCGAGCCGCCCATGAAGACCACCGCCGTCACCGCCGCAGACCTCAGCCGCTCCGTGGTCGCCGTTCCTCCCTTCGCCCGCAATCCGGACCTGACGCCCAACTGGCGGGCCAACGCGGCGCTGATCGCGCACCTGCAGGACGGCGGCGTGCGCAGCCTGATGTACGGCGGCAATGCCAACTTCTACCATCTGGCACCGAGCGAGTACGCGCGGGTGCTGGACTTCCTGGCGGAGACGGCCGGCGCCGACACCTGGGTGCTGCCTTCGGCGGGCCCGGACTACGGCAAGCTCGTCGACCAGGCGGCAATCCTCAAGGGCCGGCCTTTCCCGACGGCGATGCTGCTGCCGATGACCTTTCCGTTCACCGACCAGGGGCTGGCCGCCGCGATCCGCCGCTTCACCGACATCCTGGCGAAGCCGGCGGTGATCTATATCAAGTCGGACCACTATATCCGGCCGGATACCCTGGCCGGATTGTTCGAGGAGCAGCGCGTCGCGGCGGTCAAGTATGCGGTGGTGCGCGAAAACCCGGCGGACGACGCCTACCTGCGCGAGCTGGCCAAGGTGGTGCCTCGCGAGCGGCTGGTGAGCGGCATCGGCGAGCGGCCGGCGGTGATCCACCTGCGCGACTTCGGCCTCGCCGGCTTCACCTCCGGCTCGGTCTGTATCGCGCCGCGCGGCTCGATGCGCATGCTGCAGCTGCTTCGCGAGCAGCGCTGGGCGGATGCGGAGCGGATCCGCGCCGACTACATGCCGCTCGAGGACTGCCGTGACGAAATCAGTCCGATCCGCGTCCTGCACGATGCGGTGAGCCTCGCCGGCATTGCCGACATGGGCCCGATGCTGCCGATGCTGTCCGGCCTGGACGAGCAAGCCCGCGAACGGGTCGCACCCGTCGCCCGGCAACTGCTCGAGATCGATCGCGGTCGCTGAGCGACCTGCGACTGATGCGCGCGCCCTCGGATCCAGCGGCCCGGGCGGCGACCTCGCTCCCGGCGCCCCCTGCTGCCGGCAAGGCAAGCGAGCGGGTGACCCTCGGCGACCAGCTCTACGGCCAGATCCTGGAGCGGATCATGTCCGGCGCCCTCGGCATCGGCGACCAGCTGCCGTCAGAAAAGGAGATCAGCGACGGCTTCGGCGTGTCGCGGCCGGTCGTGCGCCAGGCCCTCCTGCGCCTGAAGGCCGACGGCCTGATCACCAGCCGCCAGGGGCTCGGCAGCTTCGTCGTGCACCAGCCGGACCAGCGCATCCGCCGCTTCGCCAAGGCGAAGGACGTGGCCTCCTACCTGCGCTGCCACGAAGTCCGCACCGCCCTCGAAGGCGAGACCGCGCGCCTCGCCGCCCTGCGGCGCTCGCCGTCGCAACTGCTGGCCATCGAAAGCGCCCAGCGGGTGTTCCTCGAAAGCACGCGGGCCGGGCGGATGGTGGCCGAGGAAGACCTGGCGTTCCACCGCAGCATTGCCGAGGCGAGCGGTAACGAATTCTTCCTGCAGGCGCTCGACTCGAGCCTCGACGCCATGGCCGGCTTCATGCAGCTCGCCCTCAACCTGACCCGCACCGGCAATCGGCAGCGGGCCCAGCGGGTGCTGGACGAGCACGAAGCCATCGTCGCCGCCCTCCGCGAGCAGGATGGCGAACGCGCTCGCACCGCCATGCAGTTCCACCTCGGCCAGGCGCGGCACCGCCTGACCAGCCGCTCGCAGGAGCGCTAGCCGCCGTTGCGCGAGACGGCGGCGGCTTCGTCCACCACCTCGGCACCGCCGGCAGCTTCGGCGGGCGCCCCCCCCCCCCGCCCCCCCCACCCCCGGGGGGCGGCAAACCAAT
>JAEZQX010000378.1 GCA_023441105.1 Pseudomonadota bacterium | reverse complement strand
CCGCGGCGCGGGCGCCCCCGCCGGCGCGCCGGACCAGCGCCTGGCCGACGGAGCGTCCCCGCAGCGCCTCCGGCACCTCGGTGTGGTCGATGATGAGCAGGCTCGCGCCGGCGCGGGAGTAGGTCATGACCGCTTCCACGCCATCCAGGTGGATCGAATAGCGACCCTTGGCGGTGCCCTCTTCGCGCTCGATCTTCAGGTTCTCGGGGTGTGGCATCAGAACTCCTCTTTTGCTCAGGCCTGGCAAGCTAGCATGCCCTCGGGTTAGTCGCCAGCCCAGGGACGCCAGTCGGCGCCGGCGGCCGCGGGCACGCCTCCTGCTTTCCGGCGAGTCCCGAAAACACGATCGCCCCCGTGGAACCAAACCATCCAGCCGATGACCAGGAGCCAGCGACTGTCGGCGCAGACCACCTCGACGACGCCGTGCGTCGCGAGCGTGACGCGCGAGATCGCCAACTATCGGTCGTCATGCACGAATTCCGCACGCCGATCTCGTCGATCAAGCTCAACCTCGAGTTGCTCGAACGGTCGGCCCAGCAGCAGGGTTCTCTCGATGCCGCCAGGGTGGCGCAATTCCTCGCCATCCCCAAGCGTCAGCTGAGCCGGCTCTCGCGCATGGTCGACCGCCTGCTGGACGTGGCGCAGGTGGAGAGCGACCGGTTGGTGCTTGCCCGGGAGCGCCTGGACTTGTGTGACGTGGTGGAGGAAACCGCCGAGCGGCTGAGCGCGGAAGCTGCGAAAGCTGGATCCGACGTGCAGCTTGTGCTGGACCGGCCGGTGATCGGATGCTGGGACCGGCTGCGGCTGGAGCAGGTCACCACGAACCTGCTCGCCAATGCGGTCAAGTACGGCGGTCCGGGCCGGGTAACCGCCACGGTTCGCCTGCGTGAAGACGGCCGGGCGGAATTGAGCGTCAATGACGAAGGCGGGGGAATTGCCGAGGCGGACCACCAGCGCATCTTCGAACCTTTCGAGCGTGCAGTCCATGGCTCGAAGCAGGATGGCGCCGGCCTCGGGCTGTACATCGTCCGGGAAATCGTCGCTGCCCATGGCGGGTCGGTCCAGCTGGTGAGCCATCCAGGCGATGGCGCCACGTTCAGCGTCCACCTGCCGGTAACGCTGGAGGAATGCTGAGTTGCACCTGCGCATTGAAAGCGGCATCCCCCGCCTCGACTTCATCCTTCAGGGGGGCCTGTTCAAGGGCGGCGTCTATGCCTTGTACGGTCCTCCCGGAGCCGGCAAGACCATCATGGCCAACCAGCTCTGCTTCAACCGGATCGCCATGTCGGAAGGCGACTGCGTCTACGTCACGGTGCTCTCCGAGTCGCACGCCAAGATGATCCGTCACCTCCAGGGCCTGGGCTTCTATGACGCCAAGGCGGTCGGCAGCCGGCTCCAGTACATCGCCGCCTACCAGACCCTGAAGTCCGAAGGCATCGCCGGGTTGACGAAGCTCATCGGCAACCTGCTGACCAGCGTGCGGCCCGACCTGCTGGTGATCGACGGCCTCGAGACGGTCGGGCAGATGGCCGGTTCGCCCCTGGCAGCCAAGGAGTTCCTCCACCAGATGCAGTCTTTCGCGTCCCTGACCGACACGACCCTGTTGCTGTGCGCGGTCGCACAGCAAGGCGAAGCGCGGCGCGACGAGAACGCGATGGTCGACGGCGTGCTGGAGCTTTCGGACCAGCTGATCGGCCCGCGGGCCGTGCGGGAATTGACGGTGCACAAGTTCCGCGGCAGCGGCTACCTGCGCGGCCGCCATGAAGTGGAGATCACCGACGACGGCGTGCAGATCCATCCCCGCACCGAGATCCAGTTCGACGCGCCGCCGCCCACGGCCGACGAGACGCGCCTGCGCATGGCCTTCGGGGTGGTCGAGCTGGATCGCATGATGAACGGCGGCATCTTGTCGGGCTCGACGGTGGCGCTGCTTGGCGCTCCTGGATCGGGCAAGACCACCCTTGGGCTCAGCTTCCTCATCGAGGGCGCCCGCAAAGGCCAGCGCGGCATCTATTTCGGCTTCTCCGAGCCGCCGCCACGGCTGATCGACCGGGTCGAGGCGATGGGGCTGCCGCTCAGGGGCTATATCGAGGACGGTACCATCGAGTTGATCTGGCAGCCGCCGCTCGAGCACTTCATGGATTCGCTGGCCGAAGCCCTGCTGGAGCGGGTGCGGGCGGAGCGCCATGCGCGCCGTCGGCTCTTCATCGATGGTGTCGAAGGCTTCTCGGCCGCCGCCGTCTACGAAGACCGCATGCCACGCTTCCTGTCCGCGCTGACCAACCAGTTGCGTACCTGGGACGTGACCACGGTCATCTCCGACGAGTTGCCGCTGTTCCGCGCCGGCGTCGACCTGCCGAACCCGGACCTCGCCAACGTCGTCGAGACGGTGGTGCTGTTGCGCTATGTCGAACTGAAGTCGCAATTGCATCGGCTGATCTCGATCATGAAGATGCGCGAGAGCCGCTACGACACTTCCATCCGCGAGTTCACGCTCGGCGAACAGGGCTTCGAGGTGAGCGGCTCTTTCGACAGCGCGGAAGCCGTCCTGTCCGGACTGCCCCACCTGCGGGAGGGCGGGAGATGAAGACGGTGCTGGTCGTGGATGATGAATACGACCTGTTGCACACCATCTGCGCATCGCTCGAACTGGGCGGCTATCATCCCGTCCCTGCCGGCAACGGCCGGGCAGCGCTGGAGGCGATCGAGACCTCGCCCCCGGACCTGATGATCACCGACGTCATGATGCCGTACATGTCGGGTTACGAGCTCGTCGCGGCGGTACGGAAGCTGCCAGCCTGCGAGAACCTTCCGGTGGTGTTGATGAGCTCCATGCAGCCGAACCAGCATCCCGAGGGCAGCTGGAACGCCCTGCTGCCCAAGCCGTTTTCGCTGGAGGCGCTGCTGGAAACGATGGAGGGGTTGATCGGCGTGGCTTGACGGCGCGGTACAGCGCTGGACCCGGCCGTTCCATGGCTACCGCGCTGACGGCTTCCGGGAACATGAACAATTGCGAAGGACTTCGGCGACCGGTCGCCACCGCCGCAGGAATCTCCGCACAATGGCTCGGCCACTCTTCCTCTTCGCCAGGAGGCATCATGAAGCTCGAGCGACTGACCTTCGCCTCGGTGGATGTCCGGACCGTGCTGGTCCCTTTGAGGCGGCCGGTGATCTCCAAGGTTGGCCTTTTCGCCGACTGGCCGCTGGTCCTCATCGACCTGCACACCCGCGAAGGCATCGTCGGAAGGAGCTACCTCGAGCCTTACCTGAAGCAGTCGGCGAGGTACATCGTCCCTGCCATCCAAGACCTGGCCCAGGCGCGCAAGAACCAGCCGATCAGCCCGATGGACGATTTCCAGAGCGCTCGGAGATCGCTCAATCTGGTCGGCTACGAGGGGATCGCGATGATCGCGATCTCGGGCCTCGACATGGCGGAATGGGACGCCGTCGCCAAGGCGGCCGGCTTGCCGCTTGCCGAGTTGCCCGGTGGTAGCGTCGGCGAAGTATGCGCCTACAACAGCAACGGCTTGTGGCTGTCGGACGCATCCGGCCTGGGGCAGGAAGCGGCGGATCTCGTCGCGGAGGGCGGCTTCGATGCGCTGAAGCTCCGGCTCGGGCGGCAGCGCCTCGCCGACGACGAGCGCGCCATCGATGTCGTGCGCGACGCCGTCGGGCCGGAGGTGAAGCTGATGGTGGATTTCAACCAGGGCCTGTCATTGGGGGACGCGCTTCATCGCTGTCATGCCCTCGACGATCGCCAGCTCTACTGGTTCGAGGAGCCTACCACCTACAACAATCTCGCCGGTCACGCGCAGCTCGCCCGGGAGTTGAAGACCCCGGTGCAGCTCGGCGAGAACTTCTACGGCCCGCGGGAACTGCAGAGGGCGCTCCAGATGGGAGCGTGCGACTACGTGATGCCCGACCTGATGCGCATTGGCGGCGTCTCCGGATGGCTGCGCTCCGCGCCCGTGGCTGCAGCCATGGGAATTGAAGTTTCCTCGCATCTCTATCCCGAGGTCGCGGCACATCTGTTGCGCGTGACCGAGACGGCGCACTGGCTCGAATGGCAGGATTGGGCCTACCCGATCCTGGCCGAGCCCTTTGCCCTGAGCGGCGGCCGGCTCTCCGTGCCGCGTCGGGCAGGGTGCGGGATCGACTGGGATGAAGACGCGGTGAAGCGCTACCGCTACGAGGCCTGAGGAATCCGCCGACCTGAGGGATCGGCCGAAGGGATCCATTCCCGCGAATGGCTGGCGCGCTCGCGACTAACAGTAATTACGACTTCCCGGAGCCGTTTCGCCGAGGGAACCTTGTCGGCTGCCCAAGTGCATGTCATCATCTTCACGCCCTTTCCGATGGTGTCGTTTGACTGTCAGAGCTCGAGGTGGCGCGGATCCTGTGCCCTTCATCGTTGATCCTGATGACGAACACAGCAAGGGTAGACGCATGACCACCGCACCATCGGGACCACCTTCCCCGGGGCACGCTCCCTTCCCTGTCGTTTCCTTCGTTCGTCCCGACGACGTCGCTGCCGCGTCGGCATTCCTGCGTGGGCGGGTGAGATCCGTGCTGCGCCTATCGCCGCGGCGTTCTGCATGAGGTAGCGGCGCACGAGACCGGTTCCGGGCATGTTGATTCCCCATCAACCGGGCGCATGCTGCCTTCATCCTGCGCCTTTCTTCCGGAGGACTCCGCATGAATACCAATGCCGACTTCCTGAATGCCGACTTTCGAGAAGCGCTGCGACCCCTCGCCTGCCGCCTGGCAGCGGGTGCGCTCTGCCTTGCGGCCGCGCTGACCCCCGCGGCGGCCGCGCCGCTGACGGAAATCAACTTCGTCGAGGCCGTCCACAACCTTGGCTACATCAACCTGTATGTCGGCCAGCACGCCGGGATCTTCGAGAAGTACGGGCTCAAGCTCAACGTCAGCGCCGCGGGCGGTGACACGCAGGCCTTTGCTGCGGTGCTCGGCAAGAGCGCGCAGTTCGCGATCGGCGACGCCACCATGGTGCAGATGTCGCGAGAGCAGGGCGGCCCGGGCATGGTCGTGGGCACCGTCATCCAGCGCGCGCATTACTTCGGTGTATCGAAGACCCAGGAGCCGATTACCGATCCGAAGAAGTTCAAGGGGCTTACCTTCGTCACATCGCCCGAGCCCAATACCAACTTCAGCGTCACCAAGCGGATCCTGGAGAACAACGGACTCAAGCCGCGGATCGACACGAAGATCCTCGAGGTGAACCCTGGGACCGAGATCGCCGTGATGCTTGCCGGCCGGGCCGACATCGCCGTCGCCTATCAGCCGAGCGTGGCCAGCGCCATGTCGCAGGGTGCCAAGGTCGTGTTCGACTTCGCCAGTCACGTGGGGCCGTTCTGCAATACCGGAATCATGGTGCTGCCGGAATACGCCAAGGCCAACCCACAGGTCGTGCAGAACCTGGTGAACGCCTTCGAGGAAGCCTCGCGCATGACCTACGCCAAGCCGGATTTCGCCAAGGAGGTGGCTCGCAAGGAGTTTCCGGACCTGCCCGGCGACGTGGTGAACAAGGCGATGGACATGCAGCTTGAGTACAAGATCCCTGCCCAGACCGTCAAGACTTTCACGGACCAGTGGGAGAACCTGATCAGCATGCAGAAGTACCTCGGCAACGTGAAGGGCACCATTCCGTTCGACCAGATCATCGACAACAGCTACGCCGAGAAGGCCGTCGCCGCGGTCCAGTGACCTTCGGCAAGCGGGGCCTGGCGTGACCGGCGACGAGGCGACGATCCGTCAGGCGGCTGGCGTCGCCAACCGCCCGTTGCTCGTCGCCGAGTCGGTCGCCAAGACCTATGAGACGGACCGGCGCCTTCATGCGGTCGTCGGCGACGTCTCGTTCGCCCTGCGCGCCGGCGAGTTCATCAGCATCGTCGGGCCATCGGGGTGTGGCAAGACGACGCTGCTGAACCTCCTTTGCGGCGTCATCCCGCTGACGGCCGGCAGGGTGACCTGGCGTGGGCAGCCGCTCACGGGCATGCCCAGGCGCGTTGGCTACATGCTGCAGAAGGACCTGCTGCTGCCGTGGCGGACCGCGCTTGCCAACGTCACCCTCGGGCTCGAGTTGAAGGACCTGCCGCGGGCGGAGCGTCGCAACCGGGCGCATGCCATGTTGCGGACCGTCGGCCTGTCCGACTTCCATGCCTACTATCCGGCGGCGTTGTCGGGCGGGATGCGACAGCGGGTGGCGCTCGCCCGTACGCTGGTGACGGACCCCGAAGTCATCCTGCTCGACGAGCCCTTCGCATCGCTGGATTTCCAGACCAAGCTGCTGCTGGAGAGCGACATGGCGCGGCTGGTGCGCAGCGAAGGACGGGCCGTGCTGATGATCACCCACGACATCGAGGAGGCGGTGTCGCTGTCGGACCGGGTGCTGGTGCTGTCGCATCAACCGGCACGCATCCTCGCCGTGCACGACATCGAACTCGACACCGAGCCCGGCGACATGATGGCGGCGCGGCAGTCGGCCCACTTCGTCGATTATGTCCGAACGATCTGGAGCCAGCTGGAGGTTCGCGGTGGAAACCTCTGAGCCTGCGCTCGCCGTTGCCCCGCCGGCAGGTACCCGGTCGCGGATCAGGCACGGCACGCTCGGCGTTCTCGCCTGCCAGATCGGCTTGCTCCTGCTGTTGCTCGGGCTGTGGGAACTGGCCACCGGGAGCGCCGCCCTGAATGGCTTCCTGTTCGGCTCGCCCAGCGCGGTGTGGGGCCATCTCGCCACGATGGCCAGGGATGGCAGCCTGCTTCGGGACACGATCGTCACCGGCACCGAAACGCTGCTCGGCTTCGGCCTGGGCAACCTGATCGGCACGGTCCTGGGACTCGCGCTCTGGTACTCCCGCTTCGTCTCGCGGGTGGTGCAGCCGTTCATCGTGGCACTCGGATCGATCCCGGTGATTGCCCTGGCACCGATCGTCATCATCTGGTTCGGTACCGGCCTGGCGGCGAAGGTGGCGATGTCGACGCTGTCGGTGGTCGTGGTGGCGCTGGTCATCGCGTACAAGGGCGCGCACGCCGTCGATGAGGATCAGACGAACCTGATGCGGACGCTTGGGGCCAGCAAGTGGCAGATCTTCCGCCGCCTGATCGTGCCGGCCTCGCTTGGCGACATCTTCGCCGGGTTCAAGCTCACCATCGGCTTCGCGCTGATCGGCGCGATCATCGGCGAGTTCATGTCGTCGTACGAAGGACTCGGTCACGCCATTTTCAAGGCGGGAAGTCTCTACATCATCTCCAAGGTGTTCGCCGCCCTGGTGGCGACGATCGCCCTGGCGCTGGTGCTGACTGCCATCGTTGGCCGGGTGGAGCGGCTGCTGATGCCCTGGCGGGACTTCGACTGACGTCGCGACGCCTGAGCGCTGCGTGACGATCCCGCGGTCGACCGTGCGCACGTCGCGCCACACGCTCCGCCAGGAAGTGCGCCAGCCGGGCGACTCTCAGTGCTTCTGAACCTCGTTCGTCCCACCGCTGCCGTACGGCCGGGTGAGGATTTCGAGGAAATGTCCGTCCGGATCCTCGAAGTACACGCCGCGCCCCCCGTCGCCGTGATTGATCTGGCCAGGCCGATGCTTTCCCGGGTCGGCCCAGTAGGGCAGCTTCATCCCCTCGATGCGCCCGAAGATCTCGTCGAACTCGGCCTCGCTGATCAGGAAGGCGTAGTGCTGCGAGGCGATTTCGCCGCCGGCGTCGATGAAGTCCATGCTGACGCCATTGGCGGTTGCCACCACGACGAAGGGTCCGAAGCGGGTCGGCGCCGGCAGGCCGAGAATGTCGGCCAGGAAGCGAGCGGATGCCTGGCTGTCGCGGGCGTAGACGATCAGGTGGTTGAGCTGCGCTGACATCTTCGATCCCTCCATGGCGGGAACACGAGCAGTGACTGGGTCGCGGCTGCCGACCGTGACGGCGGCCGCGATCGAGCGCGGCCGCAACGCCGCGCGCAGCTCCGATCAGGCCCGCTCGTCGAAGATGGGGGCAAAGCCGCCGAAGATCATCCGCTTGCCGTCGAACGGCATGTCCTTGAACATCTCCTGCATGCGGGGATCCTCCATCATTTTCTTGCCGGCCGCGTCGCGGATCTCCTTCGATGGATATTCGATCCAGGAGAACACGACAACCTCGTCCACTCCTGCCTGCACCGCCCGCTTGAAGTCGGTCAAGGTGCCGTCCGGCACGTCATCACCCCAGCATTCAACCTGGCGGATCGCGCCGAACTCCTTGAACAGGGGCCATGCCTTACGCGCGGAAGCGATATAGAGGTCGCGATTGCCTTTCGGCACTGCGACGACGAAGCCATCCACATAATTCATTTGCATTCTCCTCCGGGGTGAGCGTCACATGAACCCGCAGCGGCGCATGCGGGTGACCTGGCGATAGATAACCAGGCGGTTTAGTGAGTGTAGGGATCCCGCCAGGCATCGTCAACTGCCACCCTGCAGCCGAAGGGTTCTCCCGCGCGGACGTCACGACTCTATCCAGCGTCGCTGCCCCGGCCGGGGCTGCGAAGCTATCGTTGCTGGGGCTGGGTGGCGGCTCCGACGGACGGTGCGGAGGCATCGTGCCCGGTCGTGCGCGCAATTTCCGCGGCCGTCAGGCCGCGGTCGGCTCGCATGTCCGGACGCGCGCCACGCGCAAGCAGCAGGCGGGCGACATCGTCGTGGCCTTGCCCCGCCGCCCACATCAGCAGTGTCAGGTCGTGCTCGTAGGTGGCGTTGATGTCGAGGCCGGCATCCAGCAACGCCAGCACGGCGGCTGCATGTCCCTGGCCGGCAGCGTAGACCGCCGCCGACTTGTGCATCCGATCGACCGGGTCCACCCGGGCGCCTGCCTTCAGCAGCCGCTTGACCAGGTCCGGATTGCCATCGTAGGCCGCCGCCATGAGGGGCGTGACGCCCTCGAGGGAGGGCTTGTTGACGTCGGCTCCGGCAGCGATCAGGACCTCTGCCATGCGGTCATTGCCCTTTTCGCTGGCGAGAAGCAGCGCCGTCTTGCCCAGCCGGTTGCGCGAATCGACGGCGGCTCCGCGGGCCAGGATCGACGTCACCTCGGGAAGGTCGTTCTGCCGGGCAGCGACCAGCAGCTGCGCATTGAGATTGGGGTGGGTCGATGACTGCGCGGCCGCCGGCGGTGCGGCAGGCATCCACCCGAGCGCGCAAACGGCGAGGGCCCCAGCGATTCGCATCCGACCCGATCGGGCGGCCAGCGGCTTCATGGATTGTTACCTCTCGTGACTTCAAGGCGCACTGGAGATCCCTGGCCCGCGGCGGTTTCGCACCGGCTGGATGAAGCAAAGTTTGTCTATCCAGTGAACTCCAATCTGACTACGATTGCAAGTGCAGCGCCATGCCGCGGCTGATGAACGAACCCAGGAGACAGCTATGGATCGGAATCGATTCTCGTGCTCCCGTTTGATTGCCATGCTTGCCGGCGGTGCCCTGTGCACGTTGCCGGTTGCGGTGTTCCCTCAGGCGGAAGTCACCGGCAAGCCGGCGCTGACCGGCGTCGAAGTGCCGAAGGCCATTTCCGTTTCCCAGGGTCAGTTGGACGGCGCGGATGGCGACGGCGTCAACTTCCTGCACTCCAACATGAGCTATTCCCAGACGCGCTACTACCCGGCGGCACAGATCAATGCCGGCAACGTTGCGCAGCTTAGGCCAGCGTTCAGCTTCCAGACCGAAGTGCTCGAGTCGATGGAGACGGCGCCGATCGTGGTCGATGGAATCATGTACATCACCACGTCCTACAACCATGTCTATGCACTCGATGCGGTCACCGGCAAGGAGTTCTGGCACTACAAGCACAAGATGGGGCCGGTCACCACCTACTGCTGCGGCCCCAACAACCGCGGTGTCGCCATCATGGGCGACCGCCTCTTCATGGGAACGCTGGACGCGCAACTGATCGCGCTCGATGCGAAGAGCGGGAAGGTGCTCTGGGCCAAGGAGATTGCAGATCCCGAACTTGGCTATTCGGAAACGATGGCGCCGGTTGCGGTCGACGGCAAGATCCTGATCGGCACCAACGGCGGCGAGTACGGCATCCGCGGCTTCGTCAAGGCATTCGACGCCAGCGACGGGAAGCTCCTGTGGACATTCTTCACCATCCCGGAGAAGGGGCACGAAGGGGTGTGGGCGGTCAACGATGCGACCAACCGCGACATGAAGCGGAACATTGAGGCGGAGAAGGCGCGATTCGCCGAGGGCGGTGATTTCTACAAGACGCTCGGCGGCGGTGTCTGGATGGCGCCTGCAGTGGACCGGGACAGCCGGACCGTGTTCTTCGTCGTCGGCAATCCCAGTCCCGACCTCTACGGAGCCGAACGTCCCGGAGACAACCTGTACACCGACTCGATCGTCGCCGTCGATCTCGACAAGGGCACGTACAAGTGGCACTTCCAGTACGTCGCACACGACGTGTGGGACCTCGACGCGGTGTCGCCGGTGATCCTGACCGAGGCGATGGGCAAGGATGGCAAGATGCGCAAGGTCGCGCTGCATGGCGGCAAGACCGGGCACGTCTATGTCCATGACCGCGAAACCGGCGAGCTGATCCGGTTCAGCGAGGCGATGATCCCGCAGGAGGACATGTGGGTGCTGCCGACCAAGGAAGGTGCGCGCATGCTTCCCGGCGCGAACGGCGGGGTGGAATGGAGCCCCATGGCCTTCAATCCCAAGCTGCGGCTCGCCTATGCCGCCAACCTGCACCAGCCCATGACCTACCACGTCGAGGAGGCGAAGTATCCGGGCGGCAAGCTCTGGTTGGGCGGCGCCTTCAAGGTGATCCCGGCCGAGAAGCAATGGGGCCGGCTCGCCGCGGTCAACGTGGACACCGGCAAGGTCGCCTGGAAGTTCGATACCGAGCAGCCGCTGATCGGCGGCGTGCTCGCCACTGCCGGCAACCTGGTGTTCAACGGCGAAGGGAATGGCTTGTTCCGCGCCTTCGATGCCGAGACCGGGAAGATGCTCTGGGAATACCAGTGCGGCGCCGGGGTGAATGCACCGGCGGTCTCGTATACCGTGAACGGCAAGCAGTACGTCGCGGTCGCCGCCGGTGGCAACACGCAACTGGACTTCAAGCGCGGCAACACGGTGATCGTGTTCAGCCTGCCTTGAGCCCTCGGGCTTCGCACGCCGGCCTCGTCGGGCTGGCGCTCGCAGTCGCCGGCCTGCTGCCAACTGGCGCAGGCGGCGCGGCGGGACAGGGTGCCGCCGCCGGTCCCGGCGACGCGGTGCCGGCCAAGGCCGGCGTCTGCGAAGCCTGCCACGGCGCCAACGTCGTCGGACAGCCGCTCTATCCGATTCTCGCAGGCCAGACCTCGCGCTACCTCTACCTGCAGCTGCGCGATTTCCAGGCCGGTCGTCGCAGCGACCCGCTGATGACTCCGCTGGCGGCCGACCTCAGCCGGGAAGAGATGCGCGAGTTGGCGGACTTCTACGCCCGCCGCCCGCCGCCGCGGCAGACCTTCCAGCCGGACCCGGAGAAGGCTGCCATCGGCAAGCTCAAGGCGTCGGAGACGCTCTGCACGATGTGTCATCTCGGCGGCTTCGCCGGGCAGAACGAGATACCGCGGGTCGCCGGGCAGAACTTCGATTACATCGTGAAGCAGTTGCAGGACTTCAAGGCGCGGCGGCGCGCCAACGACGGGGGCAGCATGACCAGCGTCGCCAACACGATGAGCGACGAGGACATCGAGAACGTGGCGCATTACCTGGCGGGTCTTTAGCAGGCAATGGCCGATCCGCGTGCCCGAGCGCAACCTGTGGTGCCGCCGGGCCCGCCCGCGGAAGAACGATGATGGAGACCGGCATGTCGGAGCACATTCGTCTTACCCGTCGCGAGTTCGTCTTCACCTCGCTGCCCGCCGGCGTGCTCGCCCTTCTTCCTTGTCCGTCTCTGTTCGCGCAGTCGTATCCGGCCCGACCCGTGAGGATCATCGTGCCCTTCGCCGCTGGCGGCCCGGCGGACGTCTACGGGCGGGCGGTCGGGCAGCGGTTGCAGGAGGCCATGGGCGGCAATTTCGTCGTCGAGAACCGTCCGGGTGCCGGTTCCGTGATCGGCACGGAAGCTGCCGCCAACGCCACGGCCGATGGCTACACCCTGCTGCTCATGTCGAACGCCCACACGGTGAACGAATCGCTGATCCCGAACAAGCCGTATGCATTGCTGCGAGATTTCGAACCGATCGCGCCGCTGAACTATTCGGACCTGGTGCTGGTGGCCCGCAGCGGGCTGCCGGTGAAGGACCTCGCCGATCTGCTGGCACGGGCAAAGGAGAAGCCCGACGGCATGACTTACGCCTCCTCGGGCCCCGGCACTCCGTACCACATGGCGGGCGAGCTCTTCAAGGCAATGGCCGGGGTGTCGATCATCCATGTGCCCTACAAGGGCAGCGCCAGCGCGCGGACCGACGTACTTGGCGGCCAGGTCGACATGATGTTCGATGCGATTCCGACGATGGCCCCTCATGTCGCTTCCGGCCGGGTCAAGGCTATCGGCACGACGGGCCTGAAGCGCTCACCGGTTCTGCCCGACGTGCCGACGATAGCGGAAAGTGGGGTGCCGGGGTACGAGGCGACCATCTGGCTCGGGTTGATGGCGCCCAAGGGCGTGCCGTCTCAGGTCATCGAGCGGCTCAATGCCGAGGTGCGCAGGATCGTCGACGATCCGCAGATCCGCCAGGCCTGGGCCGGGCAGGGCGCGGCCGCCATGTCGATGAGCACCTCGGAATTCGCCCGCTATCTCGAGGGGGACATCGCGAAGTGGGCGAACGTGGTGCGGATATCCGGCGCCAAGCCTGGACAATGATGTCCCCGCCGATTGGAATGGTGTGATGAGTCAGGGTGAGAAGGAAGCGCGGCTGCATTTGCTTTGCGCCGGTGCGGTACAGGGCCTGGTCAAGGCCCTGCAGCCGGAGTTCACTGAACGGACCGGCGCAGCGGTGGAGGGCCGGTTCGGTGCAGTCGGTGCGCTGAAGGAGCTCCTGCTGGGCGGGGAGCCGGCGGACGTTATGATCGTGACCGACTCGATGATCCAGACACTGGTCACGGATGGGCTCCTCCGGGCGGATTCGTGCACGCCCATCGGCATGGTGCGCACCGGCATCGCAGTGAGAAGCGGCGAAGTTGCGCCGACGGTCGCGGATGGCGCATCGCTCAAGTCGCTGCTGCTTTCCAGCCGCGGCGTGTTCTTTCCCGACCCCCTCCGTTCCACCGCGGGCATCCACTTCGCGGGCGTCCTGCGCAAGCTCGGCATCCTGGAAGAGCTGGAGCCGCGGTTCAGGACCTTCCCCAACGGGGCGACCGCCATGGGCGAGCTGGCGGCGAGTGAAGGACCCGGGATGATCGGGTGCACGCAGGTGACCGAGATCAACTACACGCCGGGAGTCACCTTGATCGGTGAGCTGCCGGCCGAGTTCGAGCTCGCCACCCTCTACAGCGCCGCCATCGTGCGCGATCCCCGCCTGCCGGCGCTCGCCCAGGCCTTCATCGACGACATAGCCGGTCAGGGCAGCGAACAGTTGCGTCGTGACGGCGGCTTCGGCCCGCTGCCGTAGCCGGTCACTCCAGCTTGATGTTGAGCCCGCGCACGATCTTGCCCCAGTAGTCGTAGTCGGCAGCCATGTTCTTCTCGAGATGTGCCGCCGAAGTCCCGGTGGGAGTCAGCCCCAGCTCACGCAGCTTGTCCTGCATGTCCTGCTTCTTCACGATGGCGACGATCTCCTTGTTGAGGCGGGCGACGATCGCATCCGGGGTGCCGGCCGGCGCGAAGATGGCGTGCCAGGAATTGCCCGTGGCACCGGCCGGGTCGAGGTCCGCGCGGAACTCCGTCAAAGTCGGCAGATCCGGCAGCGCGGGGATGCGCTCCGGGCCGGAGGTGGCCAGTGCCTTGATCTTGCCGGCCTTGATGTTGGGAATCGATGTGGTTGAAGCTTCGAGCTGCAAGTCGACGACGCCGGCCATCAGGTCCACAGTCGGCACGCCCTTGTAGGGCACATGCGTGAGCTTGATGCCGAGACTGCCGGCGATCGTCTCCATGCCGACATGGGGATGCGAGCCGACCCCGTTGGAGGCGTAATTCAGCTTGCCCGGGTGCTGCTTGGCGTATTCGACCATCCCCTTCATGTCGTTGAAGGGCGCGCCATTAGTGGCGACGATGAGGTGCGGTACCTGCAGGATCTCGGTGACCGCCTTGAAGTCCTTCAAGGGCTTGAACTTCGCGCTCGGGTACACATGCGGAACGATCGCCATGACGCCCTTGACCGTGAAGAACAGGTGGTAGCCGTCGTTGGGCGCAATCGCCGCTTGCTCGGCCCCGATCATGCCGCCGGCGCCGGGGCGGTTGTCGATGATGACCGAATTACCCAGCGCTGGCGTCAGCCGATCCGCGAGATGGCGCGCGACGACATCGGGTGACGTACCGGGGGCGTAGGGCACGATGATCTTGACGACGCGGTTGGGATAGTCGGCCTGGGCCTGGGCAAGCTGCGGGACCGAGAGGGCAGTGAGTGCCGCTGCAGTGAGCCATGCTGTCACACGTTTCAATTCACGTCTCCTGTCTTTTGTTTGAACGAAGCAGCGCCACGGGGGCGTCGGAATCGATCCCGCCGGATTCGGCTACCGCCTTCATGAGGCTGCTCTCGCCAGCATCCTCCTCCAGATTCCAAGCCTAGACAAGCATCGCGGCTCGATCGGAAGGAGAAGGCGGGAATATCGTTGTGCGCAGCGGCAAACAGGGCGCAGCGCCGCGCGCGGCCAACCTACAGGGGCGTCAGAAGCGGTCTACCGGCGCGGTGCAGTCGCACGTTCCTGACAAGCAAGTCGATCATGGCATCCCTCGACTCAGGTGAACGCCCGGCCGCGTGCGGCGTCAGCACCACGTTCGGCAGTGTCCGCAGTTCTTGAGGCACGGAGGGTTCGTCCTCGAAGACGTCGAGTGCGGCACCGGCAATCGACCGAGCCTCGAGGGCGGCGATGAGCGCTTTCGTATCGACGATCGAGCCGCGTCCCACGTTGACGAGATAGCCGCCGGAACCGAGGGCGCCGAGGACCTGCTGGTCCACCGCATGAAAGGTTTCGGGCATGCCTGGCGCCGAGATGACAAGGAAGTCTGACCAGGCTGCCAGTTCCGTCAGTGATGGAAACCAGGTCAGCTCGGTGTCATCGCGTCGATTGCGACTGGCATAGCCGACGATGGGACCGAAGCCCTTGGCGCGGACCGCAATTGCTCTGCCGATCCTTCCCAGGCCGAAGATCCCGAGGTTTTTTCCCGCGAGGATCGAAAGCCGTTCCTCCTCGTCTTTCCAGCCTCCCTGGCGGATCTTCTGGTCCAACCTGGGGATGGCGCGTGTCAGCGAGAGGAGCAGTCCAAGCGCGTGATCGGCGACCGCCTCCGTATTGGTCCCGGGCCCATGGCAGATCCGGATGCATCGACGCCGGATCGCTTCGAGGTCGACGGCTTCGTAGCCGGCGCCCAGGATGCAGACGATCTCCAGGCGTGCCATCCGGTCGAGCTGCGTGGATGTGAGACCGATGACTCCGTTGGTCAGGACGCCCCTTGCCCGGTGGCCGTGGCGGCTGATCATGGCATCCGCCTCGCCGGTACCGGCTGGGAAGACGGCTGCACAGGTCGCCGCAACCCGCTCCCGGTACTTGTCGCCGAGAGGAATCAGCGAAAGCAGCAGGAAATCTTCGGTGGCCGACATCAGCCGAGCGGCGCAGTGCCTGTGTCCAGGTAGCCCAGAAACCTGGTGCAGGCACTCTGGATGTGATTGGTCAGGACCTGCTCAGCCGCCGCGGCCTCGCCCGAGTAAAGCGCGTCGAGCAACCTGACGTGATCCTGATAGGGGGCGAGCCCGCGCGTATCGTGAAACCCCTCGACGCGTCGCTTCAGGATCAGGCGGTCGAAGATTCCCGCGAGCGTGCGGGCGAGGTGCAGATTGCCACTGCCACCAGCCAGCGTCAGGTGGAAGTCCCTGTCGACCAGCAGGCGTTCACGGCTGAGGCTGTCGAGACACAGGCGCTTGTAGTGCGCATTCACCTGATCGAGCTTCTTGCGCAGGTCACGAGTGACGCCCCGAGCCAGCATCTGCTTCAGTGCGTAGACTTCGAGTGCCTCCCGGGTCTGGTAGAGATCGCGAACCTCCTGCGAATCGATTTCGGCTACGAAATAGCCGCGGTTCGCCACGTGGGTCACATAGCCCTCCTGAGAAAGCCTTTCAAGCGACTCGCGCACCGGTGTGCGCGATACGCCCAGCATTTCTGCAAGGAGCTGGTGCCCCAGCTTGCTGCCGGGCCTCAGGCGATTGCTGAGGATCGCTTCCTTGAGCTTGTCATAGGTGAAGCGGAGCAGTGCCTCGGCCCCTTGCCCCGTCGCTGGCGATGCCTTCATCTCCACGTTGCCTACCTTGTGCTGTGCAAGTTCCTGCGTCGTCAATCGATCCGTGCACCGGAGGCCTTGACTACCTCGGCCCACCGCTTCGTGTCCTCGGCCAGAAGGCTGGCGAGTTGCTGCGCCGAGCCGCCGACAGGAGCGAGCCCGGATTTTTCCAAAGTCGCCGCGACCTGTTCATCCTTGAGCGCCGCATTGATCAGGGTGTTGAGCCTCGCGATGACGGGTTCGGGTGTTCCAGCCGGAGCAAAGAGTCCGAACCAGACCCTCGATTCGAAGCCCGGCAACCCCGACTCGCTGATCGTCGGCAGGTCCACACCCCGTGTCCGTTCCGTGCTGCCGATGGCAAGCATCTTCAGACGCCCGGCCTTGTCCTGCGGGGCGAGGGTCGATGCAGGATTGAACATCACCTGGATCTGGCCGCCAAGCAGGCCGGCAAGCGCGTCGGCACCGCCCTTGAACGGGATGTGCACGATGTCGATTCCGGCCATCCGCTTGAACAACTCCATCGCCATGTGATTGGTAGCGCCATTCCCTGAAGAACCGTAGTTCAGCTTGCCAGGATGCTTTCTTGCATACTCGATCAGTTCCTTCACCGAATTGACCGGCACCGAAGGGTGCACGGCAAGCACGTTGGGCGTGCTCACCAACGTGGTGATCGCGCTCAGGTGCTTGATCGGGTCGAAGGGCATCCGGCTGTAAAGGCTGGGATTGATGGCCAGGCTGCTGGTTCCCAGCAAGAGCGTGTAGCCGTCGGGCTCGGCCTTCGCCACCAGATCGCTGCCGATGTTGCTGCCGGCACCCGGCCGGTGGTCGACGATCATTGACTGGCCGGCAAGCTCGGTGAACTTCTGCGAGAGGGCGCGAGAAACGACCGTGGTCGAACCGCCGGGAGAGTAGGGGTCGACCAGCCTGACGGTTCTGTCCGGGTATTCTTGCGCGTTCGCCGTGGCGAGGATGCCCATGCTGCAGACAAGGGTCACCAGGAGCAGGGACTTCAGCCGATTCATGGAAATGTCTCCTTTCAATTGCTTGAATATGGGGCAGGCCGCCGATCCGGGGTGAGCCTCAATCCGCATACGACGGATCGGTGCGATCGAGCATGCGCCGCAGGGCCGCCCAGGCCTTTCCCTGCGATTGCCGTGTCGGGCGCTCGAAGGAACGCCCAACCTGCTGCGCCACCTCGTGGGGCGGGTGAACGATATCGGCGCCGGCGCATTGCAGGCGGATCTGGATCTGGCAGGCCCGCTCGAGGTAGTACATGAGATCGAACGCATCCGGTATCGACGTTCCGGCGACGAGCAGGCCATGATTGCGAAGCATCATGACTTTCCTGTCACCCAGCGACGCCTGCAGCGACGTGCGCTCCGCATCGGTGAAGTTGACGCCGCTGTACTCGTGGTAGGCGATCCGGTCGATGAAACGCATCGAATGCTGGGTAAGCGGAAGCAGGCCTTTTCGCTGGCATGAAACCGCAATCCCATCCGGCGTATGCGAGTGCATCACGCAGCCGATGTCGGGCCGCGCCATGTGGACCGCACTATGGATGGTGAAGCCGCCAGGATTGATGCCGAGACCCGTGTGGTCTTCGAGCACGTTTCCGTCGACGTCGACCCGAACCAGCGACGAGGCGGTGATCTCGTCGAACATCAGGCCATGGGCATTGATCAGAAACTGGTCGTGGGTTCCTGGTACCCGGCTGGAGATGTGGGTGTAGATCAGGTCAGACATGCGGAAGTGATCGAAGAGCCGGTAGCAGGCGGCGAGATTGACCCGCGTCTCCCATTCCTCGGGTGAATGGGCGCCGGCGCCTACGGTGCGCACCGATGGCCGTGGTGAGAACACCGGCTCGGAGAGCGGCGCGATATTGGGCGCGGCTGCACCGACTTTGACTTCGCTGCTCATCTGGGGCTTCCTTGGCGTGGTGTGCGACAGTGTGTGATGGCCTGCGGCTCAACTGTTGGCCACGGCGACCTGCTGCGGGGTCCCGGCGACTACAGCAGTCGCCTCATCGTAACGGCGGCCGCAAGGGTCGCCGGTGATGGTGGTCCGGTACATCAGGCGATGCTCGGACCTGTCATAGTCCTGGACCGCGATATGGAGAAGGCAGCGGTTGTCCCACAGCAAAAGGTCGCCCACCTGCCAGCGGTGCCGGTAGACGAAGCGGTAGTCGACACAGTGCGCTTTCAGGTAGCCAAGGAGCCCGGCACTTTCTTCGACGGTCATTCCTACGATGCGGCTCGAAAGCGAGGGGCTGACGTACAGGGCAGCGCGACCGGTTTCAGGATGCACGCGCACCATGGGCTGTGCCACGGGTGGGTTCGCTGCGCGCATCTCGAGCATCCTTGCCGTGTCCAGCTCATTCAGGTTCGATCGGCCGGAAAAGAGCTCGTGCACCGTCTCGAGTGGCCCGATCATCTTCTGAAGCGCCGGCGACAGCGTCTCGTAGGCCAGGTACTGGTTGGCGAACATGGTGTCGCCGCCGACTCGCGGAAGGCGTTTGGCGTGCAACATCGACCCGGTTGCCGGACGGGTGGTGAAGGACAGGTCGGTGTGCCAGCGCTCGCCGGCGGCGCGGGAGGTCGACCGGTTGCCCTTGTCCGGATCGCTGGACAGCACCATGAGCTTCGGGTTATCCGGATGGCGGAAATGAACCAGTGGGTAGTCGTCCACTTGGCCCAGGTACTGCGTGAAACGGATGTGGTCTGCCGGCTGGATCTTCTGATCACGAAGCAGGAGCACCTGGTGCTCCAGCCAGGCTTGCCTCAGCCGGTGGACGGTCTCTTCGTTCAGCGGGCGGGAGACATCCAGTCCTACCACCTCGGCGCCAAGCGGATGGGAAAGGGGCCTGAGTTCGAAATCCATCGTCTGCCCTCGTCAATCGATCTTCGCGCCCGAGTTCTTCAAGATCGCTGGCCAGCGCTGCAGGTCGGCGCGGAAGATCCGGTCGAGGTCCTGCGGGGAACCTCCGCCGACGACCATGCCCTGGCGTGCATAGGCCTCAGCGATGGCGGGGTCCGCCAGTGCCTTGTTGACGTCCTCGCTGAGCTTGGTGATGACGGGCGGCGGTGTTCCGGCCGGGGCGAACAATGCCATCCAGACGCCAGCCTCGAAGCCGGGGACGCCGGCCTCGGCCACCGTCGGAAGGTCGAGGCCTTCCACCCGGCGCGATGCGGCGACGGCAAGCATGCGCAGGCGGCCATTCCTGGCATGAGCAGCGAAGTTCGTGGAGGGGCTCAGCAGGACCTGGATGTCACCCGCCAGCAGGGAATTGACCGACTCGCCGCTTCCCTTGAACGGGATGTGCACGATATCGGTGCCGGTCATCGACTTGAACAGCTCCATGCCCAGGTGGATCGCGCCGCCGTTGCCGGACGATCCGTAGTTGAGCTTGCCGGGATTTGCCTTGGCATAGGCGATGAGCTCAGCGACGCTGGTCACCGGCAGGTTGGCGCTGACGGCCAAGGTGAACGGCGCATTGACCAACAAGGCGATGGGCTGGAGGTCCTTGGCTGGATCGTAGTTCAGGTTCTTGTAGAGGCTTGGGCTGATCGCGAGGCTGCTGGTGCCCAGCAGAAGCGTATATCCGTCCGGCTTGGCCTTTGCGACGATCTCCGAACCGATATTGGTGCCGGCGCCGGGCTTGTTGTCGATATAGAAGCTCTGGCCGGTCAGTTCGTGCAGCTTCTGTGTCACCGGCCTCAGCACGGGATCGGTCGAGCCGCCCGGCGCGTAGGGGTTGACCACCCGTACCGCCCGGTCAGGATAGCCTTGGGCAAGCACGCCATTGAGGCCCGCCGGCAATGCCGCTGCAACAGCACACGAGGCGATGACCATCATCATGCGCCGCCGACGGTGTCCAATTGCGTCAACCTCGTCCATCGATGTCTCCGGTGTTGTGGTCAGCCTGTGCCGGCTGCGGCAAGTCGGCGAGCGCCTTCTGCAGGTGCGAGGCATGGATGCCGTCGTCGATCCGCCGAAGTGTCGAGAAGAGGCCGTCGCGGATCGCAGGCGGGATGACCGCGCAGCAGTCATCGAACTTCGCCTTCATCTGGGCTTCAGACATCCATCGCGCCGGCTTTCCGGCTGCGAGCGGGATGCACGCGCTGTGCCGCTGTCCGTCGGTCGTTTGCACAGTGACCTCAGTGCAGAACTCGCTGTCGTCGCGCCAGCGTCCGTCGACCTCCATTGCTGTGCGCGAGATCAGCTCTCGAATCTTCGGGTCTGCAATGCGCTCCTCCGTGAAAGTATCCAGTCCCACCTTGCCGTCCAGCAACGCGGCGGCGATGCAGAAGTGGAGGCTGAACTTCCCGGCCAGCGGCGTCTCCGGCAGGACGTGAATCAATGGCGACAGGGCCATCTCACAGACGCCCGCGCGAACCGATGCGATCGGGGCGCTTCCTAGTTCGTTCCTGAGCTTCAGTGCCGCCTCGATGCCGGGGTGGGTCGCACCGCAGGCAGGGTAGGGCTTGAGTGCAAGTCCGTGCTCGGTCAGGATCTCGAGCTCCTCTCCGAGCGCGAGTAGCGGCGCGACATCGTAGCCGATTCCGTCGTTGAACACGGACAGGTAGCCATAGCGGTGATCGAGGCAATCCATTCCCGCTTCGAATCCGCTGCGCGCAAGCAGTGCGGCCGCCACGCCGTTGCGTGCGGCGAAGCCTGCATGCAGCGGCTTCACCATGCTCCCGAAGTTCGAACGCAGGCCGCCGGCAGACGAGGCTGCGATTCCGATCGCCATCCGCATCTCGCGCTCATCCAGGTGCAGGAGGCGTCCGGCGGCAACCGCGGCTGCCAGGCATCCGAAGCTCGAGGTTGCGTGCCAACCGCGCTTGTAGTGTTGCTTGTTCATCGCCCGACCGAGCTTGCCGAATACCTCGAAGCCGAGGATGTAGGCGGTGATCAGGTCGGCGCCACTCGCGGCGGTCAGGGGGGCCACGGCCAGCAGCGCGGGTGCGAGCACCGCGGTGGGATGCGCATAGGCCGGATGGTTGGTGTCGTCGAAGTCGAGTGCGTGCGCTATCGCGCCATTGAAGAGGGCGGCATCCGACGGGGCGGCGTAGCGGCCCGCGCCGACCAGCAGCGCGGGAAACCGTGCATCGGGTCGTTCGAAGGAAGGGATCAGGGAGAGCAATGGCCGGGTGAGCGGCTCCGTGCTTCCGGCGACCATGCAGCCGACGCAGTCGGTCAACGCGTCCTGCGCCCGTGCGCGAGCCAGCGCCGGCAGACGATGCTCGCGCACGGCGAACGCAGCCATCGTTGCAGTGGCGCCATGCGCCGCACCGCCATCGCGTCCCGTTGCCGGACCGGCGGCCGCTTGCCTGCGCGCGTCTACCGGTGTTCCTGCCGTCACTGCCTGCATGTCTATCTCCGCCAACCCATACCTGCTACGCGCTCTCGCGGCCGCTGCATCCCGTGCCGGTCTGGCTCGAGACGCGCGAGTCGCTCAGAACATGAACTCGCCGCCGTTCACATGGATGATCTGTCCGGTCACGAAGCTTCCTCCGTCCGAGCAGAGGTAGCTGCACGCGGCGGCAATCTCCTCCACTTTTCCGAAGCGCTGCATCGGCATCGCCCGGCGTCTCGCCTCGAAGCTGCCATCGCCGCTACCGGCGGCATCCGGATAGTGCGCCGGGTCGCGGATCGTCTCCACGATGCCCGGTGCGACGGCATTGGCGGTAATGCCGTCGCTGCCGAATTCGCAGGCAATCGCCTTGGCCAGGGCAAACATCCCAGCCTTCGCCGTGACGTTGTGAGCACGATTGGGCTTGGGGGAAAACCCATCCCGGCCGGAAATATGGATGATCCGTCCCCAGCGCCTGCGGCGCATGTGCGGTAGGCAGGCGCGCGCGAGGTAGAAGGCCGAGCTCAGGTTCGTGTCGAGGATCCTGTGCCAATCGTCGATGCCGATTTCGAGCAGTGGCTGGTGGTGGCGAAGCGATACGTTCGCCACTGCGATGTCGACGCTGCCGAAGCGCTCTGCCGCGGCCGCCACCATGCCTGCGACCGCGACATGGTCTGCGACGTCGACAAGGGCCGTCTGGGCCTCCACGCCGAACGATCGCGCCTCGTCTGCCACCGCCTCCAGCGCCGTGGAGTCGCGATGGCCGTTGATGACCACGTTGGCTCCGTCGCGTGCGAAGGCGAGGGCAATTCCCCGGCCAATATTGCGTCCGGAGCCGGTGACGATCGCGGTCCGGCCGGCCAGCGGCCGCGAGGGCTGTTCATTCATGGCTTGACGATGGCGTCCACGGCGACGACGCCTCTGCCGGCCGGCAGCACCAGCAGTGGATTGATCTCGATCTCGGCCGGGGCTGGGGTGGTTGCGAGGAACAACTCGCCCAGCCTGACTGCTGCCCCAACCAGGGCATCGACGTCCGCTGGGGGCGCGCCCCGAAATCCAGCGAGTAGCGTCCCGAGCCTGGTCCGGCTGAGGGCGGCACGTACTGCCGACGCCGACGCCGGCAGCGCCAGCCAGGTCACGTCGTTGTGCAATTCGACCGCAATGCCGCCGCTGCCGATAGCCATCACCGGACCGAAGTCCGGATTGCGGACGGCGGAAAGCAGGACTTCGACCCCGCCGACCACCATCTCCTGGACGAGCACGTTCGCTTGGGCGCGGCCAAGGATCTGCCTGATCCGTGCTGCATGTGCGGCGACTTGAACTTCATCGGCCACGTTCAACGCCACCAGCCCGGATTCGGTCTTGTGGTCCGCATCGTCGGGCGTCGCCTTCACTGCCACTGGAAAGGACAGGCCCGCGCAGGCCTCCGCGGTGTCTTTGCCGGGAGGCAACACTCGACTGCCTGGACTCCCGATGCCGGCGCTCCGCAAGTACTCCTCGATGTTTGCCCAACCCAGAGGCAGCGGAGTCGCCCCGGGGGCGGGTAACGTGCGCACTTGCGCAGTCGCCGGCCGGTCGGCGGCGCGACGGGCTTGATAGAGCCAGCCGAGGAAGCGTGTCGCCTCGGCAGGATCGCGGGCGCAGACGACTCCTGCAGCACGCAACCGCACCCGCTGGCTGGCCGGCAGCGCGTCGCCAAGGAAGCTCGCGACGACCGGGAATCGTCCCTGCTTCGCGACATCGCCAAGCAGGTCGATCCGCTCCATCACATCGTTCGGGCCCCGGTTTGCCACCTGGACGAGCAAGGCTTCCGTCGACGGGTCGGCAGCGATGATCCTGAGGCACTCGTCGAACAAGCCGGGGTACGACAGCACTTGGCCGGTCAGATCGGTGGGATTCTCGACCCCGCCGAATTCCGGCAGCGCGGCCGACAGAGCGGCGACCGTCTTGCGACCGAAGGTGGCCAGCGGCACGTCGTGGATCTCGCACTGGTCCGCCGTCATGGCGCGCGTACCACCTGGAACGCTGAAGACGGAGACGCCCGCACCGGCGCCCCTGGCTGCAGGCACCGGCGTGGTCGCCAGCACCTCGCCGGCAGCGATCAGATCGGTCAACGAATCGACCTGTATGGCTCCGGCCTGGCGCAGAAGGTCGCGGTAGATCGCGTACGGCGATGCCATCTTGCCGGTGTGTGAGGCGGCCGCCTTGAGGCCGGCTTCGGAGTTCCCCGACTTGAGCGCTACCACGCGGATTCCGCGGCTTGTGGCATCCGCGATCAGATCCAGCAGGCGCTGGCCGTCGCGCGCGCCTTCGATGAACAGGAGGACCACGCGGACGTCCTCCTGCCTGATCATCCATTGGAGGTAATCGGCGATAGTCAGCACCGTCTCGTTGCCGACCGATACGACGTAGGCGCAGCCCATGGCGTCGTTCTGCAGGTGCCTGGCCACGGCCCCCGCCATGGCCCCGCTCTGCGAGAGTATCGCCACCGGTGCGTGGTGCAGCACATCCCGTTTGGCCGCCGATCCGAACGTGAGCAGCACCCTGCTGGCGACGGACCATATCCCTTCGCAGTTGGGGCCCACCACCGCCACCCCGGTTTCCCGGGCCGCCTCAGCCAGTTCGCTTGCAGCGTCCGCGCCGTCCTCCGATTCCTCGAACCCTGAGCTCGGGATCACTGCTGCCGGGATTCCCTTCTCGGCGCACTGTCTGACTGCCCCGGCGCACAGGCGCGCCGGCAGCATGATCATCGCTACATCGGGCGACTCGGGTAGCGCGGCGATGCTCGGATAGGCGGCGATCCCGCCGATCTCGCGGTGCTTCGGATTGACCACGTAGATGCGCCCGGCAAAACCCGTCTGCTGGAGGATGCCGAGCGGTGCCCCGGTCATCTTGCGGGGGTCGGAGGAAAGGCCGACCAGGACGACGGACCGGGCGTGGAAGATCCGGTCCAGTCCATCGGCCGGACCTGGCAGCATGCGCTCCGCTCTCATCGTCGCCGCACCCATCAGACGACCTTGCGCTCTCTGAGCGACGAGATGGTCTCGACGCTTCGGCCGAGCAAGGTCGCGAGGACTTCCTCGGTGTGCTCGCCGAGCATTGGCGGCGGCCGTCGGATGTCGCCTGCGCAGTTGGAGAAGCGAAAGGGTATCCCGAGTTGCGTAAGCGACCCCAAGGCCGGGTGCTGCACCGTCTTCACCATGGCGGGCGACGTCTCGCGGAGCTCCTCGTAGGCGGTGTCGAGGTCATGGACCGGTGCGCATGGAATATCCGCGCTCTCGAGAATCCGGATCCAGTCGGCGGTCGTCTTGCCGCTGAAGACCGCGGAGAGCGCGGCAACGATGTCGGCGCGGTTGCTGACACGGCTTTCGTTCGAGGCGAAACGGGCATCCGAACCAAGTTCGGGATGGCCGATTGCATCGCATAAGGTCCGGTAGGTCTTGTTGGTGCCGGTGGCTACTACCACGAAGCCATCGCTCGTCGGAAATGCCTGGTACGGTACGAGCTGGGGGTGACCCGAGCCAAGGGGGCCCACCTCGGCGGCACCGTCGAGCACGGCGACCGAGTAGTTGATGAGCATGCTCATCGTCGCATCGAGCAGGGAGACGCTCACTTCCTGCCCCTGTCCGGTTCGCTCGCGGTCGAAGAGGGCGGCTAGGACCGCAGTCACGAGATAGATGCCTCCGCCGAAGTCGGCGATCGAAGCGCCGGGCCGCAGCGGCTCCTGCGAGTCCAGCGCGCCGGTGATCCGCATGACGCCCGAGCGTGCCTGTACCGCGATGTCCATCCCGGCCTTGTCTGCGAGGACACCGTCCATCCCGTAGGCCGAGATGTTGGCGTAGATCAGGCGCGGATTGAATCGCTTCAGGCTCTCGTAGTCGAGCCCGAGGCGCGCAGTGACACCAGGGCGGAAATTCTGCACCACGATGTCTGCCCAGGCAGCCAGTTCCTCGCACAGTTGCCGCCCTTCCTGCGTCTTCATCTCGACGGTCACGCTGCGCTTGTTGCGGTTGACTGCGAGGAAGTAGTCACCGCCGACGCGGGGTATGTCAGTCCGGAACCGCTCGCTGACATTCATGTAGCGGGTCGCGTCGCCCCGGCCCGGCTTCTCGATCTTGATGACCTCGGCGCCGAGGTCGCCCAGGATCATCGTGCAGTAGGGACCTGCGACGCCGTGCGTGAGGTCGAGAATTCTGATTCCTTCGAGGGGCCTTCTCATCGCGCCGCCCTCAGCGTGCGGTGCGCACTGGCTTCACGTCGCGAGAGGGAAGTCTCACCGACGCCGTGCCGTCGCAATTTCGCTCGCCGCGCTGGTTCTCGCCCCACCAGCGGATCTGAACCAGCGCCTCGTCACCCTCGCGGGTCTTGCCGATTACCTCGCCGTGCATGCGGGTCAGATCGCCGACGAGATTCGGCTTGGTGACCCGGCCGTCGAGCCTGCGCACGAAGCCGAGGTCGCCGCACCAGTTGGTCAGCATGTGGCCGGCCCAGTTGATGCGTTGCCAGCCCTGGTCATACGCGCCAGGCATGCCGATTTCGTGGGCAATCTCGACGTCGAAGTGGCCGGCGGCCGGATGCATGGGGATGTTACGGGCCGGCGAGTAGTAGACGTTGCGCGGATGGCGGTCGCGATCCGCGAAGGCGAGCTTCATCACGTTGTAGACGGTGCGCCGGCCGGAGTAGAACCCGACGATGTCGACCAGGGTCAGCGGGCCCTTGAGAACGACTGGCAGGAGATCGCCTTCGGCCACGTCCTCCCAGTAAATCGCGTCTCGCCCGCGCCGGAACTCGTTGCGGTAGCCGGCGGCGATCTCCTCGATCTCTTCCTGCGAGTACTTGTAAGGCTTCGGGGCTTCGCTCGCATCTTGCACGGCGAACTTGAAGCCGCCGCCGGATCGCTTGCGCGGGATGCGATAGATGTCGCCTTCATAGCGGGTAACCAGTTGCCCGTGCTGGTTGGTATAGAGGACCTCTCCGACCTGATTGACGTAGCGTGCGACACTTCGCCCCTGCTTGACCTGGACGTCGATCAGCCGCGCGCGTGCCGTGATCGTGTCGCCAACCTTGACCGGCAGGAAGTTCTCGAACCGGGAGCCGGCGAAGATCCACTGGATGCCCGGCAGGCCAGGCGCGACGATCCCGCTGTCGATCGTGAAGAGAAAGGTGGGCGGCGCGATTACCGTGCCCCAGATCGTCCGCTTGGCGTAGTCGACTTCGCTGAAAAGCGGGTTGTCGTCGCCGACGCTGTAGTGCGCCCAGCGGCGGATGTCATGAACCGACAGCGGCTCGTAGATCGCTGGCGTGTGCACGTCCCGACGCAACCAGACGCCGATCAACTTGCGAGCGTCCTCGATCTGCTGGTCGCTGAGTGCCGGAGAGTCCTCGCCGCTCCGTATGAGGGCCGGGGTAGGCGCCTGTCGCGCCGCCGAATCCTTCGAATCCAGGGTTGTCTCCTGCCACTGCCGATTGTTGCATGTAGTTTTGCATGCAAACAAGATCCCGTCAATCGTTGCGAACGAAGAGCAGCCCGGGGCCGGTCTGCGACGTGCCGATCCGGATCGTGATCCCGGCGCTGCCGGCTGCGCGGGAGGAAGCAAGCGTTAGGATGCCTGCAATCTGAAAAAGGAAGGAAGCGCCGTGCCTCGCCAGAAGCCAACTCGTTCGCTCCTCAATGGAGAGACGCCGCTCTACGTCAGCCTGGTCAAGCTCCTGACTCAAGCGATCGTCGACGGCAAGCACCCGGTGGGCACGCTTCTCCCTACCGAGACTGAACTGGCCCAAACGTACAAGGTGTCCCGGCAGACGGTCAGAGAGGCCCTGCGCAGACTCGACGCCCAGGGACTTGTCAGCCGTCATCGCGGGATAGGCACCCGGGTTCAAGGAGCGGATCCGCAGCGTCGGTTCACCTTGTCGATCGACTCTCTCACCGATATCGTGGACTACGCGAAGCGGGTAAGGCTGGAAGTCGACGAGATCATCCATGTGGAGGCTTCGGCACGCCTCGCGGCCTACATCGGGTGCCGGGAGCGCTCGCGATGGATCGAGATTCGAGGCCGCCGCTTCCCCGCGCAGGGACCTCATGAGCCGGTTGCGGTCGTGCGAATGCATATCCGCGACGACTTTGCCGGTATCGAGTCGCGGCTCCGAAGGATCGGCGGGACCGCAGTCCATGCGATGCTGGAGCAGCACTATGGAGAACCGATCGAGGAGATCCGACAGATCATCACGGCGATCGCGATCGAACCGGCGGACGCGGCACTGCTGAAGGTGGCTCCCTTGTCGCCGGGCTTGAAGATCAATCGACACTTTCTCGGTCGAGGTGGCCGGGTGGTCCTCGTTGGCCATGTCGTCTACCCCGGGGAGACGTTCAGCTATAGCGGGAACTTTCGTCGCGACCACTCCGGCCGAGAGGACGCCCTCGGATAATCGGTTGACAAGCGGCCTGCCGGCAGGATAGCCTCCTTTCCCACGTACTTTGTACGTACCTGGGAGGAGACCCGGCTTGGACAATAGTCCTGCGCCCATCGAGGCATACAACATCGCGGACTTGCGAGAGCATGCGCGCAGGATGTTGCCAAAGGGCTTGTTCGAGTTCATCGATCGCGGAACCGAGGACGAAACCGCCTTGCGCGGCAACCGCGATGGTTTCGATCGGATCCGGTTTCTCAATCGGGTACTCGTCGACGTGTCGGCCAGGTCCCTGGAAACCGAGCTGTTCGGCCAGCAGAGCACTGCGCCGCTGATCGTCGCTCCAACCGGTGCTGCCGGACTGCTCTGGCTGGACGGTGAAATCGCTGTTGCGAAGGCTGCCCGCAAGGCAGGCATCCCGTTCACGCTGTCCACCGCCTCGATCGTACCGATGGAGCGGGTGGCGCAGGAGGCAGGCGGGCGCCTCTGGTTCCAGCTGTACATGTGGCCCGACAAGGCCATGTCCTATCGGCTGGTCGACAGGGTTCGCGCGGCAGGCTACGAGGCACTGATGGTCACCGTCGACACAGCGGTGACACCCAATCGGGAATACAACCCGCGCAACGGTTTTTCCCTGCCGCTTCGGATCGGGCGGCGCAACGCGCTGGATGTCGCCCTTCATCCGCGATGGTTCTGCAACGTCTTCGCCCGCTATCTGCTCCGATCAGGCATCCCGATGCTTGAGAACTATCCTGAAGAGCTGCGGCTCAAGCTGACCAGCGATCCGAAGCGACGCCCCGGACTTCCCAAGAACGATTCATTGAACTGGTCCGACCTCCGAGAGCTGCGTCGCAAGTGGTCGGGACCCTTGATGATCAAGGGTCTGCTTCATCCCGAGGATGCGGCGATGGCTGTTGACTGCGGTGTCGACGCTGTCATCGTTTCCAATCATGGCGGCAGGAACCTGGATGGGTCCGTCGCACCGATCAGCGCGCTTCCCGCGATCGTCGACCGCGTGGCGAACAGGTGCGAGGTCATGCTGGATAGTGGCGTCCGGCGCGGCAGCGACATCGTGAAGGCACTGGCGCTTGGCGCCAAGGCGGTGATGGTTGGACGTGCACCCCTCTACGGGGTCGCCGCTGCCGGCGAAACCGGAGCTGCGCAGGCGCTCGCGATCCTGCGCGAGGAGGCCGATCGAGTGATGGGCTACCTCGGCTGCGCATCGGTCGCGGATCTGGGGATGCATGTGATTCACCGCGAGGATGCCGCTCGCGCGACCGCTGCCGGCGAATCGGGTGAACCGGCGGAAGCACTGCGCCTCGTGGCCGGTGGCGACTAAGGTCCTGCGGTCGTTGTTGCAGCGGTTGAAATGGTTCGCAAGGAGACAGGAAATCTTGAGCATCGAATTCGAACGCGTCGGAAAGACGTTTGCGGCCCGGGTGCATGGCGTGGATCTGCAGCGCGGAATCGGAGCCGCGGAGGTCGAGGTCCTCGAGAATGGGTTGGCGCGTCACGGGGTCCTGGTCTTCACCGACCAACAAATCGACGACGATCACCAGCAGGCATTCATCCAGCAGTTCGGGCCGCCACACGAGGCGGCCCTCAAGGAGGTCGCGTCCAACCATCCCCATTTCTACGACATCGGCACCGTGGATTTCTCCGGGGCGGTACGCGAAAAGGACAGCGTCGCTGACCTCTACATGCGGGCCAACCTCCTCTGGCATACCGATGGCGCTCAGAATCAGCCTCCGATCCGGCTGACCGCATTGCATGCCCGGGTCCTTCCGCCGCAGGCGCCGCCGACGGAGTATGCCGACATGCATGCCGCCTGGGAGGCGCTGCCTGCGTCCACGCAGCAGTCCATCGACGGCCTGGTGATCGAGCACAGCATCTACCGCTCAAGGGAGCGGATGGGAATGAAGCTGACCGATTTCAGCCCAGAGACCCTCAAGGCCCGCAAGCCCGTGCAGCATCCGCTGGTACGGACAAACCCCCGCACCGGATGGAAGTCCCTCTACCTGGCGTCCCACGCCTCGCACGTGATCGGCTGGCCGATCGAGAAGGGACGTGCGCTCCTCGACGAACTGACGCAGCATGCCACCCAGCCGGAGTTCGTCTATTCCCACGCCTGGGAACTGCACCAACTGGTGATGTGGGACGACACCTGGACCATGCATCGGGCGACACCCTACTCCGGTTCTCACCCGCGGCATCTGCGCTGGTGCGGCGTGCGGGAGCTGGCGCCCGTCTGAGCTTTATCGAGGTCGGCCAGGACTCTGCTCTATCAATAGTAGACAAGGGGAGACAAGACATGAGGCGATTGCTCATGAGACGATTGCTGGCGGGGCTGGTGGTCGCGTTTGCCGCGACGACTGCGACTGCCCAGGATGCCTATCCGGCGCGGCCGATCAAGCTGGTCGTTCCTTTCGCGCCGGGACAGGTGACTGATTGGCTCGCGAGAATGCTCGGGGAGCAGATGAGCCGGGAATTAGGCCAACCAATCGTCGTCGAGAACCGGGCAGGTGCCAACGGCACCATCGGCACGGCGTACGCTGCGTCACAACCTGCGGATGGCTACACCCTTGTCGTGAGTTCGAACGGTACGCACTCCGCAGGACCGAGTCTCTTCAAGCGCCTGGGCTATGAGCCGGTAGACGGCTTCGCCCACATTACCGGCCTGATGAGCCTCCCCTGGATGCTGATGGTACGTCCCGACTTCCCGGCGAAGGACATCTCGGAATTCGTTAGTTACGCGCGATCGAATCCGGGCAAGCTGGCGGTCGGCTATGGCTCATCCAGCTCCCGGCTCGCAATCCACCTGCTGAAGTCGATGGGTAAGGTCGAGTTGCTGGAGGTCCCCTACAAGGGCCTCGGCCAGACGATCGTCGACGTTCGCGGCGGCCAGCTGAAATTCACTTTCCTGGACCTGGGATCGGCCATGAGCCAGGAGAAGGGCGGTGCCCTGAGAGGCCTCGCAGTGACCTCGCCGCGGCGGTCGTCGGTGGCGCCGGATAAGCCGGCCTTGTCCGAATCGCTGCCCGGCTATGAGATGGTGTCGTGGCTCGGCCTGGCGGCGCCCGCGGGCACACCTGCGCCAATCGTAGCAAGGCTCCAGGCAGTCGTCACGGCGATTCTGGCGAAGCCCGATATCCAGTCGAAGATCGCCGCTTATGGTGGTGAAGTGATGCCTCTCGACGGCAAGCAGATCCGCGAACTGATCGGCAAGGAAACTCCGGTCTGGGCCCAGTTTTCCAAGGAGGCCGGCATCGAGCCGGAGTGAAAAGTGAGGATAGGACGATATCGCGGACCCGAGGGCCAGGAAAAACTCGGGATCGTACTTGGGGAGGGCGAATCCCTGCGCGTGCTCGACCTTGCATCGGCAATGGAAGCGCGGAGCTCGGGTCAGCCGTTCGCACGCACCATGGATGACTTCATCGATGGGGGTGATCGCAGCCTCGACGCAGCCAAGGCTGCCGTCGACTGGGCAACGAAGCAAGGGGAGGCGGCGTGGTTCAGGTCCGAGATGCACGTCCCTTGGATGATCCCGGTGGCAGCGCGGAACTGCATCGCGGGCGGGCGCAACTTCGGTGCGCATCGCGCCGAAACGCTCGAGTATTGGACCAAGCAGGGGGCGAAGCTGCATAGCGAGATCCCGATGGGCTTCATCAAGTTGTCCAGCGTGATGGTGCCGACCCGCAGCGTGGTGGCACGGCCCGCCGAGACCGAGTGGTTTGATTACGAAATCGAGGCTACGGCGGTGATCGGGCGGCCCGCGTTACGCATTCCGGAAGACAAGGCGCTGTCGGCGGTGTTCGGGTACACCATCCTCAACGACCTTTCGGCGCGGGAGCTGCAGCGCAAGGAGATGGCGAACCAGTCCATCCTCCTGGGCAAGAACTTCCCCGGCTTCGGGCCACTCGGTCCTTGGATAACGACCAGTGACGAGATTCCCGATCCTTCGGTCCTTGAGCTCGAGCTCCGAGTCAACGGCGAGGTCAGGCAGAAGACCGACTGTCGCGACCTGATATTCCCATTCCCTACCATGATCGCTCACTGGTCCCGCATGGGGCTGGATCGGGGAGATCTGATCACCACCGGCTCGCCGGAGGGCGTTGCGATCGGACGAGCCGATCCCATGGCTTTCTACCTGCAGCCTGGCGACGTCGTGACGGCGACAGTCGCGCAGGTGGGAACTCTCGAGACGACCATCGGATGAAGGCGTCCAGCCCCTATCCAGGTCATCCAGACAAGTCACCGGAGATTGGACTGATGAGACTGGTTGCATCGCTGACACTCGCCGCGGCCGGCATCTTCGCCTCCGGCCCGGCACTCTCGAATGACGCATCCTGGCCGAGCCGACCGATCACCCTGGTCGTGCCGCTTGGGGCCGGCAGTCCCACCGACGTGATGGCGCGGACGCTTGCCGGCGAACTCCAGCAGCGGCTTGGCCAGACCGTCGTGGTCGATAACAAGCCTGGTGGAGGATCCTTGATCGCGACTTCCATCGTCGCGAGAGCGAAGCCCGACGGATATACGTTCCTGTTTGCAGTATCCGCCCACACCATCAACCCGGCGGTCAGGCGGCAGGTCAACTATGACCCGCTCAAGGACTTCACCCCGGTAGGCCTGGTGGGGGCGGTGCCGCATGTCCTGGTCGTCAGGAAGGATCTTCCCGTCGACAATCTTCGAGACCTGGTCGCACTGGCCAAGAGCAAGTCCGACAAGCTTTCCTACGGATCCGCCGGAATCGGCATCTCCAACCATCTCGAGGGTGAACTCTTCTCGAATCAGATCGCCACCGAGCTTGTCCACGTGCCTTACAAAGGAGGCTCGTCGGAGGCGCGCCAGGACCTTCTTGCCGGGCGAATCGATATGCTCTTCGACGTCGTTGGAAATTCGGTGCCATTCATCAAGGACGGGCGTCTGAAGGCAATCGGTGTCGCCCAGGCCAAGCGGACCAAGCTTGCGCCGGACCTGCCGACGCTTGCCGAGTCTGGCTTGCCCCAGTTCGACGTGATGCCGTGGACTGGCGTCTTCGGGCCCGCCAACGTCGATCCCGCAGTCGTCGACAAGTTCAGCCGCGCGCTGCTCGATTCCCTCAAGGATGACAAGATCGTCGATCGGCTTGCGACCCTCGGTATCGAAGCCATCGGCTATGGGCCGAAGGAATTTCGCGAGTTCGTCATCCGCGATGTGAAGACCTGGAAAGACGTCGCCAGCCGCGCGAAGATCGAGCTCGATTGAGCATCATCATGACCGCCACGCATTTCTACGAGCCTGTCAAGGGTCACCGGCTGCCGCACTCTCCCCTCAAGGCCATCGTTGCGCCGCGACCAATCGGCTGGATCTCGACGGTGGACACACTCGGCCGGGTCAATCTGGCGCCTTACAGCTTCTTCAATTTCGTCTGCGAAACGCCGCCCATCCTCGCCTTCTCGAGCAAGGGACGAAAGGATTCGCTCAGGAATGTCGAGGCAACGGGCGAGTTCGTTGCTAACCTGGCGACCCTCGACCTGGCGGAGCAGATGAACATCTCCGCTGCAGAGGTCGCGCCCGGCGAGGACGAAATGCAGCTCGCCGGCCTCGAAGCGGCTCCCTCGACACTGGTCAAGCCCCCCCGGGTGGCTGCGTCACCAGCGGCGCTCGAATGCCGGGTGATCTCGATCCAGGAGTTGAAGGACATCCGCGGAGTAGCGACCGACTGGCATCTCGTCATGGGCGAGATCGTTGGCGTGCATATCGATCCCCGGTTTCTGGAGGACGGTCTCTTCGACACGGCCAAGGCACGGGTGCTTGCTCGCTGCGGCTACCGCGGTTATTACTCGGCCACCGAGGAACTGCTGGAAATCGCGCGTCCAGCTGAAGCGTCTGCGGTTTCGATCAGGTAGCGGGCGCGACCTCGCCAGCGCCTGATTTCCCTTCCTGGGGTCGCTACTGTCGGGAAAGCAGGTTTGACATACCCTCAGCGAAAGTTATAGTATCCATAAGCAACACGCGGATGCAGCGGGGGGATGTTTCAATGGTCGTCGCAGCCGGCAGTGGGGCCGGGGCATCCAGGCCGCTTGCCTGGGACGCTTCGCCTCTCAAGAACCAGCGCGTCTGCGCATCGACTTCGGAGACCGTGCGATGAGCCTGGCTGTCGATCTGCCGGCCGGTCCGATCGGCGCCGAGATCCGCGGTGTCGACCTCGCGGCGGGGGTCGACGAGACGACCTTCCTGCAGATCCGCCGCGTCCTGGATGAGCGGTCGGTCGTCGTCATCCGCGAGCAGCGGCTCACGCCGCAACAGCAAGTCGACTTTTGCGGCCGCTTCGGGTCGTTTGAGCCGCACGTCTTCCCCAAGTACCTCGTGCCGGGTCATCCGGAACTGATCTGCATCTCAAATCTGGTCGACGACAAAGGCGAGCCGATCGGCGTTACGGATGCCGGCCGGGTGTGGCACACCGACGGCCATTTCGACGAGCGGCCCAATCTTTATTCGATGCTGTACGCGCTGGAGATCCCTCGTGACGCGCAGGGCCGGTCGCTGGGCGCAACCTGGTTCGCCGGGACGGCTGCTGCCTACGAGCGGCTCGACGATCGATTGAAAAGCCGCCTCGAGGGCTTGACCGCCAACAATAGCCTGGCAGCAGTCTTCGATGCGTTGCGCAAGCTCCAGCCGGACCTGAAGCGCCCGCCCCTGACCGATCCGCGCCAGATCGAAGGTGTCGACCATCCGGTGATCAGGACGCATCCTCGGACCGGAAGGAAGTGCGTATACGTGACGGCAGCGGCGACGCGCCGGATCAACGGGCTCCCGGAGGCCGAGGGACGAGAGATGGTGGAGCGGCTGCAGGCGCTCTGCATCGCGGACGATCTGGTCTACAGGCACGCCTGGGACGTCGGGGATCTGCTGATCTGGGACAACTGCGCGACCCAGCATTTCGCTGTCGGCGACTACGCGCTGCCGCAGCGGCGGCTGATGCACCGCGCGACCATTGCCGGTACGGTACCCGCCTGAACTTCGATCGCGCGGACTTTGAGAGACCTCGCGGGACACCTATACAGATAAGGGAGACATCCATGCTTGCCGCTTTCAACCTCGGACGTTCAGCCGTCGGGCTTCTGTTGGGGCTGGCCATCGCGATATCGCCGGCCGCTGCGCAGACGGCGTCCGAAAGCTATCCGACGAGAGCGGTGAAGATGATCGTCGCCTATCCGCCGGGTGGTCCCCTGGACATCATGGCCAGGGCGATCTCCGAGCAACTCTCGAAGTTGCTTGGCCAGCCCGTCATTGTCGAGAACCGCGCGGGGGCGGGCGGCGTGATCGGCTCCGAAGTGGCTGCCCGCGCCGAGCCCGACGGCTACACGATCCTCTACACGTCGACCCCGTTGTCGATTCAGGAGACGATGTTCTCCAAGCTGCCGTATTCGGCCTTGCGCGACTTCACGCCGGTTGCGAAGGTGGCCGAAGGCCCGCAGGTCCTGGTTGTCGGCATGTCGGTTCCCGTGAAATCGGTATCGGAACTGATTGCCTATGCGAAAGCCCAGGATGGCAAGCTGAACTACGCGTCCCCGAGTGCCGGCGGGTCCAACCACCTGGCAGCGGAGCTGTTCAAGTCCATGGCGGGCTTCGAAGCCACCCACATCCCGTACAAGGGCGGAGCGCCGGCGGAGATGGACGTCATGAGCGGGCAAGTCACGTTCATGTTTGCCGCCTTGACCAGCGCAATGCGCCAGGTGAAAGCCGGAAAGCTGAGGGCGCTGGGCGTTTCCTCCAAGACGCGGATGCAGAGCGCCCCGGATGTGCCGACCATCGCCGAAGCCGGGCTGCCGGGCTTCGAAGTCACCTCATGGTACGGGGTGGTCGGCCCGGCGGGAATGCCCGCTGCCATCGTCACCCGTCTGAACGAGGCGATCAACGAGGTGCTGCGGCAGCCCGCCATGCAGCAGCGCCTGGTTTCCCTGGATCTGGACGCAACACCGGGAACGCCGAAGCAGTTCGGAGAATTCATCAGCGCGAACGTCGACATGTGGAAGAAGGTGGTGACGGACGCGGGGCTGGCCGGCACGTCCGCCTACTGACTCCAGGAGAAGACATGACTCTCACGGTCAGGAGACTTGCCTACGCGCTCGGCGCGGAAGTCACGGGCTTGGACCTCAGGCAAGCGCAAAGCGACGCGACCATCGCCGAGATCAGGCAGGCGTGGCTCGACAACCTCGTGCTCTGTTTTCCTGGCCAGGATCTCGGTCCGCAGGAGCAGATCGCATTCTGTTCCCGCTTCGGCGAGCTCGACGACCATCGTTCGCGGCCGCACTGGAACCGGCCGGATTTTCCCGAGGTGAACATCGTGGCCAACAAGCCGCTGGTGTTCGACGGAAAGACGCTGCAGGTCCTGATCGCCGACAAATGGCATACCGACATGTCGTTCTCGGTGCGATCGGCCACCGCGAGCTTCCTGCTGGCCAAGACGCTGCCGTCGATCGGTGGCGACACCATGTTCGCCAACATGTACCGGGCGTACGATGCCTTGTCCCCGAGCATGAAGGCGCTGGCCGACAACTTGGAGGGTGTGCACGACGTCAGCCTGGCGCCGGACTTTCACCGCTACACGCCGGAGCTGCAGGCGGAGCGGCGCCGCAACCATCCGCCGGTGGTTCACCGGCTGGTGCGGGTCCATCCGGAATCGGGCAGGAAGGGGGTCTTCGCGGGCGGCTTCTTGCGCCACTTCGTCGGCTACTCCGAGAAGGAGAGCCGACCCCTGATCGATTTCTTCAACGATCATGCAACCTCCTACGAGTTCGTCTACCGCCATCGCTGGCGCCAGGACGATCTGCTGATGTGGGACAACCGCTGCACGATGCACTACGCAGTCCAGGACTACGACCTCAGCGAGCTGCGAAGCCTGCAGCGCTGCACTTTGTTCGCGCCGGTCTCCGGCCGGCCGTTCGACCCTGCCGTGGACCACGTCGTCCTCAAGACCGGGAGGGCCTGACGAGCCTTCCTCCAATCCAACAAGGAAAATCCATGTCGATCGCCTTGCGCGTCGGTTCATTGCTGACCGCCGGCGCCTGTGTCCTCGGATCCGGACCGACCAGCGCGCAGACCTATCCTGACCGTCCCATCCGCATGATCGTCGCCAACACCCCCGGAACCGTTGCAGACACGCTCGGCCGGTTGATGGCCGCCGAGATGTCCAAGTCCCTCGGGCAGCCGATCGTGGTGGAGAACAAGCCGGGGGCGAACGCGATCATCGGGCTGGAATACGTGATCAACCAGAAGCCGTCCGATGGCTACATGCTCGTGTCGACGGCGGTCAGCGCGCTGGCGAGTCTTCCGGTGACCGTGAGGGATCTGCGCTTCGACCCCTTGAAGGATCTTCCGCCCTTCATCGGCGTGGCCGAAGTGCCTTACGTTCTCAGTTCGCCCGCCGCGGCACCTTGGAAGGACTTTGCCGAGTTCGTCGCCTACGCCAAGGCCCATCCGAGGAAGCTGAACTACGGCGCCCCGGCCCCGACGGTGCAACTGCCGATCGAGGCGCTGATCCGCGCGATCGGCCTCGAGATCGTTCACGTGCCCTACAAGGGCGGGGGGCCGTACATGCAGGCGATCGTCGCGAACGAAGTCCAGCTGGGGCTGATCCCCGAGTCTTCGGTGCGAACCTTCGGCGAGCGGGTTCGCCCGCTGGCCGTTACCGGCGACCAGCGTCTGGCGGCATTCCCCCAGGTCCCCACCTTCAAGGAGTTGGGCTACCCGCAGATACGCGGACTCGCCTACTCCTTGAATGCGCCCGCGGGTGCGCCGAAGGCTGCGATCGACAAGCTTCATGCAGCGGCGTCCCGGGCACTGAGGGATCCCGAGGTGAGAACTCGCATCGAGAAGATGGGATTCTCGGTCACCGACCAACCTCCCGCAGCGGCGGCCGGCGCTCTCGCAGAGGAAGCCCGATACCTTGCCGACGTGGCCCGCAAGATCGGCCTGGAGCCGCAATGATTCGGGCTGTCTTGATGGAGGACTACCTGGACCATGCCCGGTCGCTCGCTTGCGTCAAGGAACTCGCCGATCGCGTCGACTTGCACATTCATACCGGCAGGGCAACGTCCGAAGCGGAGATTGTCCGTCGGCTGGAGGGCGCAGAGGTGGCGATCACCATCCGTGATCGGGTCCGCTTTCCGGCAACGGTGCTCGCACAGCTGACGACGCTGCGGCTGCTGTCGGTCTGCGGTCCGCGCCTCGCGCCGCACGTCGATCTTGCCGCCGCAACCAGGGCAGGTATCCTGGTCTCACGCCCCGAGGCTCGGGATGTTCCGCAGATCATCCACCAGGCGACGGCCGAGCTGGTGTGGAGCCTGATCCTCGGCCTTACCCGGCAGACCGTCGCGAACCAGCTGGCGATGCGCGAGGGAGGTTGGCAGACGCGCCTGGGCTTCACGCTGGCCGGCAAGACGCTCGGCGTGATCGGCCTCGGCCGGGTCGGTGCGTTGGTGGCCCGGACCGGTGCCGCCATGGGCATGCGGGTGGTTGCCTGGAGCCCGAGGCTCACGCCCGAGCGGGCGGCATCCTGGGGAGCCGAGGCGGTGAGCTTCGAGCAGTTGCTGCAGGGCGCCCACGTCGTGACGTTGCACGCCAATGCGACGGAGGACAGCGCCGATCTCATCGGCCGCGCCGAGTTTGCACAGATGCGGCGCGGGGCTTACTTCGTCAACACCGCGCGGGCCGCTCTGGTGGACGAGCAGGCGCTGCGGGAAGCGCTCGACTCGGATGCGCTCGCCGCGGCCGGGCTGGACGTGTATTGGGAAGAGCCGCTGCCACCCGAGCACTGGCTGCGCAAGCACCCCAAGGTGCTGCTACAGCCCCACATGGGCGGATTCACCGACGAGGGCTACGCCTGGCTCCTCGAACCCGCGGTGCAGAACGTCATGGCCTATCTCGACGGCGTGCCGAAGGATGTGGCGAATCCCGAGTTGTTGACCGCCGATCGACCGGCGTCGAGCGCGCCTGAATGACCTCTATTGCGGCTCGATCCGGGCGATCCGAACCCATTCGGCCCATCGCTTCCGGTCGGCTGCTGCAAATGCGCTATGCTCGGCGGGCGTCGAGTAGCGCACCGTCATTCCCTTCTTCGAGATGGCCTCCTGGAACGAAGGGTCTGCGCTCGCCTCTTTCATGATCTCATTGATCCGGCTGACGATCGGCCCCGGCGTTCCGGCCGGCGCGGAAAGGCCGAGCCAGCTTTGCACTTCGAACCCTGGCAGCACTCTGGCGACCGGTGGCACGTCGGGAAGATTCAGGAAGGGCTCCGGCGACGTGACGGCAATTGGAGTCAGGAGACCGTTCAGCGCCGGGGCGGCGGAAAGCGCATCGAGGAAGGCGAAATCAAGCACGCCGCCTGCCACATCGCTGATGATCTGAGTGATGTTCTTGTAGGATGCGCCCGTCATCCGCAAGCCCGCCTGTGCCTGTATCAACGCAGGCGGAACCTGGGATGAACTGCTGTAGTAGCCGTAGGTGACCGTGCCCGGCTTCTCGGCCGCCTGGCGGATGATATCGTCGATTCCACGGAATCGGCCGTCAGGCTTGACGACCGCTATGTTCGGGAAAAGCCCGAAGATGCCTACCTCCACGAAGTCCTTTTCTGGGTCATAGGGCAGCCTCTTGAACAGGCTGACATTGGCCGCCTGGGTTGAGCTTCCGGAGACCAGGAAGGTGTAGCCATCAGGGGGCGAGTTCTTGGCCGCTTCCGCGCCGATGATGGCCGCCGCTCCCGGCTTGTTTTCGACCACGACCGGCTGCTGAACCCTTTGCTGAAGAAAGGCGCCGAACGTCCGGCCGACGAAATCTGCAGCGCCACCGGCAGCCGATGGGACGACGAATCGGATGGGCCTGGCAGGCCATTGAGGGGTTTGGGCGCGCAACCCGGGAAGCAAGGTTGCGCCGGCCGCACCACAGATACTTCCGAGGACGCGGCGACGCGAGCGAAGCACGTGTTTCATGTCATCTCCTTCCCGGCATTCAACTGGTCCAGCAGGCCGAAATCTCGAAGAATCTCGAGGTTGTTCTCTCCCAGCGTCGGCGGACGGCTGACATGGTCCGCCTTGTTGCGATGAGCCTTGCCCAGCGCTTCGTATCCGCCGTCCACCAACGCGGCTGACGGGGTAATCGAGACCGGCGCGACTGGAACCCGGACTTTGTTGCCGCAGTAGTCGAACTCGGTCATGACTCCGTTCGCCTGAGCATGGGGTGCCGACATCGCCTCGCGCCAGTCCAGGATGGGGGCAAACGGTATCTCAGCCTGCCTCAGGCAGGCAACCCATTCCGCGCGCGTGCGCTCGCCGATCCGCGCCTGGATCACGTCGCGTTCGCCCAGGGCCACGTAGCGTTCGCCCATGTCGCTGCCAGTCGTCCAGTCGCCGCGCTCCCTCAGTTCCTGGGGCAGTCCGAGTTCGCTGCAGAATGCCTGCCAGAAGTGACGCTCGCTCGGGCAGACCAGGAGCGCCTTCCGGTCCCTGGTCTGGTAAACGCAGTAGCGTGAGCCCAGGTCCTTGTAGGGAGTCCATTGCCGCCCGAGGTTCGCGAACGTGGCCACGTCACGCCACATCCACGAGAGGGCGGATTCCCAGACGGAAAGATGCACCACCTGCCCGCCTCCCCCTTGACTGCGGCGGTGCAAGGCTGCGTAGATACCCAGGGCTGCCTCGATGCCTGCGACCGTCGTTCCCGCAGTCCTGAAATGCTCGGGTACGTCAGTTCGACCATCGACCTGCGCCAGCGGCACTGCGCCGGCAAGGGAGTCCATATTGAGACCGTGGGCTGGCCAGCCAGCCCATTCGCCGCTGACGCCGTAGCCGGTGACCAGGCAGTAGACAAGATCCTTGTTGTGCCTGGTCATGGAAGCGAAATCGATACCCAGCCGAAGGGCGTTCGACGGGCGGTTTCCGACGATCACCACGTCTGCCCAGCGCGCCGCCGCCTGCACGATCGTGGGCCAGTCTGCCGACCGGGAGTCGACCGCAAGGCTGCGGGTGCCCGGGTTCAATGCCAGGTGGTGGATTCCTTCGTCATGGAACAAGGGAGGGAACCTGCGGTTGCCGTCGCCCACCTTCGGATGCTCGATCTTCACGACGTCGGCGCCGAGCTGGACCAAATGCCTGCTCGCGATCGGCCCGGAAAGATGGGTGGAGAAGTCGACAACCCGCGGACTCTTGGTGGGGGCATTCATCGCCGCGTCTGGAATCCGTGGAGATGCACGGCGCCGGTTCCTGCCATGCGGTCGATTTCATCCGGCGTGTAACCGATCTCCTTCAGCACTTCCCCGGTATGCTCGCCGAAGAGGGGAGGCGGCCGCTTGATGCCTCCCGGGGTTTCACTCATGAGAATCGGCACGGCCAAGGCCGGAATCGGCCCCGCAGTCGGATGGTCCAGCGTCTGCACCAACCCGAGGGCCTGCGTCTGGGGATGATTGAGCGCCTCCGAGATGGAGCACACAGGTCCGTAAAGCGCGTTGGCATGGTGGAACCTTTCCTCCCAGTGCACCAGGGTCTTGCTCGCGAACAGCGGCTCCAGAATACCGTTCAGTTCAGCGCGGTTCGTCATGCGGTCCTTGTTGGTTCGAAAGCGTGGGTCTGTTGCCAGCGAATCGAGGCCTAGTGCTGAACAGAACCGGGGCCATGTTTCCGCGGTCCACGCCCCGGCCACGAGATTCCCATCCTTAGCCTTGTAGACCTGGTATGGTGCGACCGTGCTGTGGGCGCTTCCTTCGGGTCGAGGATCTTCGCCTGTGAGCCAGTACTGTGCGAGACGCGTCGTCAAGCCGAACATCAGCGCGGAGACCATCGGAACGTCGATCCGTTGGCCCTTGCCGGTCTTGTGACGCGCCAGCAACCCCAGCAACACAGCCTGCACCGACACCATCGCGGCGGTGTAGTCCGCGATCGGCAGGCCTACCAGCAAGGGGCCCCCGCCGACCTCGCCGGTAATGGACATCACGCCGGACATGGCCTGCACGACAGGATCGGTCCCAGGAAACCGGGCGATGGGGCCGCGCGGACCGAAAGCGGAGATCGACAAGTAGATCAATCTTTCGTTCAAGGCCGACACAGCCTCGTAGCCGATGCCCATCTCCTCGGCCACCCCGGGCCTGAAGTTCTCGGCAAGTACATCCGCGGAGACCACGAGTCTCTCGATGATCTCCTTCGATTCGGGCCGCCTCATGTCCACGGCAACGCTGCGCTTGCTGCGGTTCCAGTTCAGGAAGACGCCGGATTCTCCGCCAATGAACGCAGTGCCGATCTGGCGGGCAGGATCACCGCTGGGCATCGATTCGATCTTCACAACGTCCGCGCCGAAGTCGCCCAGCAGCAGTGTCGCGTAGGGCCCGGACATGTGGCGAGTGAAATCCAGTATCCGCGTTCCTTCAAGTACCTGCATGTCGCCCAACCCCTGCTCGAAATCCTCTGGTTGCGTCCTATTCGACTTTGGCGCCTGAAACCTTCAGCACCTCGGCCCACTTGGCCTTGTCCGCCCGGATCACGTCCCCGAACTCGGCGGAGCTCGACCCGACCGCGACACTGCCGACGCCCTCGAGGCGTTCCCGGACCTCTGGCTTGGCCGCGATCCGGGCGACCGCGGCCTGGATCTTCTCGATGATCGCTGGCGGCGTATTCAGCGGGGCCACCAGCCCCGACCAGGCATCTGCCGAATAGCCCTCGAGGCCTGCCTCGTCGATGGTGGGAACTTCGGGGAGCACCGCCGACCGCTTCAGGGATGTCACCGCGATGCCGCGCAGCGTGCCGTCCTTGATGCGTGGCGCAGCGGTGCTGAGCGTGTCGAACATGCCGTGGATGTGGCCGGCGACGAGGTCGGTCACCGCAAGTGCCGTCCCCTTGTAGGGGATGTGAACGATGTCCAGCCCCGCACGCGCCTTGAGCATCTCCGTCGATAGATGCGACAGCGTCCCGTTTCCCCCGCTGCCGAAGTTCAGCTTCCCCGGATTCGCCTTGGCATAGGCCCTCAGCTCCGCCAGGTTCTTCACCGGCAGGGACGGATGGACTTGCAGGACCATGGGGCCCGATGCGACCAGCGTGATCGGCAGCAGTTCCCGCTCCGGGTCGAACGGCATCGTGCGGTAGAGGGCCGGATTGATCGTCATCGTCCCGGCGGCGACCATGGCAATCGTGTAGCCGTCGGGCGGCGCATGGACCACCTGCTCGGTTCCCGTATTGCCGTTCGCACCCGGCCGGTTGTCGACGATGAATGGATGCCCAAGTTCGTCGCCGAGGGCCTTGGCGAACAGTCGCGTGATGACGTCGAGGTTGCCGCCGGCCACGTAGGGGACGACGATGCGTACCGGCTTGTCGGGGTACGTCTGAGCCGAGGAACCGGCGGGTGTCAATACCACGAGCAGGGCGGAAAGCGCAGCGACTGTTGCCAACGCCAATGATTTCATGGGTTCTCCATCGATCTGGTTGCAGTACCGGCCGCTTCCACGCGGGGCAGTTGCCGGCGGTAGTCCTTGCTACCCTGCGCCAGCAGGTCGGTGACCCTGGTCATCAGGAGCCTTGCCCCGGCATCGAAGACCTTCTGCGCAGCACCGGCGTTGGCCAGCGTGCCCGCGGTCCGTCCCGCTGCCTTGATGGCACCGAGCGTCGAGAGCACCGCGTCCTGCACCTCCGGCAGGTCGGCTCGCCCGGGGTGGCCCATGCGATGCGCCAGGTCGTTGGGCCCGACGAACCAGACGTCGATACCTTCCACCGCAAGCAGCTCGGGAAGGTTGCGGATCGCACGTGGCGACTCGATCATCGCAATGACAAGCTTCTCGTCGAAGTCCCGGAATCGCGAATAGCGCACCGCCGACACCAGTGCCCGGGCAGTTTCCGCCTGCTCGACCGCCGCTACCATGACGCCGTCGGCGCCCAGGTCGAGATAGCGGCTGATCAGGCCATCCTCGTTCATCCACGGCCGGACCACCGCGGCGATGCCGGCTGCGCGGGCTCCGCGACACATCTCCTCGATGCGCTCGGCCGAAGCGTTGCCCTTCTCGCAGTCGATGAATGCGATGTCGAATCCCAGCTTGCCCACGAATTCGACCAATGCGGGCGAAGGGTAGTTGACTGCCACCATCGTCGCGACCTCCCCACCCGCCAGCTTCTTCTTGACGTTCATGGCTTCTCCCGATCCGTTCAGTACGGCGCGCTGCCGCCAACCGTCGTACGGTGCATCAGCCGGCGTTGCGGCAGGGCGTAGTCTCCGACGGCGAGATGCTGCGTAGAGCAATTGTCCCAGAGCAGCAGGTCGCCGACCTGCCAGCGATGGCGGTAGACGAACGCCTCCCGGACACACCAAGCGCTCAGCTCGTCGATCAGTTCGCGACTCTCGTCTTCCGGAAGTTCCTCGATACGTGCCGTCGCGGCCTTGCTGACATAGATGCACTTGCGTTGCGTCACCGGGTGCGTGCGCACGACGGGATGGACCACCTCGCGCTTCTGCTCGTCGGTCAAAGGGGCGCGTTTCGCTGCGACGTTCAGACTGCGCAGCGATGCATAGACGGCGGCCAGTGAATTGACGCCGCGCAGGCCGCCTATCCGCCGCTTCTGCGCCTCCGGCAATGCGTCATAGGCATCGACCGTGCTGGCAAAAAGCGTGTCGCCAAGCGTCCGTCCGGTTTCATCCGATGGCACCTCGATGGCGTACAGCATCGAGTACATGTTCGGACGCGCCTGGAAGGCTCCGTCGCTGTGCCAGACCCGCCCGGCGTCGATCATGCCGATAGGCTGTCCGGCCTCGTCGAGAATGTTCGAGACGCGCACCAGCTCCCGGTGCCCGGGAACCAGGTATTGCGGCAGGATGTGAGGCTCCAGGCTGCCGAATCGGGCGCAGAAGTCGATCTGTTGTTCCGGCGTGATCTGCTGGTTCCGCAGCACCACGACCTTGTGTTCATGCAGGGCCTGCTTGACACGCGCCGCCGCATCTTCCGACACACCCTCCTTCAGGTCCAACCCGACAATCTCCGCTCCGAGCGGGACGTTACCGGAAGGAATGATGTTCATGCGTCTCCTCACGCGGGACCCCGTCTGCGTGGGGCCGTCGCGACAATTCAGGTTCAGCCCAGGGATTCGCCGGAGACCGTGGCCCGCCTCATCAATCGGCGCTGCGTCGGCTCATAGTCGAAGGTCGCGCGGTGCAGGGTGGCGCGGTTATCCCAGATGACCAGGTCGCCAGGTGCCCAGGTGTGGCGGTAGACGAACTGGTCGGACGTGACGTGCGCGCACAGCATCTCGAGCAGCGCATTGCTCTCCGCCATCGGCATGCCTTCGATGTGCGTCGTATAGCCTTCGCTGACGTAGAGGCATTTGCGCCCGGTGACCGGATGGTGGACGACGAGCGGATGCGATACGGGGGGAAACTCCTTGGCTCTCAGCGCCATGTCGGTGACGCCGGCCTTGGTACCATACCGATGATGGAGGCTGTGGACGGCGCGGAGTCCGTCCAGGCGTTGGGCGATGTCGCCAGGAAGCGCATCGTAGGCGGCTGCCATGCCGGCAAACAAGGTGTCGCCGAGGGCGGCACCTTCCTTCATCGGCACCTCGATGGCATAGAGCATCGAAAGGGCGTGCGGCTTCGCCAGGTAGGCGCCATCCGTGTGCCAGAATTTCCCGGCGTCGGCGCTTCCGATCGGTCGTCCATTTTCCGTGACGTTGGAAACGAAGAACAACTCCGGGAACTCGAGAGCGGTCGCTTCCTTGATGAAGATCTTCTGCAGGTCGCCGAATCGGCGGGCAAAGGCGACCTGTTCCGCCTGGGAGAGCGTCTGTCTGCGGATGGTGACGACGCTGCGTTCGTGAACCAGCTTCAGGAGCGTTTCGAAGGAATCCGGCTCGAGATCGGGCAGCGAGACGCCGTCGACAAAGGCGCCGATCGGCCGGTCTGGAAAGGTGGTAGGCAGGTTCATGGCTACTGGGTTGTCCGTGAACGCGCGCTTCAGTCGAACTTGATATTGGCTTTGGTCACGACATCGGCCCACTTGTCCACTTCGCTGCGCAGGTAGCCGGCGAATTCCTCGGGCTGCGTCGTGACGACTTCGAGACCGTTCTGCTTGAGCCGGCTCGCCAACTCGGGCGAGGAGAGCACCTTGGCTGTATCCGCCTGGATCTTCTTGACGATCCCGGCCGGGGTCCCGGCCGGGGCGAGCAGACCGAACCAGACCACCACGTCGACATCCTTCACGCCGGCCTCCGCCATTGATGGAATCTCCGGCACGCTCTCCGCCCGCTTGGCCGACATGACCGCCAAAGCGCGCAGCTTCTTGGCGTTGACGTGCTGCATGACTGCCGCCGGCGTATCGATGACAAAGTCGATCTCGCCGGCGAGGGCCGCGATGAGGGCCGGATTGCTGCCTTTGTACGAGACGACGGCCGCCTGCATTCCGGTGCGGTGGCGGAGCAGTTCGAAGGTCAGGTGGGACACCGTGCCCTTGCCGGGCGAGCCGTAGTTGAGCTTTCCCGGCTCCTTGCCCGCCAACGCGAGCAGCTCGGAAACCGACTCTACCTGCAGCTTCGGGTTGGTCGCCAGGATGTAGGGCGACTGGGCGACCAGGGTGATCGGCGCGAAGTCCTTCAGGACATCATAGGGAAGCTGGGGATAGGCGACCGGGCTGATCGCCATGGTCGAAGCGGTCATCAGCAGGGTGTAGCCATCAGGCGGGGCCTTGGCGACCATGTCGGTGCCGATGGTCGCGCCGGCGCCGGGCCGGTTGTCGGTAATGACGGGTTGCTTCCAGAGTTCACTGAGCGCCCCGCCGATCAAGCGGGTCAGGACGTCGCCACCGCCGCCAGCGGCATACGGCAGCACGATACGTACTTGCCGCTCAGGATAAGCGGCGTGCGCGGCCTGCAGGCCAAGAGCCAGGGTGATGAAGAGCAGTGCGAGACGGACCGAGGGTTTCATCATTCCCTCGCTTCAGTAGGGCACCGTACCCATGACTCCCGCCCGGTGCAGGCGGCGGGGCGTATCTCCGTAGTCGAAGATGGCGAGATGCTGAACTGCGCAGTTGTCCCAGATCACCAGGTCGCCCTTGCGCCAGCTATGCCGGTAGTGGAACTCCGGCTTGCGGATCTGGTCCCACAGCAGGCCGAGGAGTTCCGCGCTCTCCTGCGCCGGGAGTCCCGCGATCGTGCTGGTGTGGCCTTCGGTCACGAAGAGGCAGCGGCGGCCCGTCCGCGGGTGGGTCCGCACCACCGGATGGTCCACGTCGGGCAACGCGGCCTTCTGGGCCTCGGTGAGCGGCGCGCGCTTCAGGTTGTTGGCCTGGCGCTTCTTCTCCAGGTGGTCGGTGAAGCTGTGGATGGCGCGCGCGCCGGCGATGCGATCCTTGATCCCGGCAGGCAGGCTCTCGTAGGCAGACCAGGTGCTGCTGAAGAGGGTGTCGCCAATCGCTCTTCCATCCCGCTGCGGGATCTCGATCCCGTAGAGCAGCGTGTACATGTCCGGTGTCTTCAGGTAGGACGCGTCGGTGTGCCACAGCATGCCCGCATCGGCGATGCCGATGGACTCGCCGCCTTCCTTGATGTTCGAGACGACCGACAGTTCCGGCTGGCCTGGCACGCTGTAGCGGTTATAAAACGAGGTGCGCATGTCGCCCAGGCGCCGGGCCAGTGCGACCTGGCTGGCGGGTGCCATGTGCTGATCTCTCAGGACGATGACGGAGTGGTCGTCCAGCGCTTTCCAGATCGTCTGCATGGCAGCGTCCGATAGCGGCGCACTTGCATCGATTCCGGCGACCTCGGCGCCGATCGGTGTCCCCAGGGGGATAATCCTCGCCGCCGGCTCAGACGAGCGCGGGGCAGTGAGGGGTTCGCTCCGGGCTTCCATGAATGGTCATCTCCAGGTGTCGGCGGCGCTGTCGGCCGCTCAGGTGACATCATCGGCAGTTACTTATGGATACTATAAGCCAGTATGAACCTGACCGCAAGCCAGGAGTCCGATCAGCATGGCTGACATCGAGCAGAAGCCGTCCGCGGGCATGCCTCCGTTGGTCGTCAACCTTCGCCTTCTCGAGGTATTCCTGTGCGTGATCGAGGAGGGGACGATGACCGGTGCGGCCGAGCGCCTGGGGCTCAGTCAGGCGGCCGTCTCACAGGCGATCACATCACTCGAGCAATTGCTTGCTGTCCGGCTGTTCGACCGGTCGGTGCGGCCGCCCGCGTTGACCCTGGTCGGGCAAGCGGCGGGGAGCAAGGCGGCCGCTCTGCTCGAGAGCGCCCATCGCTTCGAAGACGAGTTCCGCTTCAGCGGCATGCGTCGGATGCCGTTGCTGCGCATCGGCATGCTGGACAGCTTCGCATCCACCGCCGGACCGCACGTACTCAACACGCTGCGGGATGCGGCGGCGGAGTGGACGGTTGCGTCCGGATACAAGGCAACGCGCTATCAGTCACTTCTCGATCGCGTTTCGGACATCGTGGTCACCTCGGATGAAACGGCGATACCGCCGGAGGTGGACGCGCGATCGATTCTCTCCGAGCCGTTCGTCCTCGTCCTGCCGGGCTCCCATGCCGGATCCGTGAGCGATCTCAGGAAGCTGGAGGGCAGGCTCGACTTCATCCGGTACGGCCGCGACGCCCACATGGGCACGGCGATCGCGCGGTGTCTCGACCATGCCGGCATCGCTCCCGCTCGTCGGTTCCAGTTCGACACCACCGATGCGGCCCTGCGGATGGTGGCCGGCGGCTTCGGCTGGACGATCATGACGCCGTTGATCTGCATCAAGTCGATGATGGAGCCGAGCGCCGTGCGGGTGTTGCCGTTGCCCGGTCCCGCCATGCGCCGCGAACTGGTCGTGGCCGTTCGCCGCGGCGAGGGTACGGCAATTGCGCAGCGACTGCGCAGCGCTGCCATCGATGCCCTGCGTGAGTTCGCGCTACCCAGGATCTCGCTGCTGTTGCCGAAGGTCGCAGGCGAAGTCCGGATCTCGTCTTCGGATGAAACCGACGCCTGATCCGCTTTCGGTGGGCGTTCCCTGCTTCGGGCAGGGACGCTGCCCGTCCTGGGCCTCGCGACCTGCTCGCTCCCCCTCGATCTGAAGGTCGCCCGATGCCGGAAGCTCGGGGGCGGCTAGTCGGCGAGCTGCATCTCAAAGGAGAAGCTGAAGCGGCCGCTCGGGTAGAAGGTCTCGGTGACAAAGAGCACTTCGTCTGCTCCGGTCAGATAGTGACGCACGACATAGAGTGCCGCGGAACCGGTTGAAGCCTGGAGCAAGTCGGCGACCTTGCGAGGCAAGGGGCGGGCGCTGTTTTCCTGTTTCAGGCGAGCAAACTTCAGGCCGAGCTGACGTTCCACGACGGAGTACGAGGGCATCTCAAGCGCGTCCAGGGAGTCCGCGATCGCCGCGTAACGTCGGGGAAGGAAGAGCTGCGAGTGGGCAATCGGTAGCCGATCCCGTCTCAGGCACCTGAGCGTCTCCAATCGCGTCCACAGCTCGCCAGGTTCGCAATCGAGGAAGGCGGACAAATGGCTGTCTGCAAGGACATGGTCCACCGAGAGCACGCGCTGCTCGCTCGGCTGGGCGTATGCGAACAGCTGGGCGCTCGAACTCACCTGATGGGTGAACCTGGGAACGGCTGCCTGCCGTTCGACGACTGTTCCGAGGCCTGGCTGCCTCCTAACCAGGCCGAGATCGGCAAGTACTCGAACCGCCTCGCGCGCGGTATTTCGGGCGACCTGAAACTTTCGGCAGAGTTCTGCTTCTGTCGGCAGCAATCCTCCCACTGGGTACTTTCCGGCTGCAACCTCCTCGATGAGGTGTTGCGCAATTCGTGCATATCGACTCGCTGCCTTGCTAGATCTCACCGCGCACCCTATTTGTCTAGACATTTAGGTAAATGCCTATACAATCCTACCAAGTTTCACGGAGGAGACCTCAACTCATGAAGTTCAAGAAAGCTTGCTGGCTTCTTGCCGCCGGCTTGACCCTCGGCTGTTCCGCAGGCGCTTCTCTTGCGCAGGAGTGGCCTACCGAGACCGTCCGGATCGTCGTCCCGTTTCCGCCGGGTGGAACGACGGACATCATGGGCCGCCTTATAGCGGACAAACTGAGAGTGTCGCTAGGTCGCCCGGTACTCGTCGAGAACCTCGCCGGTGCCGGTGGGCGCATCGGTGCCGAGCGGGTCGCCCGAAGCGCGCCTGACGGCCACACGTTGCTTGTCGGGTCTCCCGGACCATTGGCTAGCTATCAGTTTCTCTACAAGTCCATGTCCTACGACTCTCGGACCGCCTTTGATCCGGTCATCGCTCTTGCGACTCTTCCCCAGGTTCTCGTCGTTCGCGCTGACTCCAACATCACGACTGTTGCCGGCCTGGTCGCGGACCTCAAGCAACGAGCGGACAAAGTCAGCTATGGAACGCCGGGGGTCGGATCCAGTCAGCATCTCACCACGGAACTCTTCAAGGCCGCGACAGGTACTCGTCCATTGAACGTCTCCTACAAGGGCAGCGCGCCGATGCTGGCAGACGTCATCGCCGGCACGACGGATTTCGCCTTCGATCAGTTGACTTCCGCATTGGGCTTGATCAAGTCCGGTCGTCTCCGGGCATTGGCGGTCACGTCACCCAAGCGTTCCGAGCAGGTGCCTGAGGTGCCCACGCTGACCGAGGCAGGAGTCAATGTCGACTATGGGGTTTGGTTTGCGTTGGTAGCACCTCGCGGAACGCCAGGCGCCATCATCAAGCGACTGAACGAGGATGCGAACAAGGCTCTTGCGGATCCGGAAGTTCGCGAGCGTATTGCCGGCTTCGGCGCAACCCCCGCAGGCGGAAGTCCGGAAAGTCTTGCGCGCCTCATATCGAGCGAAGAAGAATCGGTCAAAGGAATCCTCAAGAGCACCAAGATCGAACTGGACTAACGGAAGAAAAAGCCATCATGCGCGAACGAATCAACAGGATCCAGAGAAGCCGGGACGACGGAGTCGTGCCCATTGGCATCGTTGTTCAATTGGCCAGCCCCGAGGTGGTCGAGATGGCTGGGGCGACAGACTACGACTATGTCTGGATCGACTGCGAACACGGATCTTTCGATATCGAGTCGGCGGTCGAGATGATCCGGGCCGCGGATGCGGTCGGGATCACGCCGCTGGTTCGCGTGCCGAGTCATGAGCGCTCCTTCATCATGAGAACACTGGACGCAGGAGCAATGGGTGTCATCGTGCCCAACGTCGAGACGCAAGCGCAGGCTGCAGCGGTGGTTTCCGCTGCGAAGTACGCCAGCGGTCACGTGTCCGGGGCCCGCGGCGCATGTCCAGGCACCCGCGCTGCCTGGCACCAGGCCGGCAACTGGGGGGACTTCGTGCGCTGGTCGAATGACCATACGTCGGTCTGGCTGATCATCGAAAGTCCGACGGGGGTCGAGAATCTTGAGCAGATCCTCGCTGTCGAAGGCATCGACGCCATCGTGATAGGGGCCTTCGATCTTGCTCAGGCGATGGGTTACGACGGCAACATCAGGCATCCGGAAGTGGAGAGGATGGTGAAGCACATGACGGAGCTCGCGGGGCGATTCAAGATCGATGTGGTTGCGAACATGTTCTCGATCACACCCGAGTCGATGGGTGCGGATGCCTTTCGATGCGTGGAAGCGGGGGCCACCATCCTGAGCGTCGGCAGCGACCGAAGGATGTTTGTGCATGCCTTGGCATCCCGATCGGCTTCCTTGAAGAAGCTGGCGATGACCGCCCAGCCCAGGAATCCGGCTGCATACGCGAGGCCGGTGGAACCGCGGCTTGCCGAAGCCTTGAGGGCACGCCGCTGAAACTCATCTACTGGGCGAGGAGCGATGAAGCAGACACTACGGCAAATGATCGGGACGGGACGTACCGTATGGGCGGCGGGTGCGTTCGACGGAGTAAGTGCGAGGCTTGTGCAGCAGGCTGGCTTTGACGTCGTGTTCACCACGGGCTTCGGGATTTCAGCTTCCCTCCTGGGAAGGCCGGACGCGGAGCTCTACACGATGACCGAGAATGCTACGGTTGTAGCCAACATCTGTTCGATCGTTGCGAGACCCGTCATCGCCGACATCGACACCGGCTATGGCGGCCCCTTGAACGTGACGCGAACGATGGGTGAGTTCGAGCGCGCCGGAGTGTCTGGAGTCGTCCTTGAAGATCAGGTGTCTCCGAAGCGCTGTCCGCTATCGTCTTCCGACGTAGGCGTCTCGGATATCGATTTCTCGCTCGCGAAGTTGCGAGCACTTGTGGAGGCTCGGGGCGATCCGGATCTCGTTGTCATCGCGCGTACCGACGCGGACGATATCGATGAGGTCATCGCTCGATCGAAGCTGTACCTGGAAGCCGGCGCCGACGTCGTGCAGCCTACCTCCCGAGGAATCAGGCGATACGAAGACATCGTCCGCCTTCGGGATGAGATCGGGGCGAAGGTTTCCCTTCAGATCGTCGGGTGGCTCGAGAAGGAACTCGATTCCGACCAGATAGAGAGCGTCGCGGCTATCGCAACCTTCCCGTTGGTGGCTCTGATGTCTGCCGCTCAGGCGATGCGCGAGAACTTGTCCGCACTGAGCAGATCGCGTTGCGCGAGGAATCTGCCCCGCCCAGTCGAAGACCACGGCAATTTCTCGGACATGATCGGGTTCGCGGAGATCAACAAGATCCAGACGCGCTTCCTGCCCGACAAGCTCATGTCGGACGGCTCCATCGATCCCCGACTCGCGGCAGTTCTCTCGAGATAGATTCAACTTGCCGAGGCCTGCCTGATTAGGCTCGCGTCAGGCGCCGGCCATGGCAGTCGACGCATCCAGGACTGGCGCGACTCCCTAGGCGCAATTCGTCAGCGCCCAGTCGCCTCCCGCCGAGTCGCGCCTGCGATCCGCCGGTCAGCTAGCGGACGCGATTTCCACCAGCATCTGCCGCATGGCATCCGCTGGTGGCGCCAGCGTCCTTCCCTTCAACCTCAGGATGCCGAGCTCCCGATGAGCAGCCGGCCTGATCAGCGGCACGAAGGCGACCCTGCCTTCGGCGACGGACGCGCTCATCGCCGGCAGCACTGCCACGCCGATGCCGCGCTCGATCAGGTTCAGCAAGGTTCCCATATGCGCCACGAACATCGAATGCCGGGTCAGCGCCCGAGCCTCGGGGTGCAGGAGCAGCAGGGACTCGCTGACCACCGTCGAGATCAGCACCTGCCGTTCCAGGTCCGACCAGCGGATCGAGCGGCGGCGAGCCAACGGATGAGATTTGCCGCAGACGAGCCCGAAGCGATCCCGCGACAACAGGTCGAACTGCAGACGCTTGTCGCCTGAGCCCGGACCGCAGATCCCGAAGTCGATGCGATCCTCGAGCACCATCTGCTCGATTCCCGGTGTGTTGTCGTCGATGAGGTGAACGCGCACGCCGGGTAGCGCCTGCAGGTATGCCGGCATCGCGCGGCACAGCCATTGCGTGCTGGCGGTGACGACGCTGGCGATCCGCAGGCTTCCCGCCTGATGGTTCGCGAGCCGCGCAATCTCCTCGGAGAAGCGGTCGTACTGTTCGACCAACTGGCGCGCGAGGGGGAGGCATTGCCGGCCGAATGGGGTCGGCATCCCCCGCATGGATCGGTCGAACAACGGCTGCCCGAGCCGCTCCTCCATCTCGCGAATCGACAACGACAGGGCCGGCTGGGATCGATTCGCGCGCTCTGCCGCAGCCTTGAAGCTGCGAAGGTCGGCGACCAGCAGGAAGTTGCGCAGCTGCGTGATCGACAGGTCGGGGATCGATCGCATGGTCGTCCGCTGAGAATTTGGCCAGCTCAATAAAGGATAGGAATATTAAACGTTACTTATCCGCAGGCCGCTGCTACGATGCCCGCGAGGGCATCCTGCACGAGGAGTGGACAAGGTGTGAGACGCACGAGTCCAGGTCCCCGCGGACGAGTTGCCCATCCAAGAGGAGACAACCATGACGGATCGCAGGCGAGCAATGAGGGCGATGCTTGGGGCATCGATGATGACCGGCGCGGCAGTGGGCGTCCTGCCGCGTTCGGCATACTCGCAGGCGAGCGCGGGGCAGTTTCCTTCCCGACCGATTCGAATCGTGGTGCCCTATGGCGCCGGGTCGACCACCGATCTCACCGCCCGCATGATCGCGCCGAAGATGTCGCAGATCCTCGGAGGACCTGTCGTCGTCGAGAACAAGGCCGGCGCAACGGGTGTCATCGGCAGTGAGGAGGTCGCGCGAGCAACCCCCGACGGTCACACCCTGGTCATGGGTACGGTCGCCTCACATGGCACCCTTGTCTCGCTGCGGTCGCTTCCTTACGACGTCTTGCGCGACTTCCTGCCGGTGGGGCTTGCCACCGTCCCGCCGGGGCTGGTGGTGGTGCATCCGGCGGTGCCGGCGACGAACCTGAAGGAGTTCGCCGCCTGGAGCAGAACCCAGCCCCAGGGAGTGAGCTATGCCTCGAGCGGTGTCGGCGGCTCGGGGCACCTGGCCACCGAATTGCTGCGGATGAAGACCGATGCGAAGCTGGTGCATGTGCCCTACAAGGACGTCGGCCAGGGGGTCGCCGACCTCCTGGCGGGCCATGTACAGATGATGATCTACTACGCGCCGGTGCTGCCTCATATTCGAAGCGGCAAGCTGCGCGGTCTGGCGGTCCTCTCCGAGGAGCGCGTTGCCTTCGCCAAGGATCTTCCGACCGCCATCGAGCAGGGCGTGCCAGGACTGGTGGCTTCGGGATGGGCCGGCCTCTTCGCGCCGGCCGGGGTTCCAGTTGCCGTTCGCGACAAGATCTACCTGGCAATGAAGCAGGCGTTGCTCGAGCCTGAGATAAAAAGCAAGCTCGCCGATCAGGGATCGGAGGCCGTGCCGCTGCCTCCCGATGAGTTCCGGACCTTCGTCAAGAACGAGATCGACAAGTGGGGCGAGGTCGTCCGCGTGTCCGGGACGAAGATGCAATGATCAGCCTTGAACGGAACGTCTCACGTCGGCAGGCAGGACAGTTGCATGAGCTATGAAGCCCCCTTCCGTGGCTTGAAGGTCATCGATCTCAGCCAGGGGCTTGCGGCTCCCTATTGCGCCATGCTGCTGGCCCAGCATGGCGCCGACGTCATCAAGGTCGAGCCGGTGGCGGGCGACTGGAGCCGGACGTTGAGCACGAGCTACGGCGACCACAGCGCCTTCTCCATTTGTGCCAATCTTGGCAAGCGCAGCATTGCGGTGGACCTCAAGCACCCCGACGGCAAGGCGCTGCTGTGGCGCCTGCTGCAGGATGCGGACGTGCTGATCGAAGGCTTCCGGCCGAACGTGATGAATCGGCTTGGTTTCGGCTATGAGGCGGTGGCCGATCGGGTGCCGGGCATCGTTTACTTGTCCCTTTCCGGCTTCGGCGCCGCGGGGCCGCTCGCCGACCGGCCCGCCATGGATCCGGTCCTGCAGGCCTTCACCGGCCTCACGCTCGAGAACAGGGGATCCGATGGAATCCCCCAGCGGGTGCCGATATCCATCGTTGACATGACGACCGCGCTCTACGCCTTCCAGGCGCTGTCCGCAGCGCTGTATGCACGGCGCGATGAAGTGCGTGGCAGGCATCTTTCCGTGAGCCTGCTCGAGGGCGCTGCGGCACTGCAGACGGTGAGGCTGATCGCTGCGGCGCTGGATGGCGACGATGCAACGACAAACGTGCCACCCAGCGGGTCCTTCGAAGCTGCCGATGGCTGGATGCAGATCCAGATCATCAAGGAAACGGAATGGGCGGCGCTTTGCCGGACGTTGGAATGCCCAGAGGTTGCAGTCGATCCGCGATTCAGCAGCCGCGCCGCGCGCATCGCGAACGAGCCGGCGCTGCTGGCGACGCTGCGCGACCACTTTCGGCGGTTCGAATCGATCGAACTTGCCCGCCGCTTCGAAGCGGCCAGCCTGCTGTACGAACGACTCAATACCTACACCGGTTTCCTCACCCATGAGCACGTGGTCGCGACTGAAGCGATCGGCTGGCTCGACCAGCAAGGCGCGCCGGTCCCGGTCCCTATTCCGCGGCTGCCCGGGTCGGCCGCCCTGGCCGACAGTGACCCGCGGGCAATTGCCCCGGTCTGCGGGCAGCACACCAGCGTCGTCCTGCGAGAGCATGGATTCGACGAGGAACGGATCAAGGTGCTGGCGCGGAGTGGCGCGATCGGTCTGCGACCGGGCCATGGTCCGACGCCGGCATCGCCTGCTGCGGCGGCGGCGACATGAGGGCGGACCGCAGTTTGAGGGGAAAGGTGGCCGTCGCTGGTATCGGCGAATCCGCTTACTACAAGCATGGCGAGTCACCCGATGCCGAGTTCAAGCTGGCCTTGACGGCGATCCTGGCGGCCTGCAAGGATGCGGGCATCGATCCGCATCGGATCGACGGCTTCTCCTCCTACAGCAACGACCGCGCCGATCCTTCCCGCCTGTCGGCCGCTCTCGGCATCGACCAGTTGCGCGTCAGCCTGA
>JAEZQX010000376.1 GCA_023441105.1 Pseudomonadota bacterium | reverse complement strand
GAATCGGGATTGGCGTTGTAGCTGTCGTCGATCAGCTCGAAGCCGGCCGCGGTGTCGAGCCGCCGCAGGCGGCCGGCGACCGGCTCGAAGGCGCGCAGGCCGCGGGCGATCGCGTCGAACGGCACGCCGATGGCATGCGCGCAGGCCGCCGCAGCGAGCGCGTTGCGCACGTTGTGCCGGCCGGCGATGTTGAGCTCGATCTGCAGCGGCCGCCCTTCGATGATGGCGGTGAAGCTTGCCGGACGAGCGCTGCTCGTGGCATGTACCGGCTGCTCCGGGCTGAGCCCGAATTCGATGGTTCGCCGCCCCTGGGCCAGCTCGCGCCAGATGGGCGCGTGCGGATCGTCACCCGGGAACACGGCGACCCCGTTCGGTTCGAGCGCGCCGAACACCGCGCCGTTCTCGACGGCCGTCGCCTCGGGCCCGGCGAGGAATTCCTGGTGCTCGCGTTGCGCATTGTTGACCAAGGCGACCGTCGGCCGGGCCAGCGATGCCAGCCAGGCGATCTCGCCGACGTGGTTCATGCCGAGCTCGATGACCGCGGCCCGGTGGGCGTCGGTCATCGCCAGCAGCGTCGAGGGCACGCCGACGTCGTTGTTGAGGTTGCCGCGGGTCGCGAACGCCGCGCTGCCGAAGTGCGCGGCCAGGATGGCGGCGGTCATCTCCTTGACGGTGGTCTTGCCGTTGCTGCCGGTGACGGCGATCAGCGGCAGGCTGAAGCGGGCGCGCCAGCCGGCCGCGATCCAGCCGAGGGCCTTGCGGCTGTCGGGCACCAGCAGGGCGGGCCGGCGCAGGCGGTCGGTCAGCCGCTCGACGACCACTGCTGCCGCGCCGCTGTCGATCGCAGCGCCGACGAAGTCGTGCGCGTCGTACTTCTCGCCTTTGAGCGCGACGAACAGGTCGCCCTCGCGAACCGTCCGGGTGTCGGTCGACACGGCCGTCACCCGCTCGGCGCCGGTGCCGAGCAGCACCGCCTGCGGCAGCCAATCGAATGCCTGGCGAAGCTCAAACATCCTGGCCATCCACAGCGGTACCGCCCGGCGATCCTGCGGCGCGCGCCTCCAGCGCGCGGCGCGAATGCTCGACGTCGGAGAAGGGCTGGCGCAGGCCGCCAATCTCCTGGTAGGTCTCGTGTCCCTTGCCGGCGATCAGCACCACGTCCGCCGGGTTCGCGGCGCCCAGCGCCGCGGCGATGGCCTTGGCGCGGTCCGCTTCGACGAGCTGCGGCGCGCGGTCCAGGCCGGCGCGCAGCTGGGCGATGATTGCCGTCGGACTCTCGCTGCGCGGGTTGTCGCTGGTCAGGACCAGCAGGTCGGCATGCGCTTGCGCGGCCGCGGCCATGGGCGCGCGCTTGCCGGGGTCGCGATCGCCGCCGGCGCCGAACACGCACCACAGGCGACCGCCGCGCGACGTCGCCAGCGGCCGCAGCGCCTGCAGCGCGTTGGCGATCGCATCGGGCGTGTGCGCGTAGTCGACCACAGCCAGCGGCAGGCGGCGATCGGCCGGATCGCCGACCACCTGCAGTCGACCCGGCACCGGCCGCAGCTTCTCGAGCTCGGTCGCCACCTCGGCCAGCGACCAGCCCAGCGCCAGCCAGACGCCGGCCACCGCCAGCACGTTGCTGCGGTTGAAGCGTCCGATCAGCGACAGCCGCAGGTCGACGCTCGCCGGCCCGCCCGCACCGTCCTCCCGCTCGCCGCCGGCGCCGTCCTCGATGCCGTCGGGCGCATCGTCGCCGGCCGGCGGGGACGCCGGCTCGCTGGAGCGGAAGTGGGTCAGCACCACCCGGCCGCTGGCATCGACGGGGGTGAGGGTCAGCAGGTCGCTGCAGGAGGTGGAACGCTCGCCAGCGTCGGCCAGCGCGCCGCCCGGGTCCTCGGCGGCAGCGTCGTCGTTGATCAGGTAGCCGATGCGCCGCAAGTCGGGATCGGCGGCGTTGAGCATCTCGGCGGAGGCCGGGTCCTCGAGGTTGACCACCATCGCCGCCAGCGTCGGCCAGGCGAACAGCCTGGCCTTGGCAGCGGCGTAGGCCTGCATCGTCACGTGGTAGTCGAGATGGTCGCGGGTCAGGTTGGTCAGCACCGCCACGGCGACGTGCGTGCCGTTGAGCCGTCCCTGCTGCAGGCCGATCGACGACGCCTCCACCGCGACCAGCTCGATGCCTTGCTCGGCGAAGCCGGCGAACTGCTGCTGCAGGCCGATCGCATCCGGCGTGGTCAGCGTCGGCGCCGACAGCTCGCCCGGAACGCCGGCACCAAGCGTGCCGATCACCGCCGCCTTCGGCATGCCGGGCTGGCTGCCGCGCGCCGCTGCCCGGCTGTCGTGGCCCTGGGCGATCCAGTGGGTGCAGCTGGTCTTGCCGTTGGTGCCGGTGACCGCCACCACCGTCAGCCGCGCGGTCGGCTCGCCGAGGTAGGCCGCGGCGAGCTCGCCGGCGCGCCGGCGCAATCCCTCGACCTGCAGCGACGGCGTGGCCGACTGCGCCAGCACCGGCTCGAACGACGCCGCGTCCGCCTTCTCGAGGATGATCGCGCCTGCGCCGGCCGCCAGCGCCTGGCCGATGAAGGCCCGGCCATCGCTGCTCTCGCCCGGGTAGGCGATGAACACGTCGCCGGCGCCGATGGCACGGCTGTCGCTGGACAGGCGGGCCTTCGCCGGCAACTGCCGTGCGAGCCAATCCGCGGCGGCGCGCGCCACCGGATCGATGACCGACACAACCGTCACACGCCTTCCTTCCTCAGCGCGACCATCGGCGGGATCTTCGTCTCGAAGGGGGCATCGGGCTCGACGCCCAGCGTCTGCAGCGCATCGCCCGCGATCCGGCTGAAGACCGGGCCGGCAATCTGGCCGCCGTAGTACTTGCCGGCCGAGGGTTCGTCGATCATCACCGCGACGATGATCCGCGGATCCGACATCGGCGCCATGCCGACGAAGGAAGCGACGTACTTCTTCACGTAGCGGCCGTTCTCGATCTTGGTGGTGGTCCCGGTCTTGCCGCCGACGCGGTAGCCCGGCACCTTGGCGAGCGGCGCCGTGCCCTTCGGGCCTGCGGCCATCTCCAGCATGCGGCGCATCGCCGCGGCGGTCTCCGGCTTGATCACCGGCACGCCGCGGACCGTGTTGTCGTCGCGGCTGCGCAGCGAGACCTGCATCGGCCGGCCGCGCTGTTCGTCCTCGGTGTTGAAGATCCTTGCCGGCAGCAGCTCGCCATTGCCGGCGAAGATCGTGTAGGACCGCGCCATCTGCATCAGCGATACCGAGATGCCGTGGCCATAGGAGATGGTGGCCTGCTCGATCGGCTTCCACTTCTTGTAGGGGCGCAGCCGGCCCGCGGCCGCGCCGGGGAAGCCGATCTTCGGTGCCTGGCCGAAGCCGGAGGCGGTCAGCAGGCGCCAGTGGTCCTCGACCGGCAGCGTCAGCGCGATCTTGGCGGTGCCGATGTTGGAGCTGTGCTGGATCACCTCCTCGAGCGTCATCAGCTCGCGGGCGCGGTGCGCGTCGCGGATGGTGTCGCGCCCGATCGTGAGCCGGCCTTCACGCGCATCGATGATGCTGGCGGGCCGGTACTTGCCGCTCTCGAGCGCCAGCGCCGCGGTAAAGACCTTGAGCGTCGATCCCGGCTCGTAGAGATCGGTGATGGCGCGGTTGCGCAACTGCGCGCCCGACAGGTCGCTGCGGTCGTTGGGGTTGTAGGAGGGCCAGTTCGCCAGCGCCAGCACCTCGCCGGTCTTGGCATCGAGCACGACGGCGGCGCCGGCCTTGGCCTTGCTGTCGTTGACCGCCGTCTTCAGTGCCGCGAAGGTGCGGGCCTGGATGCGGGTGTCGATCGTCAGGCGCAGGTCGCGGCCGTCGCGCGGCTCGCGCACCTGATCGAGTGCCCCGATGATCTGGCCGGTGCCGTCGCGGATCACCCGGCGGCTGCCGACATGGCCTGCCAGCGTCGACTGGAAGGCGAGCTCGAGCCCTTCCTGCCCGACATGGCCGATGTCGGTGAAGCCGACGAGATGGGCAACCATCTCGCCCTGGGGATAGTCGCGCTTGTACTCGCCGTCCTGGCCGACGCCCTTGATCCGCAGCGCCTTGATGCGATCGGCGGTGTCGAGATCCACCTGCCGCTTGAGGAACACGAAATTGCGGTCCTCGGCGGTCAGCCGGCGCTGCAGGTCGAGCGGCTTGATGTCGAGCAGGCGGGCAAGATCCATCAGCCGGGGATCGCTCAGGTCGACCCGGTCCGGGTAGGCCCACACCGAACGCGCCGGCAGGCTCGAGGCCAGCACGACGCCGTGGCGATCGATGATCCGCCCGCGGTTGGCCTGCAGCTCGATGGTCTTCTCGTAGCGCTGCGCGCCCTGTGCCTGGAGGAACGGCGCGGACATCGTCTGCAGGTAAAGCGCCTTGCCGCCCAGGGCCACGAAGCAAAGGGCCACCAGCCCGAAGATGAACCGCGAGCGCCACAACTGGAGCCGCGTCTGCAGGAGTTTCGGTGCGGCGAACTTGACCGATCTGACCATCAGTTGGGCTCCTTCAGGTACAGCGTGCGCTCGGGCGACAACGGGATCATCTTGAGCTCCTTGCGGACCCGGCTGTCGACCAGCGCGGGCTTGGCGAGCCTGGAGATCTCCATCTGCAGCTGCGAATAACGGACATCGAGCTCGCGCATCTGTCCTTGGGCGCGCTCGAGTTCGATGCTGAGCTTGCGGGCGCGGTGTTGCGAGGTGACCAGCAGCAGCGATGCCACCACCAGCACTGCGGCCAGGGCGACGTTGAGACGGGCGAGGAACGAGCTGCTGCTCATTGCTGCGCCCCCGCCGCGGTGCGCTCGGCGATGCGCAGGACGGCCGAGCGGGCCCGCGGATTGGCGCGCACTTCCTCGTCCCCCGGCAGCACCCGGCCGCAGCTGCGCAGCACCGGGGCGGCGAGCGGCGCGCCCGTGACTGGATGCCTGGCGCCGCTCTTGCCGCTATGCCGGGAAATGAACTGCTTGACCATGCGATCTTCGATCGAGTGAAAGCTGATGACGGCCAGGCGCCCGCCGGGCGCAAGACAGTCGATCGCCGCGTCTAGTGCCCTCTCGAGCTCGACGCCTTCGTTATTGGTGTGAATCCGTAGAGCTTGAAAGGTACGTGTTGCCGGGTTCTTGCCCACCTCCGGCTTCTTTTGCCGGCGACGGACGACACCCGCCACGACATCGGCAAGTTGTCTTGTTGTTTGAA
>JAEZQX010000374.1 GCA_023441105.1 Pseudomonadota bacterium | reverse complement strand
GCTCGGTCCCATACCCCAGGCCCGAGAACCTGCGCCGGTGGATTTCCCGGCGTCATGCAGCGGCGCCGCGCAGGCCCGGCATGCCGAAGCCGTCGTCGGCGAGCGACTGCCGCAGCGCGCTCGCCTGCGCCCCGGTCAGCGGCTGCAGCGGGGGCCGGACCGCCGCCCATGCGGGATCGTCGCCGAAGTGGGCGATGGTGGCCTTGAGCGCCGGGATCATCGGGAATTTCTGAAGCAGGCTGCGGGTATGCGAGATCGCGCGCTGGCGCTCGTCCGCTCCTTCCTGCTGCCAGGTGCGGTAGAGATTGCCGATGGCGCCGGGATTGACATTGCCGGTCGCGGTAATGCAGCCCACGCCGCCTTGGCGCAGGTTGGCCAGCAGGAAGTCCTCGCTGCCGCAGAAGACCTGGAAGCCATCGGCGCCGAAGCGCTCCAGCATCGCGCGGGTGTTGTTCCAGTCGCCGGACGAGTCCTTGATGCCCACGACGTTCTGAGGAAAGTCGCGACGCAGGCGCGCGATCAGGTCGAGCGAGATGCCCACCTGCGCCACCGGCGGGATGTGATACAGGTAGACGCGCAGGTTGGCGTTGCCCACCCGCTCGATCACCTCGCCGAAGTAGCGCGCCAGACCATCGTCCGACACGCCCTTGTAGTAGAACGGCGGCAGCATCAGGACCCCGGCGCAGCCGCGGTCGACGGCGTGGCGCGTCATCGCCACGGCATCGCCGATGGCGCAGGCGCCGGTGCCGGGCATCAGCCGGCCGGCATCGACGCCGGCGTCGAGCAGCGCGTCGAGCAGGTCGATCTTCTCCTGCACGGTCATCGAGTTGGCTTCGCTGTTGGTCCCGAAGATGGCGAGTCCGTCGCAACCGTTGCCCAGCAACCAGCGGCAGTGGGCGACGAAGCGGGCCGGATCGGGCGCCAGGTCCGGCTTGAATGGCGTGACCACCGGCGAGAGCACGCCGCGCAGCAACAGGGGGCTGCGCGGGTCGTTGGCGGTGGGGTGGGAATCGCGGGTCTGTGTCATGGCTGGCCTCCGGTACGGGCTGATTCTGCCTCAGGATGCGATTTCCCTGGATCGCAGGCTGCCGGCCAAGGGTTTGCCGCGGGTTCGCGGGCGCCGCTGTCGTCGCTGTCGCAGGCGGCGGCGCGGCTGGCGCCGCCTGCCCCGCAATGCGGCGCGTTGCCTACTTCTTGGCCTTTTCCAAGGCCAGCCGGAGCGATGTGTCCACGTCGTTGCGAAAGCTCGCCATGTCGATCGACATGCCGTTGAGGACGGTGCTCCAGTGCCGCGAGATGGCCGCGAGGGCGACCGCTTCCTTGATCTCCTCCGGGGTCGCGCCGTAGGCCTTGGCAACTTCGGTATGGAAGTAGATGCAGTAGCTGCACGGGATCTGGGCCGACACCGCCAGCCCGATCAGTTGCTTGACCTTCGGCGGCAACGCGGTGTCCTCCGCGACCTGCACGTGCTTGAAGGAATCCCAGGCGCCAGGCAGGCCGGCTTCGGGGAATTCGCGGAAGAAGCCCGGCACCATGCCCAGCGTGGCTTCGATGTCCCGGTAGGTCTTTTCGACGGCATCGCCGCCGGCGGATTGCGCGAACGCTGCGCCGCAGGCGAGGGCGGCCGCTGCCGCCAGGAAGGTTCGACTGATCTGCATGGCATGCTCCTGGAAGGGGTTCTGTGCTAACGTGGACCGATCGGCGGAAGCCAGCGCGGCCCGAGGGCTACGATCCGCCGCCTGCGTTGGAACCACGATGAGAGCGAGCGTGGTAGCGAGCGAGAGCAACGCTGATGGCGGCCTGCGGATCCGGCTGCTGGGTGGACTGGAGCTACGCAGCGGCGGCATGTCCTTGCCGCTGCCGGCATCACGCCGCACCCGTGCCCTGCTGGGTTATCTCGTCGAGACCGGCAGTGCGCATTCGCGCTCGAGCCTGTGCGACCTGCTCTGGGAAGGGCCGGATGACCCGCGCGCGTCGCTGCGCTGGAGCCTTACCAAGCTGCGCGCGGTGATCGATGGCTGCGGCGGCGCGGGCCTCTGCGCGGATCGGGAGAAGGTCGCCTTCGAAATGCGCGCCGCCGAGGTCGATACCCGCCAGGTCGGCACGGCCCTGGATCGCAGCGATCCATTGACGATGCCGCTGTCCGACCTGGAGGCGTTGGCGGAACGCCTGCGCGGCGAGTTCCTGGACGGCCTCGACCTGCCGGTGTGCTACCGGTTCCATCATTGGTGCGTGACCCGTCGCGAGCACTACGGTGTGATGCGGCGCAATGTCCTGGCGGCGTTGACCACTCGGCTCGCCGGCGAGCCGCAGCGGGCGCTGCCTTATGGACATGCGATGGTCGAGGCCGATCCGCTCGCCGAGCCGGCGCATGCGACCCTGGTCCGGCTGCTCGGCGCCGCGGGTCATTATCCGCAGGCGGAGCGCCACTACGAATGGGCGCGCGACCTGTTGCGCCGGGAGGTGGCCATCGCTCCCGGCGGCCCGTTGGACGAGGCCATCCATCGCCTGCGTCGCGACCTGCGCGGCCTCGCCGGTGCCGGGGGCGGTAAGCGCAGTGGCGGTGGGCCGGCGGCGCCGCTCGGGGCGGCGC
>JAEZQX010000368.1 GCA_023441105.1 Pseudomonadota bacterium | reverse complement strand
CGTTGCGGCGGCAGGCAAGCAGCGTCCTGATCCAGTCGTCCATACCCGATTAGACACCGGCTTGAAGATGCAGGCCAACCAGACCCGCGTCCACGCCCGGCGCTGGCGCGCGCGCTCTACAACTGGTAGCCGACGGCGCGCACGACGCCCTCGGCCACGTCGCGCCACCAGCCGGGCGCCACCGCGTCATGGCGCTCGGCCCTCCGCCCGCGCACCTCGATCCAGCGCGCCAGCTCCTCGATCTGCTCGCGCTCGTAGAAGGCGAACATCAGCTCGAAGTTGAGGAACAGGCTGCGGGCGTCGAGGTTGACGGTTCCGGCCAGCGCGATGCGATCGTCGACCACCACCGCCTTGGCGTGCGTCATGTGCGGATCCAGCAGCACCCGCCCCCCCGCCTGTTGCAGATGCCGCAGGGAACGCTCGCGCGCGATGTCGGCCAGCGGATGGTTCGACCGCCGCGGCACCAGCAGCGTGACCTCGACGCCGCGGCGGCAGGCAAGGCACCAGGCGGACAGCAGCCCGTCGTCCGGCACGAAATACGGCGTGACCGCCAGGATGCGGCGGCGCGCATGGAAGGCGCCCGACAGCAGCAGCGAGTAGACGGTGTCGTCGACATGGTCCGGGCCGCTGGAGATGAGTTGCGCGGTCGCCGACGCGCCGGCGCCCGAGAGCACCGGCTTGTCGGCGGCGAGCGGCAGCGGCAGCCGCGGGATCTGTCCGGCTGCCACCTGCCAGTCGTGCTCGAACAGCGCCAGCGCCTGTGCCGCAAGCGGACCGCGCACGCTGAAGGTCAGGTCTTCCCACGCCGGCTCCCCGTCGCGATCGATGAAATACTCGGCCGCCAGGTTCCGCCCGCCGCTCCACAGGATGCGGCCGTCGGCGATGGCGAGCTTGCGGTGGTTGCGCAGGTTGGTCCGTCCGCGCAGCGGGTTGTGCAGCAGCGGCATGAACCAGCGCACCTCGGCGCCAGCGCGGCGCAGCTCGCGCAGACGATCGCGCGGCGCGCGCAGGCTGCCGAAGGCGTCGAGCAGCAGCCTGACGCGCACGCCCTTCCGGGCCGCGCGCACCAGCTCGTCGATCAGCGCCTTGCCGACTTCGTCGCGCCCCAGCAGGAAGGTGCAGACCTCGAGCGAATGGCGCGCGTCGCGCGCCAGCGCCAGCAGCGACGCCAGCGACTGCTGCCCGCCGGCATGGAAGTCGATCGCCTGGTTGCCGGTGGCCGCCGGCATCCCGAACGAAGCCAGCAGGCTGGTCGCCCAGGGCGGTCCGACCTTGGCCTCCGGATCGCCGGCGGCAGCGGCCGCACCGGCCGCGTGGACGCGCTCCCGCGGGACGATCGGCGGCGCCGGACCGCTCGAGCGCGCGAACTTGCGCGTGCCGAACAGCAGGAACAGCGGCAAGCCGAGATAGGGCAGCATGGCGATGACCAGCACCCAGGCCACCGCCGCCGACGGCTGCCGCCGGTGCTCGCCGATCCGCGTCACCAGCACGTATACCAGCAGGCCGCAGAAGGCGAAAGCTCCATGCTCGAGCATCGTCATCGAGAACGGCCATCTTGCAGCCAAGCGCTCTTCCATCATGCCCGCGCGGCTCGCCGCGCCCGATTTGCGTTATCGTCCATGCTATACAACAAGTTCCGGCCCCGAGCCTTCGGAATCCCGACATTCTTGGCCATGAACCCTTCCTCCGCCCCCGGCGCTGCCGCCCGGCCGCCGCGTGATGCGCTGCCCGACGGCAGGGCCGCAGCCGGCATCGCCCTCGACTGGGGCACGAGCAATCTGCGGGCATTCCTGCTCGACGGCGCGGGCGCCATCCTCGCGCAGCGGGAAAAGCCCTGGGGAATCCTGTCGCTGCCCGCCCCGGCGCAGGAAGGCGGATTCGACGCCGCGCTCGAGGCGGTGGCCGGCGACTGGATGGCGGCACAGCCGCAGGTGCCGCTGATCGCCAGCGGCATGGTCGGCAGCGCGCAGGGATGGCGCGAAGCACCCTATGTCGACTGCCCCGCCGGTGCCGCGGATCTTGCCGCACGGATGACAGCAGTGCGGACCGCTTCCGGACGCGACTTGCTGCTCGTGCCCGGCATCCTGTCGAATCTGCCAGACCGGCTGCCGGACGTGATCCGCGGCGAGGAGACGCAGGTCTTCGGCGCTCTCGCCGCCATGCGGTCGCAGCGCGACGCCGTGTGCTTCGTGCTGCCGGGCACGCATTCGAAATGGGTGCTGGTCAAGGACGGCAGGATCGTCCTGTTCGCCACCTACATGACCGGCGAGCTCTACGCCAGCCTCACCCAGCACTCGATCCTCGGGCGCCTGATGAAGACCGCACCGGCCCGGCCCGCCGACGGCCAGGAGCCCGGACCACCGGCGGCCGCCGCCGGCGCTTTCCTGCAGGCACTCGAACTGGCGCGCGGCAGCGGACCCAGCGACCTGATGCGGCACCTGTTCACCGCGCGCTCGATGAACCTCGCCGGACGGCTGCCGGCCCCGGTCCTCGCGGATTACCTGTCGGGACTGCTGATCGGCCACGAGCTGGTATCCGCGGTCGCCTGGCGCGCGCGCGAGATCGGCGGCGACGCCCCGATCGTGCTGATCGGCGAAGAGCAGCTGCTGGCCCGCTATCGCGCCGCCCTGCCCGCCTTCGGACTGGATGCGGCGAGCCTGCCGAACACGGCCGCGGCCGGCCTGCATCATCTCCTCGGGCTCGCTGCCGGGACCGCTGCCTTGACTCCTACGGAACCTGACGACGCAAGATGAAATCGATCGCCGACCTGCGCAAGAGCTACGAGCTCGGCCAACTCGACGAAGACCAGTCGACGGCCGAGCCGCTCAAGTTGTTCGACAGCTGGCTGCAGCAGGCGCTGGCCAACAAGCTGCCGGAACCCACCGCCATGACGCTGGCCACGGTCGACGAGCAATGCCGGCCATCCACGCGGGTGGTGCTGCTCAAGGGCTATGACGGCGACGGCTTCGTCTGGTACAGCAACTACCTGAGCCGCAAGGGCCGGCAGCTCGCCGGCAACCCGGCGGCGGCACTGCAGTTCCATTGGGTCGAGATGGAGCGGGTGGTGCGCATCGAAGGCACCGTCGGCAAGGTGTCGGACGCGGAGTCCGACGAGTACTACAACTCGCGGCCGCTTGCCTCGCGGATCGGCGCCTGGGCTTCCGAGCAGAGCAGCGTCATCGGCGGTCGCGGCGAGCTGATGGCGCGCGCCGCGGAATACGGCCTGAAGTTCGGCCTGAAGCCGCCGCGTCCACCGCACTGGGGCGGCTACCGGCTGGCGCCGCAGCGATGGGAGTTCTGGCAGGGCCGGCCGTCGCGGCTGCACGACCGCCTTGCCTACCGGCGCGATGGCGCAGCCGGCGGGACGGGGCCGGCGATCGGCGGCTGGATCAGGGAGCGGCTGTCGCCCTGACCGACGACACGAGCGGGGGCGCGCGGCTCAGTGGAACTGCGTGCTGGTCGGCTCGGTGTCCTCGGGCATCTCCACGTGCACCACCTCGTCCGACGGGCTCGGATAGAGTGGCGCGCCGCAGTCCTCGCAGAATTCCGGCTCGGTGACCTCCGACCAGACGGTGATGTCCTGCACGCCGACTTCGCGCAGCGTTTCCTTGATCCGGTCGAGCGGCGTCGGCTCGTCGTTCTCGGATTCGGCGCCCAGCAGCGGCCACACCACGCCCTGCGCGACTTCGTCGGCATCGCCCACCGACAGGCCGATGCGGTACTCGTCGATGCGCTCGGCGCCGAAGGCACCGATGGTCGCCTTGAGCTGCGACGCGTCCACCGCCAGCGCATGGTTCAGGAAATGCACTGCCGCCTTGATGCCGTAGGCACGCACGCGCCGGTCCGACTCGCGCAGGTTGATATGGTAGGCATCCGGCAGCAGGCATTCGAAGCCGCAGCCCGGCAGCAGCGGCTCCAGCAGCGGCCGGGCGTTCTCGACCCACTGCTCGAGGCACAGCACCCGCGACGCATGCGCCGGGCCGGACAGCTGCCAGCGGAACAGCGGCTTGAGCGGATCATCCACCGCGACCACGGCCAGCAGGAAACGCGTGTCCGCGAGCATCTCGGCGCTCTCGGGCATGTTCTTGAAGTCGATGCGGGCGGCGGTATCGCTGACGGCCGCACCGGTCAGCTTGCGCGTGAGCTTGCGCATGTCCGAGAACTCGCGCGGCAGCTGGTCGAGGCTGTAGAGCCACGGCACCATGCGGAACACGACGCCGGGGGCGAGGATCAGCTGCTGCCATGCAGCGGACAATGCCTCCGCGACCTGGGGCGTCACCGCGCCCGACGGAATGGCGAAACGCGTCCAGGCAACCAGCGGCGCCGTCAGCAGCAGGCCATAGCGGCTGCCGGCCGCGCCATCGACCGCGGCGCCGTCCACCACTGCCGTCTCCGCCGCGTGCTCGACCGCCTCCACCAGCGCGCCATAGGCTTCGCCGTCGGTCTGGTTGAGCCGCTCGAGGGCGGTGGTGATGGTGGCCGAATGCGCGGCATCCAGGGCACGGTCGAGGATGCGCGAGAGCTGGTGCTCCCAGAAACGATCCTCGGACCGGCTGCCGGAATTGGCGAGCCCGAGCGAGGCCGCGACCATGGCGTCCGCATCCGGTGAAAGCTGCGTCGTGCGCTCGCGTGAGCGACGG
>JAEZQX010000346.1 GCA_023441105.1 Pseudomonadota bacterium | reverse complement strand
GGGTACCGGCGTGGCGGCGGGGGGCATCGCCGGCGGTGCAGCCGGACTCGCTGCCGGCGGCAGCGGCGGTGCTCACGGCGGTGCCGGGGCGACCGGCGAGATCGGTGGGTTCGAGGACGGCGCCAGTGCCAGCCCGGGTGCCGGCCCCGGTGCCGGAGTCGGCAGCGGTGATGGCAATGGTGGCGGCGGCGATGGCGACGGGGACTAGCAGTTGAGCGATTCTGGCAATACAGGCATCTCAGGCAACACGATGACACCGGCCGGCCGGGAAACCGCCGGCGATCCGGATAGCTTCCCGGGCGGCGGCGCCGCAGCGCTGCAACCGCCGATCCGCATCCGCGGCGCGCGGCAGAACAACCTCAAGAACCTCGACCTGGACATCCCGACCGGCGAGCTGGTGGTGGTGACCGGCGTCTCCGGCAGCGGCAAGTCGTCGCTGGTCTTCGACACCCTCTATGCCGAGGGGCAGCGGCGCTATGTCGAGACCTTCTCCGCCTATGCGCGCCAGTTCCTGGACCGGATGGACAAGCCGCAGGTCGACCGCATCGACGGCGTGCCACCGGCGATCGCCATCGACCAGACCAACCCGGTGCGCACTTCGCGCTCCACCGTCGGGACGATGACGGAGCTGAACGACCACCTGAAGCTGCTGCTGGCCCGTGCCGCCACGCTGCATTGCCGCCATTGCGCGCAGCCGGTCAAACGCGACCACACCGCCAGCATCGCGAAGAACGTCCGGGATCGTGCCCTGCTCGCCGGCGATCCGCGGCTGGTGGTCACCTTCGCGATCGCCGTGCCGGCCAACTTCAGCGAGCGCGAGGTCGAGCAGCACCTGCAGGCGCAGGGCTACACGCGCATCCACAAGCGCACCGAGCTTGCCGGCGGTCCGGCGGCGGCCAAGCCGGCGAAGAAGGCCGGGAAGGCCGGCGGGGCGACGCGCTCGAAGGCGCGGGCCGGCGACAAGGCCGGGGCGACGGATGCAAGCGGCACCATCAGCGTGGTGCTGGACGTGGTCGCCGACCGCTTCCGCGCCAGCTCCGTCGCGCCGCAGCGGCTGGCCGAGGCGATCGAGGCCGCCCTCGCCCGCGGCCAGGGGCGGATGGCGGTGCACCTCCAGGGCGACGACGGCGCGGACCTCGGCGTCTGGCGCTATTCGGACAATTTCTCCTGCGCGGATTGCGGCATCGACTACGACCAGCCGACGCCGAGCCTGTTCTCGTTCAACTCGCCGATCGGCGCCTGCGAATGCTGCCGCGGCTTCGGCCGCGTCATCGGCGTCGACCTCGGCCTGGTGATTCCCGACCACGGCAAGTCGCTGGCGCAGGGCGCGATCAAGCCGTGGCAGACCTCGAGCTTCAAGGAATGCCAGGACGAGCTGGTGAAGTACGGGAGGGCGGCCGGGATCGACCTCGACCAGCCGTGGGCGGAGCTGCCGGAAGGCGCCAAGCGCTGGGTGATCGACGGTGCGCCCGACTGGACCGGCGACTGGCGCCGGCAGTGGTACGGCGTCCACCGCTTCTTCGAGTGGCTGGAGAGCAAGGCCTACAAAATGCACATCCGCGTGCTGCTCTCGCGCTACCGCTCCTATACGCCTTGCACCGCCTGCCACGGGGCGCGCCTCAAGCCGCAGGCCCTGCTGTGGCGCATCGGCAGCGCCGAGGATGCGCAGCGCGCCATGGCCGACGCCGACGACGCCGACCGCAGCGGCAGCTACCGACGCTTCAAGCCGCACTCGGTCGACTGGAGCGACGAGCAGCTCCAGGCGCTGCCGGGATTGTGCGTGCACGACATCATGCTGCTGCCGATCGAGCGGCTGCGCCGCCTGTTCCATGCGATCGAGCTCCCCGCGCCGCTGGACGAGGCGACCGACCTGCTGATGACCGAGATCCGCGCGCGGCTGAAGTTCCTCTCGGACGTCGGCCTCGACTACCTGACGCTCGACCGCCAGTCGCGGACCTTGTCCGGCGGCGAGGTGCAGCGGATCAACCTCACCACCGCGCTCGGTACCTCGCTGGTGAACACGCTGTTCGTGCTCGACGAGCCATCGATCGGGCTGCACCCGCGCGACATGAACCGGGTGATCGGCGTGATGCAGCGGCTGCGCGACGCCGGCAATTCGCTGGTGGTGGTGGAGCACGACCCGCAGGTGATGTTCGCCGCCGACAAGGTGATCGACATCGGCCCGGGTCCGGGCGAGCGCGGCGGCGAGATCGTCTTCAACGGTGCGGCCGACGAGCTGGCGCGCGCCGCCACCCTGACCGGCGACTATATCGCGCAGCGCCGGCAGGTAGCGGCGCTGGATCCGCAGCCGGTGGTCGCCGCCACGCCGCGGCTGCTGCTGGAGGGCGCACGCGAGCACAACCTCAAGGACATCGACGTCGAGATCCCGCTCACCCGCCTGGTGTGCCTCACCGGCGTCTCCGGCAGCGGCAAGTCGACGCTGATGCAGGACGTGCTCCTGCCGGCGCTGAAGAAGGCCAAGGGCAAGCCCAGCGAGGTGCCCGGCGAGTTCGACCGCCTGCTGGGTGACGACTGGATCGACGACATCGTCTTCGTCGACCAGTCGCCCATCGGCAAGACCACCCGCAGCAACCCGGTCTCCTATGTCGGCGCCTTCGATGCGATCCGCAAGCGCTTCGCTGCCTCGGCGACGGCGCGCGAGCGCGGCTACGCCGCCGGCACCTTCAGCTTCAACTCCGGCGACGGACGCTGTCCCACCTGCGGCGGCAACGGCTTCGAACGCGTCGAAATGCAGTTCCTCTCCGACGTCTACCTGCGCTGCCCCGATTGCGACGGCAAGCGCTTCCGGCCGGAGATCCTCGAGATCCGCATCGAAGGCCGCAGCGACACGACCGCCTTCAGCCGCAAGCTGACCCGTTCCATCGACGAGATCCTCGAGCTGACGGTGCACCAGGCACTGTCGTTCTTCGCCGGCGACCGCGAGATCGCGACGCGCCTGCAGCCGCTGGCCGACGTCGGCCTCGACTACCTGCGCCTGGGTCAACCGGTGCCGACGCTGTCCGGCGGCGAGGCACAGCGCCTCAAGCTGGCCGGATTCCTGGCCGAGGCAGCCACCCAGCAGGGCAAGGCCGATGCCGCGGCGCGGCCCGCCGGCAGGAACGGCAAGGGCAAGGCCGGCACCCTGTTCCTCTTCGACGAGCCCACCACCGGCCTGCATTTCGAGGACGTCGCGCGACTGCTGCGCGCCCTGCGCAAGCTGATCGCCGCCGGCCATTCGCTGCTGGTCATCGAGCACAACCTCGACGTCATCCGCGCCAGCGACTGGATCATCGACCTCGGCCCGGAGGGCGGCGACGGCGGCGGCTACGTGGTCGCCAACGGCACGCCGGCAGCCGTCGAGGCGCATCCGACCTCGGCCACCGGCGCCGCGCTGCGGGCCTACACGGAAGCGCTG
>JAEZQX010000340.1 GCA_023441105.1 Pseudomonadota bacterium | reverse complement strand
CCCAAAGCGCAATCAGGTGGCGTCTGGCACACAGCTTTCCCAAGTCGCTCGATACCATCTATGGCACTGCGGAGCTGTTCTCGAAGCTGGTCAACGAGATGACCGGAGGGAAATTCACCATCAGTGTCCATGCGGCAGGTGAACTGATGCCAGCCTTCGGGGTCCTCGATGGCGTTCAGAACGGCACCGTCGAATGCGCCCACACGGCCTCCAATTTCTTTGCCGGCAAGGATGAGACTTTTGCCTTCAACGGCATCCCGTTCAGCCTCAATACGCGACAGATGAACGCCTGGATGTACGACGGCAATGGGCTCAAGCTGATGCGGGAGTTCTATCGGACATTCAACGTTGTCAACTTTCCCATGGGAAACACCGGCGCACAGATGGGCGGGTGGTATCGCAAGGAGATCAAGTCGCTCGATGACATGAAGGGCCTGAAGCTGCGGGTTTCGGGACTGGTGTCGGGGCGGGTCTACGAGCGGCTGGGCGTCGTCCCCCAGGCCATCCCAGGGGGAGAGATCTACCAGTCGCTCGAGAAGGGAACCATCGATGCCGTCGAATTCAGCAGTCCGGTGGACGACCAGAAGCTCGGCTTCTACAAGGTCGCGCCGCACTACTACTATCCCGGGTGGCACGATGGCAGCGCCCAGCTGGATCTCTTCGTGGGCGTCAAGGCCTTCGAGGCATTGCCGAACGAATACAAGGCGATCGTCGAGGCGGCGGCCGCCCAGGCACATGCCGTCATGCAGGCACGCTACGACGCGAGGAATCCGAAGGCCTTGAAGGAGCTGGTTGCACAGGGGGCAAAGCTGCACCGCTTTCCCAAGGAGGTCATGGACGCAGGCTTTCGCGAGTCCCAGGCGCTGTACAGCGAATTGTCGGCGAAGAATCCCAACTGGAAGAAGGTGTGGAGCGACTATTCCAGCTTCCGCGCCGACCAGAATCTGTGGTTCAGCTTCGCGGAGGCGAGCATGGACAGCTTCCTGCAGGCGCAGAAATTGTAAGGAGGAGAGCAGTCCTGTGCCGGCGCCGTGACACTTGCCCTGTGACGGCGCGCGTCGCGCGAGCGCCGGGCTTCGCTAGCCCAGGATGGCGATGGTCTTCGATCCCGGCTCGAGCCGGACCAGGTCGCCGGTCCGGACCATGCTCAGAAGGTCCTGATCCCATCCCTCCATAACCGGCATTCTCGCCAGCACGGCGCCCTGCACCATCACCGGGTTGAGCTTCCCGAAGACGAGCGCCTTCGGGGCGATACCCTTGTTCAACAGGTCGAGAAAGGCCCAGCCCCCGGCCACGCCGCCCTTCGTGGTGGGAATGATGAGGACCCGGTCACGTATCGACTCGCCTTCGGCGCTGTGGCCGATACGGGAGATGATCCCCGTCCAGCGATCAAGGTCGTAGCGTGGACTGAAGCCTTCCCGCATCACCAGGGCGCGGGCTTCCACCGGCTCGCCCCATGCTCGCTTCACCTTGATCGTCTTCATGCCAACCTCCCCGTACAGGCGATCTCCACGCAGTCGCGCGTGCGACGCAGGACCGTGTTGAAGCGGTGGGCGGTGATGGTGTTGACGAGCTTTCCGGAATTGGAGATCAAGTTGGTCCATCCATTTTCCTCACGGATCCTGGACAGCCGCTGCAGGATGTAGAAGCACACCCCTTGCAGGATCGTGACGCCTGCCTGCTCGAGCGTGTCGACATATCCCAGGCGCTTGGCATCGCTGTAGACCATATGGTTGGTCGTGGCGACTGCTGCCATGCCTGGAGCGATCCGCCGGCCTTCGAAAAGTTCCGCCAGATCCTGCATCTCGAAGAGGGAGAGTTGCGGCCCCGAGAAAACGACGATGTTTGCGCTGCCATCCTTGTAGCGGTACGCGTCGTACACTGCCTGGATGTCCGCGTCGGTCACGACAATCGTCTCCCGAGGCTGCTTGCCCTTGAAAGCTGCTTCACGCGTCCGCGCCTCCGGCGTGACGCCGACCATGTGGAACATCGCCATCGACCCGTAGCTGGCCAGCGACGCGCCGAGTTGCTTCAACTCGTCCGATGACGGCATGCGTCCAAACCCGTCGAATACCGGCACGGCGAAGTAGTCCTGGTGCGGGTGGCCGACGATCTTGCCCAGCGCGCCCCAGTCGGCCGTGTCCTGCATCAGCGCCTGCAGGTCGACCAGCAGGGACCCGGCGCGGATCTCATCCAGGTGGAACCCGTACTCGGGAGTGCGGCCGGTAAGCGCGGCAGCGAAGCTCGCCTTGCCGGCCTCGAAGTTCGTGCGAGCGCCCAACACCGAGTTCGCGTAGATCACCGTGCCGGTATCGCCCCAAGCCACATGTTCCCCTAGCTTCGGCTGGTAGACCTGCTGGTAGGGGACGCAGGAGTCGGTCGTGGCGATCCGCATCATCTTGTAGCGGGCGAGGATCTCCTTTTCCTTGACCACCTCGTTCTCGTCCTGCCGTAGCCGGGCATCGTCGTTGAAGTGCATGCATTGGGCGTTGCTGGATGTCGGCACGGAGCACTTCGCATGCTTTTCGCCCATCGCCCGAAGATGCTCCAAGCCCCCATCGCCCATCACCTCGATGTCTCCCATGACATGGGCATGGGTGATGGGTACGAAGCGGCTGGCCTCGAAGAAGCTGCCGACTTCGATCTGGAACTGGATCGCCTCCTGCACGGCGGGGCCTCTGTCCCCCCGCAGCATCGCATGCTCTTCGGCAGTGAGTTGCATCGTGCCCACCCGGCGGCCCCTGTCCTGAATCATATGCGTCATTTCCATCGTTTGCCTTGCAAGTCAGTCCGCCTTGGCGCCGGAATCCTTCACCAGCTTGGCGTACTTTCGTCTTTCGCTGGACACGAACTCGCCGAATGCCTTGTCGTCCAGGTAATCCGGCGCGGCGCCTTGCGCCTGCAGCTGGTCGGAGAACGCCTTGTCCGCCGCGATCTGGCCGATGCTGCGCGAAAGCAGCTCTACGACGTCGGCGGGTGTGCCGGCCGGCACGAAGACCCCTTGCCAGTTCTCGATGTCGAAGCCGGGGAATCCCTGTTCGGCAACCGTCGGCACCTGCGCAAGCAGCGGCGAGCGGCGCGCAGTACTCACGCCGAGCACCCGCAGTTTCCCGGCCTGGATGTGCGGAAGTGCGGGTGGCAAGCCGGAAAAGAACAAGTCGACCTGGTTGCCGAGAAGATCGGTCATGGCGGGAGCGCCGCCCTTGTACGGCACGTGGCTCATCTTGCTCCCGGACATGAGCCTGAACAGTTCTGCCGCGAGGTGCTGCGGCCCGCCCGTCCCGGAAGACGCGAAGTTCGCGCCGTCGGGCTTGGACTTGATGTACTTGACGAGTGCCTGGACAGAGTCGGCCGGCGAGGCGCTGTTCACGACCAAGGCCAGTGGCGCCGAAGCCAGCTTCGCAACCGGCGCGAGATCCTTGCCCGGGTTGTAGCTCATCTTGGGGTAGAGGAACTCGTTGATCGTGACCTCTGCCGCCGATGCGACGAGGACCGTATAGCCGTCGGCCGCGGACTTGGCGACGAAGTCGGCGCCGATGTTGCCGCCGGCACCCGCCTTGTTCTCGACCACCACCGGCTGTTTGAGCATCTGGCCCAGGCGCTGGCCCAGCGCCCGAGCGACGACGTCCGTGGCGCCGCCCGCGGGAAAGGGCACGATCAGGCGGATCGCCTTCTCGGGAAAGGCCGCGGACGCGTGGGGAGCCGTCGCCAGCAAGCTCGCGGCGGCAAGAACAGTCAGGATGGTTCGTCTGCTTGGCATCGGGTGTCTCCGGGTAGGTCCGAGGCACTATGCCTCGTCTTTCGATTCTTGGATAATCACGAAAACTTCAGTACTGCAATGAAACGGTTATCGCCAGAGACGCCAGCGAGCGGGCCGGTCAAGGACGTCGCCAGCCTGGCCGTGATCAAGTCGCGGCTGCGCCTCAGGCACCTCGAGGTGTTCCGCAACGTCTGCGAACTCCACACCATCCGCAAGGCAGCGACGGCGTCGCACATGACCCAACCCGCGGCCACCAAGCTCATTCACGAGCTGGAGGAGATGTTCCGGGCGGTGCTCTTCCAGCGCAACCGGCGCGGGATGCAGTTGACCCCGCACGGGGAGATCCTGCGTCGGCATATCGCCATCGTGATGGCCGACATCGGAAACATCAGCGCGGACCTGGAGCACTTCACGCGGGGCGGCGGCGGCCATATCAGGCTCGGTATCCTCCCCTCGCTTTCCTCGGCGCTCCTGGAACGATGCATCAACAGTCTCCTGCAGACCTTTCCCCGCGCCCAGTTCTCCCTCGTCGAAGGAACGACCGACGAACTGCTGGGCGGACTGCTGCAGAGCAAGCTGGACCTCGCTTTCGGAAGAGTTCTGCATGCCGGCCACCCTGCGAGCCTGAGGTTGACCAGGATCTACACGGAGGTGTTCGACATCGTCTGCGGCAGGCAGCATCCGCTGGCGAAGCAGGCGGATGTGAAATGGAAGGAACTGGCCAGTGCCAGGTGGGTCCTGCCCGCGGTCGGCACCCCGTTGCGAGAGATCGCCGAAAGCATGTTCACTTCCAGAGGCAATCTCCGACCGGTGGTTGCTGTCGCCTCCAGCAGCTTCCATCAGCTTCGCTACGTCATCGCCGGAGGCGAACTACTGGGCGTCCTGCCGCATTCGATCGCGGAAAAGGCCCGGCTTGATGGGGATCTCGTGATCCTGCGGCCGAAGCAAGCCGCCAAGGTGGCACCCATCAGCCTGATCGCGCGGAGCGACTTCGAGCCGGCCCCGATGGTCGCGGCGTTCGAGCGGATCGCCGTCCAGACGGCGCGGGCGCTGGCGCTGAGCTAAGTAACCAGCCGTCGCCCCGAGGACGCGCGACACCTTCTTCACCGCGGTGCGCCGGGCTCGCGCCTGCCGCGACTGCGGCGTCTCGGCCGGTCAGAACACCAGCATTCCCAGGAACACGCCGAAGATGAGAATGATCAGAAAGACCGCGATCGCGATGAAGAACAAGACCTTTGCGATCGACTTCGCTCCGGAGGCAACGCCGGTGAACCCGAAGTAGCCTGCGACGAGTGAGATGACGAAGAAAATGAGGGCCCACTTCAGCACGGTCTGCTCCTTTGTCGTGTTTCCTCGAGAGATGTCCTGATCATACAATCGGCGATACCAACCTCATCTGCCTAGACACCAATGGCCACTCTGAAACAGCCAGCAAACCCGGAAGCGGATCCGCGTGTCAAGGCGGTGTTCGACGACATCCGCGCAACCCGCAAGACCGATTTCGTCAATAACCTCTGGCGCGCCCTGGCGTTCGATCCCGAGCTGCTGGAGCGCACCTGGTCCGAAGTGAAACGAGTGATGGCAACCCCCTCGCAGCTCGACCCGCTGACGAAGGAAATGATCTACATCGCAGTGTCGGTTGCGAACTCCTGCAGCTACTGCGTCCATTCCCATACCGCTGCTGCGCGTGGCAAGGGCATGACAGATGCCCAGCACGCCGAACTCCTGTCGATCATCGCTCTGGCCGCCAAGACCAATCAGCTGGCGAGCGGGCTGCAGCTGCCGGTCGATCCGGTGTTCGACGTCAACGCATCCTCGTGATTCAAGCTACCGGCCGGTCGCCGTCGATCGTCACCCGCGTCATCAGCCGATCGAAGCCGGCATAGTCCGGCACGGCCTTGTGCATCGTGCAGCGGTTGTCCCATACCAGCACGTCCCCTGGCTGCCAGCGCACGCGGCAGGTCAATTCGAAGCGGCTGCAGTGGTCATAAAGGAAGCCAAGTAGTGGCGCGCTTTCCTCGGGGGTCATCCCCTCGAAGCGCTGCGCATAGGTCCGATTGACGAACAGATGGGGTCGACCGGTTCGTGGATGCCGGCAGACCAGCGGATGAACCACCTCGCGGTCGCCGGCCGCTACGTCGAGGTCCGTGCGGGTGCTGGTCGCATCGTAGCGGCGCTGTTGCGCGTAGTACTGCGAACCGAAGATTCGCGTGCCGCTGTGTACCACGCTCAGCCGGTCAGCCATTTCCCGGAATGCGGCAGACAACGCATCGTAGGCGGCGTACATGCTGAGGAACCCGGTGTCGCCGCCATGAGGAGGAACCTCGACCGCACGCATCACCACCGCTGCCGGCGGCGTATCCAGGAACGTACTGTCGGCGTGCCAGTTCTCGCCGACTACCCGACCCGTATCCTGCGCGCGGCGACGGATGACCTGCACGTCGGGATGGCCCTCGATGCCATGGAGTTGCGGGACACGGCCGACGGGTCCGAACAGCGCCGCGAAGGCCCGGTGTGCTTCATGCGAGATGTCCTGGCCGGGCACGACAATCACCTGGTAGCGCTCGAATGCCTGCAGCACCTCCTGCGCCACCTCCGGTGCCAGCGGTCGTCGCAGGTCGACATCATGAAGCTCCGCGCCCAGCACGCCCGTCAGGGGCGCGACGCGGATGTGCGTGAAAGAAGGCGTGGAGTTTGAATTCATTGCTCTACGACCAGGCCGGCCTCTCGGATGATGGTGGTGAACTTGCGGACGTCTTCCTCGAGCCACTTGTGCGTCTCGGCCGCTCCCACGAAGACGGGCTGGACGTCGATCTCCTCCAGGCGGCGCATGACCGCCGGATCCTCCATGGCGGTCTTGACCGCATTCTCCAGCTTCTGCAGTACTGCCGCTGGCGTCGACTTGGGCGCGGACAGGTTGACCAGCGCGTCGTTGCCGTCAAGGCCGGGAAAACCTGACTCGCCGGTGGTGGGCACCTCCGGCAGGGACGGCAGGCGTTTGGGGCGCTGGACCGCCAGCACGCGGATGTCCTTGCCCTCCAGGTTCTTGATCAGCCCGCTGTAGGGCAAGGCACAAACCTGGACGTCGGTGCCGGCGCGCAGGGCGGTCAGCGCCGGAGCGACGCCGTTGTAGGGTACGTGCGTCACGTCCAGGGGCTTTCCGCCTGCCTTCGCCTCGCGCTTGAACATTTCGAGCTGCAGGTGGTTGAGGCCCCCGACACCGGTGGTGCAGAAGTTCAATCCTTCGGGCTTGCTCTGGGCGAGCTCGACGAGCTCCTTGAGCGTCCTTGCCGGAACGCTTGAGTTGACCGCGAACAGCGACGTGTTGGTCGCCACGCCGGCTATCGGCGCGAAGTCCGACAGCTGCAGGGTGAATCCCTTCACCAGCAGATGCACGAAGCCGAACGCCGATCCGGATGTGAGGAACAGGTTGTAGCCGTCGGGGGCAGCGGTGCCGACGGAGCGGGCCCCGACCGAGCTTCCGGCTCCCGGTCGATTGACGACCAGGACCGGTTGGCCGAGTACGTCCTTCATGCGGTCGGCCAGGATGCGTGCGGTGAGATCAAGGCTGCCGCCGGCAGCGAACGGAACGACGATGCTGACTGGCCGGGATGGATAGGCCGCGTCTTGTGCCAGCGCCGGCGGCAGGCCGCAAGCGGTCGCCAGCATGGCGAATGAAACCTGCAGCAGCGAGCGCCTGCGGAAAGACCGCGCCAGGGCAACGCGGGACTTGGGGGAAGCGGTGGCATTCATGGATTCTCCTTGGGACCTGAGGACATCGGCAGCAGCTGCACGGGTTATTCCGGCTTGATCCCGCGTGTCGCCACGATCTGCCGGAACTTCGCGATGTCGTCGGACACCCGGTCACGGAATGCATCAGGCGAGCTCGGCGTGGCCCCGCCGCCCAGCTCGGCAAGCCGTTGCACGACATCCGGCTTGCCCAGCGCCCGGGTCACCTCACGGTTCAGGGCCGCGACCAGGCTGGCGGGCGTCTTCGCCGGTGCGGCGATGCCAAGCCACGATTCGTACTGCAGATTCGGCACCACCTCGGAAGCGGCCGGCACGCCGGGCAGCAGGCTCTTGCCATCGGTTGAGGTGACCGCCAGTGCGCGCAGACGGCCGGACTTCAGGTGGGGAAGGGCCGACGTCGCCGTCTCGATCATCAGGTCAATCTGCCCGGACAGCACATCCGTCAACGGCTGGGTGCCTCCCTTGTAGGGCACGTGGGTAAGCTCGACGCCGGCCTGGGCGTTGATCCATTCGCCGATCAGATGGTGTGCGGTGCCGATGCCGACGGACGAATAAGACAGCTTGCCGGGTTCCGCCTTGGCGCGCGCGATCAGGTCCTCGAAGCTGCGAATGGGCGAGGCGTCGGCAACCGCCAGGAACATCGGGTAAACCGTCGCCGTGGAGATCCAGGCAAAGTCGTCGACCGGATGGAACGGCAGCTTCGCGAGCATGGCCGCCTGGCTTGCATGACCGCTGGGCAGAAGGACCAGCGTATAGCCGTCCGGCGCAGCCTTGGCAACCGCCTCGGCGG
>JAEZQX010000337.1 GCA_023441105.1 Pseudomonadota bacterium | reverse complement strand
GGCGGCATCTGGGTGCGGTTGACCACCGGCGCCGGCCGCGGGTTGGCGCAAGCCGCGACCAGCGCGGCAGCCGCCACCAGCAGGCCCAGCCGGCTGCTTGCGCCGGCCAGCCGGCCCGCGGTCATGCCAAGCCCGCCAACCGGACACCGTTGCTTCGAATCCATCAATTTCCCTCCAAACTTGGGTCAGCGGCTCGTCCCGGCTCGCAGAGGCACGAATCGCACCGAATCGAGAACGGTCAGGGACCAGTCGTCCTCGGCCACCCGATCCACCACGTGCAACGACTGAGCGTCGCTGGTGGCTGACTTGACCGGTGCGACCAGCCGCCCGCCGACCTGCAACTGCCGGCACCAGGCTTCGGCAATGCCCTCGCCCGCTGCCGCGCTGATCATGCCGTCGTACGGTGCGCCAGCCGCGACCCCGATCGACCCGTCGCCGAAGACGAGCCGCAGGTTGGGCAGGCGATACGGCCGGATGTGCGTCTTCGCAAGCTCGTGCAGCCAGCGTACACGCTCGATGGAAACCACGTCGGCGAAGACGTGGGAAAGAACCGCGGCCTGGTAGCCGCAACCGGTTCCAATCTCCAGCACCTTGAGGGTCTTCAGCCGGCCCTCGTCGAACTGGTCGACGATCAGCTGGATCATGCGCGCGACGGTGGAAGGCTTGGAAATGGTCTGGCCATGGCCGATGGGCAGCGCCACATCCTCGTAGGCGCGGCTGGCGAGCCCGTGCTCGACGAAGATGTGCCGCGGCACGGTGGACATGGCGCGCAGCACGGCCGGCGAGCGCACGCCCTGCGCCCGCAGCTTCTCGACCATCTGCAGGCGCGCCCGCTCCGAAACCAGCCCGTCGTTGTCGCCGCGCCTTATTGGCTGAGCCATCGCCGGGTCGCCTCCAGGTCCTTGGTTGCCGTCAGGTCGATGTGCAGTGGACTGACCGACACCCGGCCGTTGGAGACTGCGTGGAAATCCGTCCCGGGACCGTTGTCGCGCGAGGCGCCGGCGCGACCGATCCAGTACACGGTCTCGCCGCGCGGATTCTGCGCCGGTATCACCGCCTCCGCATGATGGCGCTTGCCCAGCCGCGTGACTTCCGCCGGCCCGAGCTGGTCGTACGGCAGGTTCGGTATGTTGACGTTGAGCAGCATGGGCGTCGGCCAGGGATTGGCGATGTAGCGTTCGACGATCTCGCGCGCCACCCGCGCCGCGCTCTCCATGTGGGCATTGCCCTTTTCCACCAGCGAGAACGCCACCGACGGCACGCCGAGCAGGTAGCCCTCCATCGCGGCGGCGACGGTGCCGGAGTAGATGGTGTCGTCGCCCATGTTGGCGCCGTCGTTGATCCCGGACACGACCAGGTCCGGCTGCTGCTCCAGCAGCCCGGTGACGGCGATGTGGACGCAGTCGGTGGGCGTGCCGTCGACGAAGTGAAAGCCGTTGGCCGCCTTGCGCACCGTCAGCGGCCGGTTCAGCGTGAGCGAATTGGATGCGCCGGAACGATCCCGCTCGGGTGCAAAGACCGTTATCTCGCCCAGATCCGACAGGACCGAGGCGAGCGCCTCGATGCCCGGCGCGAAATAGCCGTCGTCATTGCAGATGAGGATGCGCATTGCGGGATTCTAGCAATCCGCATCGTGGCCAAGCCCGCCGCCAACCGGCGGTGGATGGTTCGCAACAGACGAACGGTCGATCAGCCTTCGGCGGGCCAGTCGCGGATGTAGGCCTTGAGCATCCGGTTCTCGAAGCTCTGCTCTTCCAGCACCGCCCGGGCGACATCGTGGAAGGAGACGATGCCCATCAGGGTGTCGCCGTCCATCACCGGCACGTAGCGGGTATGGGACTCCACCAGCATGCGGCGCAGCTCGTTGACCTCCGTGCCCGGCGACACCACCAGCGGATCCGCCACCATGACGTCGCGCACGACGATCTCCGCCACCGGCCGGGTGGGTCCCGAGCGCTGCTCGAGCTGCCGCTTGGCGAGCCCCTTCAGCACGTCCCGGAAGGTGAGCATGCCGGCGAGCTTGCCGTTGTCCATCACCACCAGCGAGCCGATGTCGTTCTCGGCCATGGTCACCACGCATTCCGACAGCATCTTGTCGGGCGTCACGGTGAAGAGCGTGCTGCCCTTGAGACTCAGAATTTCGCTGACCTGCATGATCCCCCTCCTGGGCCAACCGCGCCGCCCGACCGACTCCTGTCGACCAAGAGTAGCCGCACATGCAATGAGGCGCAAGCAAGACCCCCGGCTGCGATCAGCGGTCCCAGCGAGGTCGGCGCGCAGTATCGGCGGCGGCAGGGACCGTCAGTGAGGCGACAACAGCTCGCTCAGGTCGTCGAGGACCACGCTCTTGCGCAGTACCTGGCGCACCAGGGCTTCGAGCGTCTGCCGTGTCAGCGGCTTGGCCAGGACCGTCACTTCGCCGGCAAGCCGCGCCCGCGTCGCATCCATGACGTGCAGCCGGCTGCGCAACAGCAGCACCGGTGTATAGCGGTAGGCCGGCTGCCCGCGCAGGCGCCTGATCAGCTCGAAGCCGTCGCCGTCGGCGAGCGCGCTTTCGGTGATCACCAGGTCGGTGTACTGCGCAGCGATGCGCTGCATCGCTGCCTGGACGCCGCTCACGCAATGGACCTCGAGGCCCATGCGCGAGAGCGCGCGCCCCAGCTGCTGTTGCGCGGCCGAGCTTGGATCCGCGACCAGCACCTGCAGCCGTGCCCGCGCCGGTGCCCGCTGTGCCAGGCCATGGCAGGCGAAACCGGCCGCATCGGACAGCGGCTCGGCAGCGACCAGGTCGACGGCGCGTCGCGCTGCCAGCGCGATGGCGTTCGCGGCAGCGACCGTCGCCGGGC
>JAEZQX010000310.1 GCA_023441105.1 Pseudomonadota bacterium | reverse complement strand
CGCCTTCACCTTGCCGACGCGGTGGGTGGTGACGCCGGCGGCAAGCTGCACCTGCCCGCCGTCGACCGCGGCCAGCACCACCACCGCCGACTTGAGGCGCGCCTTGAGCTGGTCGACAGTGGCGCGCAGCGTCTTCGGGTCGGCGCCGTCGAGGCGGCTGGCCAGCAATCGCGCGCCGCCCACGTCCTGTGCCTGCTCCGCCAGGTCGTCGCCGCGGCTGCTGGCGAGCTTCGCCTTCAGCTGGGCGAGCTCGCGCTCGAGGCTGCGTGCCTGCTCCTGCAGCTGGCCGATGCGCTCCGGCAGCTCCGCCACCGGCGCCCGTGCCGTGGCAGCGGCCTGGCCGAGCGTCTGCAGCAGCTGCTGCACGTAGGCCAGGGCGTTGTCGCCGGTGATGCCTTCGACCCGCCGGATGCCGGCGGCGACACCGCTCTCCGATGCGATCTTAAACAGGCCGATGTCGCCGGTGCGGCTCACGTGGGTGCCGCCGCACAGCTCGCGCGACGAGCCGATATCGAGCACCCGCACCTTGTCGCCGTACTTCTCGCCGAACAGCGCCATCGCGCCGCCCTTGACCGCCTCGTCGTAGCCCATCACCCGGGCTTCGGTGGAGGTGTTGGCCAGGATCTCGGCATTGACCCGCGCCTCGACCTCGCGGATCTGCTCCGGCGTGACCGGCGCGTTGTGGCTGAAGTCGAAGCGGGTCCGCTCGGCATCCACCAGCGAACCCTTCTGCTGCACGTGGCTGCCCAGCACCTCGCGGAGGGCCTTGTGCATCAGGTGCGTGACGGAATGGTTGCGCATGATGCGCTGGCGGCTGACGGTGTCGACTGCCGCCTGCACTTCGTCGCCCACGGCCAGCGCACCGCTGCGCAGCAGGCCGTGATGGCCGTAGACGTCGGCCTGGATCTTGAGGGTGTCGTCGACTTCGAACTGCGCCGGCGCCGCCGCATTCGTCCCTTCGAGCCGGCCGCGGTCGCCGACCTGGCCGCCCGACTCGGCGTAGAACGGCGTGTGATCCAGCACCACCACCCCGCGCTCGCCGGCGCCAAGCCGCTCCACCTGGGTGCCGTCGCGATAGAGGGCGACCACGGTGGCGCTGCGGGCGAGATGCTCGTAGCCGTGGAATTGGGTGGCGGCGCCGCTGTACTCCAGCGCCGCGCTCATCTTGAACTTGCCGGCGGCGCGCGCCTGGTCGCGCTGCCGGTCCATGGCCTTCTCGAAGCCGGCCTCGTCGACGGCGACGCCGCGCTCGCGGCAGACATCGGCGGTCAGGTCGAGCGGAAAGCCGAAGGTGTCGTGGAGCTTGAAGGCGGTCTCACCGTCCAGCACCCTGCCCTCGCCGAGTCCGGACAAGGCGCCTTCCAGCAGCGTCATGCCGTGCGCGATGGTCTCGAAGAAGCGCTCCTCCTCGGCCCGCAGCACTTCGGTGATCCGCTCGCCGTCCCGCCGCAACTCGGGATAGGCGGCGCCCATCTCGTCGGCGAGGCTCGCCACCAGCCGGTTGAAGAACGGCCGGCGGGCGCCGAGCTTGTAGCCGTGGCGGATGGCGCGCCGGGCGATCCGTCGCAACACGTAGCCGCGGCCTTCGTTGCCGGGAATGACGCCGTCGGCGACCGTGAAGGCGCAGGCCCTGATGTGGTCGGCAATGACCTTCAGCGACGGGCTGTCCGGGTCGGGCTTGCCGCCGGCCTCGCGCACCGCCTCGGCAGCCGCCCGGAGCAGGTTCACGAACAGGTCGATCTCGTAATTGGAATGCACCTGCTGCAGCACCGCCGCGATCCGCTCGAGCCCCATGCCGGTGTCGACGCTCGGCTTGGGCAGGGGATGCATGACCCCGGCCTCGTCGCGGTTGAACTGCATGAACACGTTGTTCCAGATCTCGATGTAGCGGTCGCCATCCTCGTCGGGACTGCCCGGCGGTCCGCCCGGGATGCCCGGCCCGTGGTCGTAGAAGATCTCGCTGCACGGCCCGCAGGGGCCGGTATCGCCCATCATCCAGAAATTGTCGGAGGCATAGCGCGCGCCCTTGTTGTCGCCGATCCGGACGATGCGCTCGACCGGCACGCCGATCTCCTTGGCCCAGATGTCGTAGGCCTCGTCGTCCTCCGCGTAGACGGTGACCCAGAGCTTCTCCGGCGGCAGCTCGAAGACCCGGGTAAGCAATTCCCAGGCGTACAGCAGCGCATCGCGCTTGAAGTAGTCGCCGAAGGAAAAGTTGCCCAGCATCTCGAAGAACGTGTGATGGCGGGCCGTATAGCCGACATTCTCGAGGTCGTTGTGCTTGCCGCCGGCGCGGATGCATTTCTGCGAGGTGGTGGCACGGCTGTACGGGCGCTTGTCGAAGCCCAGGAACACGTCCTTGAACTGGTTCATGCCCGCGTTGGTGAACAGCAGCGTCGGATCGTCGTGGGGCACGACCGGGCTCGAGGCGACGATCGCATGACCTTTCGACTGGAAGAACTCCAGGAACTGCTGACGGATTTCGGCGGACTTCATGGCACCGGCTCTGGGAAAGCTTTCGATTCTACCGAAGCGCGAAGCGAATCCCGCCGGGTGCGGCTGCCTGCGCTAACATCCGCCCCCTGAGCCATGACAAGGGAGGAGCGATGGTCGAGACCGATCGCCCATGCATCAGTCCGCCGCGACGCGGTCGGCGACGCGCACTCAATCGGCTGGCCGGCGCGGCGACCCTCGCGGCGGCAGCCGCCAGCGGCGCGGTGGCGGTCACCGCGGGTGCCCAGGAAGCCTATCCGAGCAAGCCGATCCGCTTCATCGTTCCCTACGCCAGCGGCGGCCCCCTCGACCAGGCGGCGCGGGTACTGGCCGAACAGATGCGTAGCGCGCTGGGCCAGCCGGTGATCGTCGAGAACAAGCCGGGTGCGGGCGGCAACATCGGCGCCGACATGGTCGCCAAGGCGGATCCCGACGGCTATGCGATCGTGATGGGCGCGGTGGCCACGCATGCCATCAATCCGTACCTGTTCAAGAAGATGCCCTACGACGCCAACAAGGACTTCACGCCGATCACCCGCGTGGCCCTGGTGCCGAACGTGCTGGTGGTGTCGCCGGAATGGGCCGCGCGCGAGAAGATCGAATCGGTCGCCGCGCTGACCGCCTACGCCAAGGCCCATCCCGGCAAGCTCAACTACGGCTCGGGCGGCAACGGCAGCGCCGGCCACCTCGCCGGCGAACTGTTCAAGTCGATGGCCGGCATCGACATGGTCCACATTCCCTATAAGGGAGCAGCGCCGGCCAAGCTCGAATTGATGAGCGGCGAGATCCAGCTCATGTTCGACAACCTCGCCTCCGCCACGCCGCAGATCCGTGCTGGGCAGCTGAAGGCGCTGGCGGTGACCACGCCGGAGCGGGCCGAAGCCCAGCCCGGCTTGCCGACGGTGGCCGAAAGTGGCGTGCCGGGATTCGACATCAGCACCTGGTTCGGGATTTTCGGCCCCGCCGGCCTGCGGGCGCCGGTTCTGGACAAGCTCTACCGGGCCTCGGTGGCGGCGCTGAAGGCCCCGGACGTCGTCTCGGCGTTGGACAGCATGGGTGCCAAGCCGGCCCCGATGGATCCCAAGGCGTTCGGTGACTACATCCGCGGCGAGCAACGCAAGTACGAGGTGATCGTCAAACAATCGGGCGCAACGGTCGATTGACGGGTGCACAGCCGGTCGCGCAGATAGTACTATCGACGGCAGGGTGATTCGTCACTTTGCGATACATTGCGGCCGGCGCGGTTTTCGCGACTGCGCCAGCCCGACCTAGAGGAGGCAAATCTTGAAGATTCGGAACCAGAAGGATTTCTGGTCGGCGGTGATGTTCATCGTCTTTGGCGTGCTGTTCATCGTCTGGTCGATGGAATATCAGTTCGGCACCACCCAGCGCATGGGCCCGGGATACTTCCCCACCATTCTCGGCATCCTGCTGGTGTTCCTCGGCATCCTTGTTGCGTTACCCACGTTCAAGCACGACGCGCACGAGACCCATGTCGGGGGAATCGGCTGGCGCGGCCTGCTGGTCATCCTGGGGGCGGTCATCCTCTATGCCGTCTTCCTGCCCCGCCTGGGCTTCGTCATTTCGATGGCTACGCTGGTGATCCTCAGCGCCATGGCGTCACGCGAGTTCACCTGGAAGGCTGCGCTGATGTCGACCGTGGTGCTCGGCATCTTCAGCTACCTGGTGTTCGTCAAGGGCCTGGAGCTGCAGTTCCCGGTCTGGCCGCCGTTCCTGACCCGCTAACCAGAGCAAAGAGAGCAACCCATGGAAGTCCTATCGCATCTCGCACTCGGGTTCCAGACGGCCGGCACCCTCGAGAACCTGATGTACTGCTTCATCGGCGTGTTCCTGGGCACGGCGATCGGCGTGCTCCCCGGCATCGGGCCGCTGGCGACCATCGCCATGCTGCTGCCGATCACCTACCAGCTGTCGGATCCCACCACCGCGCTGATCATGCTGGCCGGCATCTACTACGGCT
>JAEZQX010000305.1 GCA_023441105.1 Pseudomonadota bacterium | reverse complement strand
CCGCTAAGGCACGCGCGCTGTAAACGGAAAACGGGTTACGAACCGAAATTCGTAACCCGTTGATTTCTTTGGTCGGGGCGGCGGGATTCGAACTCGCGACCCCTTGCACCCCATGCAAGTGCGCTACCAGGCTGCGCTACGCCCCGACTGAGACGGAAGTATAGCAGCGCGGCGGCGCCCTCGACGGCCGCGCGACACCTACTTGGCGCGGTCGCGCAGGACGTCGAGCGCGGCCAGCAGATCGGCGCGGATGGCGGCGACGTCGGACTGGCGGATGTCGATGGTTTCGTCGATCGGCTGGGTGAGCTCGGCTTCCTTGCGCCGTCCGGTCTGCACGGTTTCGGCCAGCCGGTTGCGCGCGCCGCTGATGGTGAAGCCGTGCTCGTAGAGCAGCTCGCGAATGCGGCGGATGAGCAGCACTTCATGGTGCTGGTAGTAGCGCCGGTTGCCGCGCCGCTTCATCGGCCGCAACTGCGTGAACTCCTGCTCCCAGTAGCGCAGCACGTGCGGCTTCACACCGCACAGGTCGCTGACCTCGCCGATGGTGAAGTAGCGCTTGGCCGGGATCGGCGGCAGGACGACACGGACGTCCGCCTTGTTGCTCGGGCCGCTCATCTACCGCAGCTTGCTCGACAGCAGCGTGGGTGGCGGCGATCGCTCGTCGCGGGCCTGACGCCGAGGGGCGTCGATCTGGGCCTTGAGCTTCTGCGACGCGTGGAAGGTCACCACCCGGCGCGCCGAGATCGGGATCTCCTCGCCGGTCTTGGGATTGCGGCCGGGGCGCTGCGGCTTGTCGCGCAGCAGGAAATTCCCGAAGCCCGACAGCTTGACGCTCTCGCCGCGCACCAGCGCGGCGCTGATCTCGTCGAAGAACGTCTCGACCATGTCCTTGGCTTCACGCTTGTTCAGGCCGACCTGCTCGAAAAGCATCTCCGCGAGCTCGGCCTTGGTCAGCGTGCTGTTCTGCCGCGGCGTCGTGGCGGCCAGCGCCGCGGACGTCGGCATCGACAGGTCTTCGCCGCCGTCCATCGCTGGCGGCTCGCTGGCGGAGCCAATGGTGGAAGAACTCATCGCTGCTGGCTTGAATACGTTCTGGTCCATCCGGAATCTGCAGGCTCTTCTAGGAACGTATCGCCGCTGCCACCGGGGCCGTCATCCGCCGCCGGGACTGATCGGGCATGGAGTCAGGCACGAAGTCGGGCACCGTGGTTGGTGACAAGATACTGGAGCACCGCAGCAACCGCCGCATCGACCTCGGCCTCGCCAAGGGTGCGGTCAGTATCTTGCATCCAGAATCGGAAGGCAAGGCTTTTTTCCTTATTTTCCAAACCCTTACCGCGGTATTCGTCGAACAGCTTGACGTTCCTGATACAAGCTGTTGTTGTTTCCATTCTAGCGTAACTGCTGATTTGCCTTAACAAATCCCCTGCAAGTACATGATCTGGCACGCTTATCGCCAGGTCGCGGATGGCGGGCGGGTACTTGCTGGTCGGCTGGGGTGCCGGGATCGCCCGCTGCAGCAGCGGCTCGAGGTCGAACTCGCACAGCATCACCGGCTTCGACAGGTCGAGCGACTCCGCCAGCCGGGGATGGAGCGCACCGATCCAGCCGAGCGGCTCCCCCTGCCCGTTCAGGATCCGGGCGGACTGTCCGGGATGGAGCGCGGGATGCTCGGCGGGCTGGTAGCGCAGGTCCGCTTCCGCATGCACGGCGGCAATGTCCCCCTTGAGGTCGAAGAAGTCGACCGGCCGGCTGGTCGCGGCCCACTGTTCCTCCTGCGCCGGTCCATAGGCAAGCGCGGCGATCCGCAGCGGCTGCGCGACGCCGGCCACCGCCAGCGGTCCGTCCGGCTGGCCCGGCGCCCGCAGGTAGGCGCGGCCGAGTTCGAACAGCCGCACCCGATCCGCCTTGCGGTTGACGTTGTGCACCAGCGTGGCCAGCAGGCCGCTCCACAAGGTCGTGCGCATCACGTCGAGATTCTCGGCGATCGGATTGAGCAGCTCGAGCGGTCGGCTGCCGTTGCCGAAGCGCTGATCCTCGCGGCGTGCGACGAAGCTGTAGTTCACCACCTCCTGGTAGTCGCGCGCCGCCCAGCGCCGCTTGACCGCCAGCAGCGACAACCGCCCTTCCGGCGCCGGTCGCATGGCGGCCCGCGCACGGGGCGCAGCGATGCCGATGCGCTCGAAGCCGTAGAGGCGAACGACCTCTTCGATGAGGTCCTCCTCGATCGTGATATCGAAGCGCCGCGCGGGCGGCGTCACCTCGACGACCTGGTCATGCGCCGCGTCCGCCGCCCCACCCTTGGCGACCGCATAGGGCAAGCCGAGCCGGTCGAAGGCCTGGATGCAGTCGTCCAGCGTCAGGTCGAGTCCGCTCACCTTGCGCGCACGCGCGACCCGCAGCTTGACCGGCTTGCGCTCCGGCAGGCCGGTCACGATGTCGTCGACCGGTCCCGCCTTGCCGCCGCATACCGACAGCACCAGCGAGGTCAGATATTCGAGGTGCTCGACCGTGGTGGTCGCATCGACGCCGCGCTCGAAGCGCTGAGCCGCATCGGTCGAGAAGTTGTAGCGACGCGAGCGCCCGGCGATGGAGGTCGGCCACCAGAAGGCCGCCTCGAGGTAGATGTTGCGGGTCTCCAGCGACACGGCGGTTGCTTCGCCGCCCATGATGCCGGCGAGGCTCTCGACGCTCTGCTCGTCCGCGATGACGCCGACCTTCAGGCCATCGCGCTCGCCCAGCCCGACGGTCTGGCCGTTGAGCAGCTCGAGTTGCTCGCCTTCCCTGCCCCAGCGCACGTCGAGCCCGCCGTGGATCTTGTCGAGGTCGAAGACGTGCGTCGGGCGGCCCAGCTCGAGCATCACGTAGTTGGAGATGTCGACCAGCGCCGAAATGGAGCGCTGCCCTGCGCGCTCGAGGCGATCGCGCATCCAGCCCGGCGTCTTCGCCTTGGCATCGACCCCGCGCACGACGCGTCCCGAGAAGCGGCCGCAGAGCTCGGGCGCGCTGATCGTCACCGGCAGCCGCTCCTGCAGGTCGGGGGCCACCTTCGGCAACGCCGGTCCCTTGTAGGCCGCGCCGGTGATCGCCGCCACTTCCATGGCGACGCCGGTCACCGACATGCAGTGCGCGAGGTTGGGAGTGAGCTTGAGCAGGAAGACGCTTTCATCGAGCGACAGCGCCTGGCGCAGGTCGGTACCGGGCTCGAGCTTGGCATCGAGCTCGACGATGCCGGCATGATCCTCGGTGATGGAGAGCTCCTTCGCGGAACACAGCATGCCCTGGCTTTCGACGCCACGCATGCGGCCGACGTCGATGGCGACGCCGCCCGGCAGCCGGGCACCCGGCAGCGCCAGCGCCGTGGTCAGCCCGGGACGGACATTGGGCGCGCCGCAGACCACCTGCAGGCGGCTGCCGGCAGCGCCGGCGTCGACCTCGCACACCGTCAGCCGATCCGCATCCGGATGCTTGCGGGTATCGAGCACGCGCGCGACCACCACCTTGCTGAACGCCGGCGCCACCGGCGAGCGTTCTTCCACCTCGAGGCCGGACATGGTCAGCCGGTGCTCGAGCTCCTCCGCGCTCAAGGCGGGATCGCAGTAGGCGCGCAGCCAGCTCTCGGGAATCCTCATCGTCGCGCTCCGCTATCGGCTGTCGCTGTCATCGTCGGGGTCATGCGAACTGGCGCAGGAAGCGCAGGTCGTTCTCGAAGAACAGGCGCAGGTCGTCGACGCCATAACGCAGCATGGCCAGCCGCTCGACTCCCGAGCCGAAGGCGAAGCCGATGTAGCGCTCGGGATCGAGGCCGATGTTGCGCACCACGTTGGGATGGACCTGCCCGGAGCCGGACACCTCCAGCCAGCGGCCGCGCAGCGGGCCTTCACTGAAGCGCATGTCGATCTCCGCCGACGGCTCGGTGAACGGAAAATAGGAAGGCCGGAAGCGCACGTCGATGTCGTCGCGCTCGAAGAACTGGCGCAGGAAATCGGCGTAGACGCTCTTCAGGTCGGCGAAGCTGACGTCCTCGTCGATCCACATGCCCTCGAACTGGTGGAACATCGGCGAATGGGTCGCGTCCGAATCCACCCGGTAGGTCTTGCCCGGCGCGATCACCTTGATCGGCGGCGGGTGGCTGCGGGCGTAGCGGATCTGCATCGGGCTGGTGTGGGTGCGCAGCACCAGCGGTTCGGCGCCGCCATCCGTCTCGGGGGCGGCGACATAGAAGGTGTCGTGCATCGACCGCGCGGGATGATCCGACGGCATGTTGAGCGCGGTGAAGTTGTAGAAGTCCTGCTCGATCTCCGGCCCGTCGGCAACGTCGAAGCCGATCGAGCGGAAGATCGCCTCGATGCGTTCGATGGTCAGCGTGATCGGATGCAGGCCGCCGCTGCCGATACCGCGACCGGGCAGCGTGACGTCGATGCGCTCGGCGGCAAGCTTCTGCTGCAGCACCGCCTCGCGCAGCTCGGCGTGGCGCTGGTTGAGCAGCGCTTCCACCTGCTGCTTCGCCTGGTTGAGCGCCTGGCCGCGGCGTGCCTTGGCATCACCGCTCAGCTTGGCGAGCGTCTTCATCAGCGCAGTCAGCGCACCGGTCTTCCCCAGGAATGCGGCCTTGGCGTCGGCCAGCTGCGGCTCCTCGGTCACGGCAGCGATCTTCTGCCGCGCCTCGTCGACGATCGCTTCAAGATCGGCATCCATGTGCTGCGTACCCCGATGTTTGTCCCAAGAAAACGGGGCCTGGCAATCCCCGGGAGCGACGCATCGCTCCAGGAACTGCACAAGCCCCGCGCAGGCCGAAGCGGATCAGGCCGCGGCGCCGGGCGCCTCTCCGATCCGGGCCTTGACCTGCTCCACGATGGCGCTGAAAGCAGGCTTGTCGTTGACTGCCAGCTCCGCCAGCACCTTGCGGTCGAGCTCGATTTCGGCCTTCAGCAGCCCGTTCATGAACGCGCTGTAGGTCAGGCCATGTTCGCGCGCTGCCGCGTTGATCCGGGTGATCCAGAGGGCGCGGAAGACGCGCTTGCGGTTGCGGCGATCGCGGTAGGCATATTGCCCGGCGCGCATCACCGCTTCCTTGGCGATCCGGAAGACCGTGCTGCGACGGCCGCGATAACCCTTCGCCTGGTCGAGGACCTTCTTGTGACGGGCGCGGGCGGTTACACCTCTCTTGACTCTTGGCATCTCGTTCTCCCGTTCAAGCGTAAGGCATCATGGCGCGGATGCTGACCGTATCCGCCTCATGCACCTGCACGGCGCCACGCAGGTGACGCTTGTTCTTGGTCGTCTTCTTGGTCAGGATGTGGCGCTTGTACGCCTGCCCGCGCTTGACCGTGCCGCCGGGACGAACGCGAAACCGCTTGGCCGCGCTCTTCTTGGTCTTCATTTTTGCCATGACAAATGCCTTGCACTACC
>JAEZQX010000289.1 GCA_023441105.1 Pseudomonadota bacterium | reverse complement strand
GGCTCGGTGATGTTTATAAGAGACAGCGCCATAGCTGCCGACCAGCGCCGCATAGCCGGCGAGCGGCCCGTCCACCTGGGCATAGCCGATGGCGAGCCAGGGAAAGCCGGTGAAGAAGTAGCCGCGTGCCAGCTCCGCCAGGGTGAGCGCAGCGGCGAAGACGAGCGCGAAGCGCAGGCCGAAGCCGGCGGGCGGGTCGGGCCGGCGCGCGGCGAGCCCGGCTGTGGCCAGGGTGGCGGCGGCCGGGAAGAGCCCGAGGTAGACGGCGAACAGCAGCAGCGCCAGCAGCGCCAGCGGCGCCGGCATCATGCCGTAGGTGTGCATGCTGACGTAGAGCCAGCCGACGCCGGCGGCGAACCAGCCGAAGCCGAATACCAGCCCGACGAGGGCGACGCTGCGCGGCCTGCGGCGTTCCCGCACCAGCGCAAGGACGAGCGCCGAGAACGCGGTGAGCACCAGCAGCTGGGTCCACCAGGCGCCCCAGGGCGCGAACGTCGCCGCGTGCAACAGGCCGAGGGCTAGCGCCAGCAGCAGCGGCCGGCCGCCGGCCGTGAGTCCGCGGCGCTCAGGCATAAGGATCGTCGATGCCGAAGCGCCGCAGGATCGCCGTCTCCAGCATTTCCATCCGGCGGGCGTCGGCGTCGTCCTCGTGATCGTGGCCCTGGGCATGGAGCACGCCGTGCACCACCAGGTGGGCCAGGTGGTCCCGTTGCGACTTGCCCTGGGCGTCGGCCTCGGCGCGCAGCACCGGCAGGCAGATCACGATGTCGGCATGCACCAGCGGTTCGCGCTCGTAGTCGAAGGTCAGCACGTTGGTCGGCCGGTCGCGGCCGCGGAACTGGCGGTTGAGCGCCCGACCTTCGTCGCTGCCGACGAAGCGCAGCACCAGCTCCGCATCGGTGGCCAGCGAAGCCTGTACCCAGCGGCGGAGCTGGCGGCGGTCCGCCGGCAACGGTCCGGCGTCGGGATCGGCCTGGATCTGCAGCGACAGCCTGCTCATCGGGGCAGGGCGCTAGTGTTTCTCGGCCGCTGCCTTGTGGTTGCGTTCGTAGGCGTCGACGATGCGCGCGACCAGCGGGTGGCGGACCACGTCGCCGCTGTTGAAGCGCGTGAACGCGATGCCGCGCACCTTCTTCAGGATGCGTTCGGCCTGCACCAGTCCGCTCGGCTGCCCCTTGGGCAGGTCGATCTGGGTGATGTCGCCGGTGACCACCGCCTTGGAGCCGAAGCCGATGCGCGTCAGGAACATCTTCATCTGCTCGGGCGTGGTGTTCTGCGCCTCGTCGAGGATGATGAACGAGTTGCTCAGCGTCCGTCCGCGCATGTAGGCGAGCGGCGCGATCTCGATCGACTGGCGCTCGAAGAGCTTGGCGACGCGGTCGTAACCGATCAGGTCGTTGAGCGCGTCGTAGAGGGGACGCAGGTAGGGATCGACCTTCTGGCTGAGGTCCCCGGGCAGGAAGCCGAGTCGTTCGCCCGCCTCGACCGCCGGCCGGGTCAGGACGATCCGCTGGACCGCATCGCGCTCCAGGGCATCGGCGGCGCAGGCGACCGCGAGGAAGGTCTTGCCGGTGCCGGCCGGGCCGATCCCGAAGGTGACGTCGTGCGACAGGATGTGGCGCAGGTACTCGTGCTGGTTGGGCGAGCGGCCCTGCAGGTCAGCCTTGCGGGTACGCAGGGTCGGCACGTCGGGCAAGGCTATGCCGTTGCCGTCGATGGTGCCGTTGCGGGCCGGTTCGAGCGCGGCAGCCGAGGCGCGCGCGGCGTTCTTCATTTCGAGCGCTGTCAATTGGATGTCTTCCCGGGAGAGCGGCACCGAGGCCGCCTGGTAGAACCGCTTCAGCAAGGCTGCTGCCTGGCCGGGGGCGGCGCCTTCGCCTTCGATGGTGAAGCTCTCGCCGCGGCGGGAGATCCGGACCTCGAAATTGGTCTCGATGAGGCGCAGGTTCTGGTCGACTGCTCCGCAGAGGTTGGCGAGCCGGTTGTTGTCGAGCTCAGGCGGAGCGAAATGAGCGGTAGTGGAACGTGCCAACGCTATCCATTCATAGTAGAGGGCGAGGAATGGCAGGTGGGCCCGATTCCGGCGATTGCAACCGCCTGCCGGCGAAGGCGGTGCGAGGCGCGCGATCCGGCAGCGGCTCCCTGCCTACTGGCGGTCCAGGACTGCCACCCCGTTGATTGTATCGCCGCCGCCGGCGGCGCGTTCGACGGTGTAACCGACGCCCATGCGGGCGGCGTTGGCGCCGAAGAAGCCGCCTGCGACATTGGCCCGGCAGTTGCTGGCGCCGCAGCCGATGCGGTCGGATGCTCCTTCCGATACCACGCCGATGCTGCCGCTGAAGGTGTTGCGGCCGGTCATCCGGATCTGGGTGTTGCCGATCTCGACCAGGCGGCCGGAAGCGTCCGTCCGGGCGCCGTTGCTGAACAGGTGGTAGCGCTCGCCGGATCCGAAGACCATGTCGCCCTTGAAGCCGACGCGCGTCTCCAGGCCCGAGGCGAACTGCACCAGCCCTTGGCCGGTGAACGTGCCCGGCGCGACCGCGCCGCTCGCGAACGTCGGCGAGGTGGCGCCGGAGATCGAGTAGTAGGCGGCGCCGCTGGTGGGCATGGAGGCGGTCGGCACGCCGACCAGGTAGTGGACGCCGTTGTTGCTGCCGAGGACATGGTTGCCGACCGGCACGCCCAGGACCGTGAGGCGGGCCGTGCCGTTGACCCAGCGTCCCCAACTGACGTCGCTGTTGTAGCCGGCGTCGACCACCTGCGCGGTATGGCGCGAGACGCACAGGACGAAGGGGCACAGCCCCACCGACTCGAGCCGGTAGTCGTCGTCGAGCCTGACATGCGAATTCGCCGCCGTGAGGTTCACGTCGAACCAGGACGACTGCAGGGTTCGGACCGAGATCCTGGCGGCATCGTTCAGGCCGGGGACGAGTACCGGATTGCCGGGGTTGCCGGGATTGCCGTTGCCGGGATTGCCGTTGCCGGGGTTGCCGTTGCCGGGGTCACCGTTGGCGGGGTCACCGTTGCCGGGGTTGCCGTTGCCGGGATTGCCGTTGCCGGGATTGCCGTTGCCGGGATTGCCGTTGCCGGGATTGCCG
>JAEZQX010000273.1 GCA_023441105.1 Pseudomonadota bacterium | reverse complement strand
ACGGCGGCACCCACCTCACCGGCCTGCGGGCGGCGATGACCCGGGTCATCAACAAGTACATCGAGGAAAGCGACATCGCCAAGAAGGCGAAGGTCGAGACCAGCGGCGACGACATGCGCGAAGGCCTCACCTGCGTGCTGTCGGTGAAGGTGCCCGAGCCCAAGTTCTCGTCGCAGACCAAGGACAAGCTGGTGTCGAGCGAGGTGCGGGCGCCGGTGGAGGAGGTGATCTCGCGGGCGCTGGAGGATTACCTGCTCGAGAAGCCGACGGATGCGAAGATCATCTGCGGCAAGATCGTGGAGGCGGCGCGGGCGCGGGAAGCGGCGAGGAAGGCGCGAGACATGACGCGCAGGAAGGGTGTGCTCGATGGGGTCGGGTTGCCTGGGAAGCTGGCGGATTGCCAGGAGCGGGATCCGAGCAAGAGCGAGCTGTTCATCGTCGAGGGTGACTCCGCGGGCGGGTCGGCCAAGCAGGGAAGGGATCGGAAGAACCAGGCGATCCTGCCGTTGCGCGGGAAGGTGCTGAACGTCGAGAAGGCGAGATTCGACAAGCTGCTCGCGTCCGAGCAGATCGCGACCCTGATCACCGTGCTGGGGACGGGGATCGGGACGGGGATGGGAAGCGACGACTTCAAGATCGAGAAGTTGCGCTATCACCACATTGTGTTAATGACTGATGCGGATGTTGACGGAGCTCATATCCGTACGCTATTGCTGACGTTTTTCTATAGGCAAATGCCTGAGCTCGTAGAGGGCGGACACATCTACATCGCTCAGCCGCCGCTCTACAAGATCAAGCATGGGCGGGAGGAGCGCTATCTCAAGGATGATCACGAGCTCAACCAGTACATGCTGAAGCTCGCTATGGACGGGGCTCAGCTCGTTCCCGGAGCGGGCCGTGATTCCATCCAGGGCGAGACGCTTAGCGAACTTGCTCGCAAGTACCTCATTGCGGAAGCCGTGATCGATCGACTTGGCAAGGTCATCGATGCCGATGCCTTGCGTTCGATCATGGACGGCGTCGAGCTCGATCTGGCTGAGGAAGCCGGTGCGCGCGCTAGTGCCGAGCGCTTGCAGAAGGCAATGGAGGCTCGGGTGCCGCCCGGACGCTCGCGCCTCATGCCAACGGTGACTGTCGAGTTCGACGAGACGGAGGAGGAATGGCGCCTCAAGATCAGCCGCCGCGTGCACGGGAATACTCGGTTATCCACCATCGGCGCACATTTTCTTTTGACTGCGGACTACGGCAGCCTGGTCGACTGCGCCCGAACGATCGGCGAGCTGGTCGGAGAGGGAGCGGAGATTCGGCGTGGTGAGGGCGAGAAGGCGCGGTCGAAGCCGGTGAAGGATTTCCGCGAAGCAATGCAGTGGCTGCTTGCCGATGCGGAGCGCAATGTCTCACGCCAGCGTTACAAGGGGCTGGGGGAGATGAATTCGATTCAGCTGTGGGAGACGACGATGGATCCGGCGAATCGGCGGTTGTTGAAGGTGCAGATCGAGGATGCTATTTCGGCGGATCAGATCTTTACTACGCTGATGGGGGAGGCGGTGGAAGCCAGACGCACGTTCATTGAGGAAAATGCGTTGGTCGCGCGGAATATTGATGTGTAGGTTTCGCTGCAGGGTTCCAGGCGGGAGCCTTGTCCATTTGAATTGAATCCGCTTACTGGACCTAGTCCTCACGGGCTGGGAAAGAACATCGAGAGGTTTCTTGTCCAGTGCAAACAGTGGCGCGCCTTCAAGGTTGGTGTGAATGGGGCATTGGTCGACGGGCCAATGCTTCAAGCGCTGCTTGAGCGGTCCAAGGCGAGAACCGTTCATTCATCTGCGCGACCTGCCGCAGACTTCTCTGTGCGAGCCAATGTGACGACGGGCCGGCCAGCAAACTCTCCATTGTTTGCCAAGACCATAGTGCAACGTACCGCCAAGGGAGAGGCGGATGCCGGCGGTGAGTTCTGGAGCTGCAGGAGCTATCCGGCTTGCCGCGGCACGCGGCCCATAGTCTGACGCCAAAGCCAACAATGGCGCTGCCCGAGGGCCTGTATGACCTGTTGCTGACCGAGGGCCTGGCAAGATCGCTCGCCGCCATTGACTGCAGCAGTGCAGACTTGTTGGCGCTCAAAGGCGATGCCACCGAGTTCCTGGCCGACGTCTTCACCCGCCAGCTAGCGAACATACTTGACGATGTCTCGGGTGAAGACGCCGACAAGGCCGAGCAGCAACTCGAACTGGTCAATGGCCTGCTAGTGATGCTGCGTCAGCGGCTCAAACCAAGCACCGATCCAAACGGGAACATTCACTCTGCCGAAGTCGTCGACCTGGTGGCGTCGCCGATGCGCGTTCTTAGAGCCATCCAGCGCGACCAGCAGTTCCCTGCGTCGCCAGAGGTTGGATTGGCTGTGCCCTGGCTCTTCACCGCCGGCAAGGGCTCGCCATCATTGCTTCAGGAAATCCGCCGCGAGTTGGCCTCTGCCGATCAGGTCGACATTCTCGTTAGCTTCATCACGGTATCTGGAGTCCGCAAGCTGCAAGACGTGTTGCAGCAGATCACAGCCACCGGTGCGCAGGGCCGGGGCGCCACGCGGCTACGCATCCTCACCACCACCTACACCGGCGCCACCGAGGCGCGCGCGCTCGATCAGCTGGCGCGCCTGCCGGGATGCGAGGTTCGCGTGTCGCTCGATGGCCGCCGCACTCGCCTTCACGCCAAGGCCTGGCTGTTCCAGCGAAAGACGGGATTCGGCTCGGCCTACGTGGGCAGTGCCAATTTGTCGGGCGCGGCGCTGACGGGCGGGTTGGAGTGGACCGTCAAGCTGACCCAGCGTGCCCAAGAGGCGCTGTTTGCCCGGGCGATCGCTCACTTCGAGACGCTCTGGGCCGACAGCGAGTTCCAGCGATACGACCCGGACAACGTCGAGCACCGCGAGGCGCTGGCCGTTGCACTCGGCCGCGAGTCTTTCGGTGGTGAGCCCACCGGCGCGATCAGCTTTTTCGACCTGCAGCCCAGGACCTACCAGCAGGACATGCTCGAGCAGTTGGTGACCGAGCGCGCTCACGGTCGGCACCGCAACCTGCTGGTCGCGGCCACCGGCACCGGCAAGACGGTAGTGGCGGCATTCGACTATCGGGACACATGTCGCGGCGAAGGCGGGCGCCCCCGCCTTCTCTTTGTCGCGCACCGCGAGGAGATCCTGCGTCAGGCCCTGCGTACCTATCGCGAGGTGCTGCGTGACCCTGAGTTCGGTGATGTGCTGAGCGGCGGCCACCAACCAGAACGTTGGGACCACCTCTTCGCCACCATCGACAGCGTGACCAGCCGCGACCTGGTGGCGACGGTGGGCGCCGAGCACTGGCATACCGTCGTTATGGATGAATGCCACCGGCTGGCTGCGGACCGATTTGATGCCCTCGTGAAGGCAGTTCGTCCACGCATCTTGCTAGGCTTGACGGCCACGCCGGAGCGTAGCGACGGGCAGCCGATCACACCGTATTTCGATGCAAGACCCGACGGCAGCCCGGCCGTCGAGCTGCGTCTGTGGCATGCACTCGACCTACAACTCCTCGCGCCGTTCGAGTACTACGCCTGCGACGATGCCACCGACTTTTCGTCGGTGCCGTGGGACAGGCCTGGCGAGCGCGAGGCGGTCGACAATCTCGTCACTGGCAACGATGTCCGCGCCCGGCTAGTGGTGAATGAATGGCGGCGCCTGGCGTCCGATGCAGCTCGTTCACGTGCCCTCGTCTTCTGCGTATCGATCGCGCATGCCGAGTTCATGACCAATTGGCTGAACCGCGCCGGGCTGCCGGCCGCCTGCGTCGTAGGTACGACGAGCGACGAGGAGCGCCGTCGGGCGCCGCAGCGCCTGCTCAACGGCGAGCTATGTGCGCTGGTGACGGTTGATCTCTACAACGAAGGCATCGACCTGCCGATGGTCGACACGCTGTTGCTGCTCCGGCCGACGCAGAGCCCGGTCCTATTCCAGCAGCAGATCGGCCGCGGACTGCGCCTGGCGCCGGGCAAGGAGAGCTGCCTGGTGCTCGATTTCGTCGGCCAGCACCGCACCGAGTTCCGGTTCGATCGGCTGCTGTCGAGCCTAACCGGCCTTTCGCGCCGTGAACTTGTGGACGGTGTGGAGAACGGCTTCGGCAGCCTGCCGCCCGGCTGCCACATCCACCTGCAACGCCAGACGCGAGAGCAGGTGCTTCAGGGTCTGCGTGCATTGACGACGCAGACCTGGCGACGCCTGAAGACAGAGCTGCAGACGTATGCGGCATTGCGCGGTCGTGCCGCGGTGAGCTTGGCCGACTTCCTGCATGACCAGGCGCTCGAGCTCGAGGACGTTTACCGCGCAGGCACCGGCCAGGGCCGCAGCGGCTGGACGGCGCTGAAGCGCGACGCTGGCCTGATCGTCGCGGAGCCCGGGCCCGAAGAGGACTATTTCAGCCGCCGCTTTGCTGACTTGCTGCACGTGAACGACCCGTGGCGTCTCGACATGATGGCCGCGGTCGGCGCGAGGCAAGTCCACCCCTCTGCGCCCGATGCGAAGGATGCACTGGGCGTGCAGATGCTGGCCTACCAGATCGATGGACGGCACGAGCAGGCGGAGGGCCCCGAAGCCTTCATCGAGCGCATGCGGCGACACCCGACGATCGCGGCTGAGCTGGTCGAGCTCTCAGACCTGCTGCAGACGCGCACCACGCTCGGTGCAAAGCCCGTCCCTGGATTGGAAGACACATTGTTGTGCCTGCATGCCGCCTATGGCGCGCGCGAGGTGCTTACGGCCGTGGGTTGGCTGAACGCGGCGCGACGCGCGCCGTTCCAGGCGGGTGTACTGCCGCTGATCCACCGCAAGACCGAGCTGCTATTCGTCACGCTCGACAAGAGCGAGGGCTATCACGAGCGCATCTCGTACCACGACTACGCGATCAACGCCGAGCTCTTCCACTGGCAGACGCAGAACAACGCGGGACCGGACACGCCCGGTGGCAGGCGCTATCTGGAGAGCTCGACGAACGGGTGGCAGTTCCAGCTCTTCGTGCGGCCGCGCAAAGGCGATCCGTACTGCGCTTGCGGACGCGTGACGCTGGAGTCTGTCGAAGGCGATCGACCGATGAGCATCGTGTGGAGGCTTGAAATACCGCTGCCTGTGGCGCTGTTTCGGGAGTTCAGCGTGTTGCGCGGGGTGTAGCGAGCATAACGAGAGGCTGTTGGTCTCGATGTCCGGCCTGCCGTCATGGCCACTGGATGTGCGCTGCCTTCGGTACGGCGGGAATGGGGTCAAACCCGCTGAATGGGTAGCATCGCGAAAGCGATCGCCGGGCCGTGGCGCAACGGCACGCTCCCCCAGTTCAAGTTTCAGGAGGGGCATTCTCTAGGTAGCAACGGTACAGGTAGCTGCTGCAAGTGCTGCAAGCGTGCACACGCTGGCTGAACTTAAGGGGGGCCAAGTGTGACAAGTGTCCGATTTAGACTGGATGCCGTCCTTCGGCTTTGGCAGTCGGATGACCGCAGTCGGCGAGATCGGACGTCGAAATCGAGTCTCTGAGTACGGAGCGTAGCCGGCGAGTCCGACGGCGGTATGCCGGCACGCCCGGGCGGGTTGCTGTCGGGTCGCTGTCGTGGTGAACTCGATCCCCGTTTTCCATACTGCATCGCATCGAGGAACTACGATGGAGCTGCAAATGAATACCACCGAACAAGCGCCCCAGGCGCGCCTGCTGACCGCACCCGAACTTGCCCTCTGCGTCCGCCTGTTCCGCGAGATGCGCCAATGGTCGCAAGAGCAACTGGCCGAGATTTCTGGCCTCCACGTGCGCACCCCCCAGCGGGTCGAGCAGGGCCAGGCAGCCAGTCTAGACACCCGGCGCGCACTCGCCCGCGCGTTCGAGTTTGAAGACGTAGATGCACTGAACAAGCCGTTCACGATCCCGACGGTAGAGGAACTCAAGGCCCAGAAGGAGGAATTTGATCGCGAGCATGTCACGCTGACCGCGCTGCCGCTCACGACCGGAAAGCAGTTGGCGAAACTGGCCGAGATCCACATGATGGATCTGTCGGAGCCCGGGTTCGAACTCAGCCGCGAGGCCGACGAGACCTTTGCCGAACTGGTGGACTACTTTCGCGACTACCGCGATTGCGCCGACGCGTACTCGGAGTCGACGAAGTTCGAGGTGTACGACGAACTGCAGTCGCGGATCGATGCGCTGAAATCGCTCGGCGTGTCGCTGCGCTATGCCGAGCGCAAGATGCAGGTGAAGTGGGGCGTGGAGACAGACGCAAAACCCATGCCGGTCAGCGTCCTGTACGTCGTCGCCTTTCCGTTCGGCAAGGAGCCCGACCAGTTCGCTACGCCCAAGTCGGGCGGCATCCGTCTGTAGAGGATGGTCGGCAGGTGGAGGCTAAGCGGGCCAGCTTGCAAGGAAGCCTATACCGGCGCGGCGTCGATCGCGCCGCCGATGTTGCAAACACGCAGCGTCACTTGGACGCAAGATGGTTCTTGAGTAGGAACCAGCACATGTCGGGCGCGAAGGAGCGGCCGAGGCGGGTCATCTGATCCTCTGGGATGCCCACAGGGCGATGGGCGCCCGGGCTCAGAAACCCGAATACACCCGCCAGGCCCTTTTCCTCTTCGGGCGTGACTTCGCCGCTGGTGCGCAGGAACGCCAGGACTTCGCCCCATTTCGACGGGTTGTAGGTCGCGGGAACTTGCGCGCGTGAGGCCACGTCGGCGGCAATGTCCGCCGCCAGCTTTCCAGCGCGACACGGGCATTCACGAGGGCCGCGTTGTAGTCGTGCGGAGTTGCGCGAAAGGCCTGGGCCGAACCGCCGATCTTGGCGATGATCTCCTGCGCGCACGGCGCTCCCGAGTTCTGCAGCGCCACGATCAGGTCGTCCTCCAGTGGGGCCGCATCCGCAATCGACGGGTCGATCTGCACGAGCTTCGTGTCTTCTACGATGTAGCCGTCCAGGAGCAGGCATTGCGTCAGATCATGCATGCGCTCGTCGAATCGGTACTTCGGGTCACTCTTGCTCGCAGGTCGCCCTTGGTGGTCACGACTTCGGCCAGCACAAGCATCAGGGGGCGTTCGTCAAGCCCGGGCAATGTGTTCAAGAGCCCATACAGCAACTGGCCTTGCGACAACGACAGGTATTGCAAGCCGTACTTGCTGAGCAGCACGATGGAAAACATGGGCTCCTGAAGCTCCAAGAATTGAGCGACGGAGTAGCGAGTCCTCGTTCCGATCATGTCTGGTTCGTTTGGTCGGACGGCTTGGCATCGGGGCAGGAACAGACAACAGGGCGATTATAACGCTGAGTTTGCACAATAACAATACGTGTGTTATCGTGCGGAACGAAAGTTATCAAGGATGAGCCTTGCCGACCCTCGCTATCGCCGTTCTGCACTACCTCCAAGAGGTCCTGGGCATTGAAGCGCCAGGCGTGAAGCCGTGGGCACGCGCAAACGAACTGCCGTACTTCCTTCGCGATGCCTTCCAGTTCAGCGAGCTAGAACTGCTGGGGCAGCCCGTTGTGCTGGCGATAGGGCGCGCGGAGGCCAAGCAGTCCCTCAGCGAAGTCCGGACCTGGCTGGACAAGGTTAAGGCCCTGGCCGGTCAGCCGGCGGTCTACGTCACCGATGCACTGGCCTCCTATGACCGTCGACGCTTGATCGAGCAAAAGGTCCCGTTCATCGTGCCGGGCAACCAACTCTATCTGCCGGACCTAGGTCTGGACCTGCGCGAGTATTTTCGGCACCGCGCTCCGGCCACGGAAGCACTGAGCCCATCCGCGCAAGCCATACTGATCACCGCCTTGCTTCGCCAGCCGTGGCAATCCGATTGGCAGCCCTCCAAGGTCGCAGTCGCCTTGGGCTACACGCCCATGACGCTGTCACGCGCGGTCAAGGAACTGACTGCGGCCGGGCTGGCCACCGCATACACGGTCGGCCGCTCGCGTTGGCTGCGCATGGAACTCCCACCGGAGCAGGCCTGGGAGCGTGCGAAACCCGCACTGCGAACGCCAGTCAGGCGCGTGGTCTGGGTGGCAGCCCACGGGGTCGTTGCACATCGGCACAGCCGCATCGCGGGCGTAAGCGCACTCGCGCGCTATTCCATGCTGACCGAGCCGAAATGGCCGGTGTACGCGATGACCGCGGCCGACTGGAAGGCTGCGACGGATGCCGGCGTTCGAGAGTTACCTGCGCCCGAAACGGGCGCACAAGAATGGCAGCTGTGGAGCTACAGCCCGGCGTTGATACCAGACGCCACCACGGTGGACCCGCTCTCGCTGATGCTCAGCCTGCAAGAGAACGCCGACGACCGAATCCAGCTCGCACTGGATGAACTGAAAGGACAACTTCCATGGTGAGAGGGTTGGACATTTTCCAGGAACGGTTTGCGGAATACGTCGACCAGTACGTCCTGATTGGCGGCACGGCCGCGACCTTGACGATGGAGGAGGCCGGGCTGGAATTCCGAGCCACCAAAGACCTCGACATCGTCCTGCATGTGGAAGCGCTGACGCCGGCATTTGGTGAGGCCTTCTGGAAATTCGTTGAGGACGGCGGCTACGAAGTCCGCCAGGCCAGCGACACGGGAAAACCAATCTTCTATCGATTCCAGAAGCCCGCTGACGCTCGCTATCCGGCGATGGTTGAGCTGTTCGCGAGAGCCCCAGACGGATTGCAACCGGCCGAAGGCAGTCAGCTGACACCAATACCACTGGACGAAGCCGTCTCCAGCTTGTCCGCTATCCTGTTGGACGAGGTCTACTACGCATTCATCATGGCTGGGCGCCGCGAAGTCGACGGCCTGCCCTGGGTCGGTGAAGACCGCCTGATTCCGCTCAAGGCCATCGCATGGCTGGAACTGACTGCGCGAAAAGAGCAGGGCGCCAAGGTGGACGCCAAGGACGTGCGCAAGCACCTCAACGATGTCCTGCGCCTTTCGCAACTGCTGGCGCCGGCCACACGGATTCCGGTCGACAAAAAGATCGGCGACGACATGACGCGGTTCCTTGTTGCCGTCGCTGCCGACACGTCCATCGACCCGAAAGCGCTGCAGCTTGGCAACGTCGCCGTCGCCGAGCTGGTGGCCCGCATCGCCCAGACATTTGAAATTGAATTGCCTGCATAGGCGGCGGGATGACGGACGAGGAAGTCAAGCTGAGCGGGTCGATGGGCAGCCACTCCCGATCGGAACCAAAAAGAACTGAGCAGGAGGAGACATGGGTTTGTTCAAGGCTTGGTGCGCTGGCACCAAGGACAAAAGCAAGAAGAAGACGTTCCGCACGTACTCGGAAAAAGATGGCGGCCGTGCAGCCGTTCTTACGCAGCTGAGCGAAGCCGTCCGGACGCACTACGACCAGGCTGACCGGATCGCTGACGATGTCGCCCGCCTCGGGTACGACGGTGCCTCCGAAATTCTGAGGGCACTGCTGCCGCAGTCGAAGCGCGCGCGCTCCGGCGATCTTGGCGAAATCCTGGCCTCCGAACTGGTGGAGGAGGACATGGGCTTTCGTGTTCCCGTCCGGCGGATGCGCTTCAAAGATGGGCGCGAGGTTGCGATGCGCGGCGACGATTTCATCGGCGTGGGCTATGACAGCGATGAAAAGCTTTGGCTGCTAAAGGGCGAGTCGAAAAGCCGCGCGAACCTTGGCAACGTAACGATTGCCGAAGCGCGTGAAGCCCTGAACCGGTACGGCGGACGCTGCACGCCGGATTCCTTGCTTTTCATCGCAAATCGGCTGCTCGAAAGCGTCGACGAAGATGATGTCCAACTCGGCCGGACGATACGCGATGAAGTCGGGCTGAAAGCACTGCGCGCCGATCGCATCGACCACATGCTGTTCACAGTGTCCGGAAACGCGCCAGCTGAGAAGCTGCAGAAGGATTTGGAGGAGGCCGGCGACGACCGCAACCAGCACGTCGTCAGCCTTCACATTGAAGACCACCAAGCGTTCATTGCCGAAGTCTACGAGGAGGCGATGAACCTTGGAAACAAGTGATGAACTGCAGGCCTTCCTGACCAAGGCGACGCAAGACGGTGTTTGGGGGCGGCTGCTGGACCGCGGCGCGGCATGGTCGATCATGCGTCAATCGGGGGTGGTGCCGGAAGATGCACCGCCACTCGGCGAGCAGATTGACATCGATCTGGCAGAACACGGCTTTTCGATCTTGCGTGCGGCGCTGTCACTGCGCGAGATCGATGGCACATCGGCTCTTTGTCAACGAGCGTTCGAGCGCGCCGGCAATGCCTTTGAATCGCTGGTTCGCAATGGCGCCCCAGAGGCTGAGGAGCGTGGCTTCTACCGCACGATTGCTGGCGCTGCCTACCATCTGGCGGGCTATTCCGCGATCGCTTACTCGCTGTTCGGCGAGCAGCAAGTTTCGGATCTCAATGCCAACGCGGCCGAAGCCGCTTTGATCCTGCTGATCCTGCGCGACCTGGATCGCCTCAGGACGTATGTCAAATCCCACATGCTGGATGAAGACAACGGCGATGCCAACGTCTCCGCCTCGCTGGAGGCTGGGGAGATCGATTCCGACGAGGCGATTTCGATCGTCCTCAACACCGTGGTGTGCCGCGCCCTGGCGTTTTTCGACTTTGCCCTTCAAACCGGCGAGGTGTCGTTGCTGGACATCGCAAAGGAACTGCTGAACACAGCCCTCGACCTGGCAGACGCCGCCGCGTCAGTGTCGCTGTGGTGGATTGTCCGGTTGTGCCGAAACATGCTCGACGATCTATGGGCGCACTCCCTGCACGAGACTCTTCCAAGCGATCCGCCTGAGGGCGGTGAGGAGCGATACGCCGAGCTGCGGCGGCTTTTCATCGCGTCGCTGTACGCGCGCAAGAGCGCCGAACTGGAGTTGTGGCCATCACAGCGCGAAGCTGCCAAGCGATCCACTGACGTGTCCGACGACCTGGTCGTTGCGTTGCCAACCAGCGCGGGGAAGACGCGAATCGCAGAGATCGCCGCCCTGATGTGCTTGGCGGGCGGCAAGCGCGTGTTGATCGTCACGCCGCTGCGCGCGCTTTCGGCGCAAACCGAGCGAACCTTCCGCCAGACTTTCTCACCGTTTGGATTCTCGGTCTCCTCGCTCTATGGTGCGAGTGGCTTGTCAGCCGGTGATGAGGATGCCTTGCGATCGATGGACATCATCATCGCCACCCCGGAAAAACTCGACTTCGCATTGCGCAATGATGCGTCGCTGATCGACGACATCGGGTTGGTCGTGCTTGATGAGGGCCATCTCATTGGTCCAACCGAGCGAGAGATTCGCTACGAGATACTTGCGCAGAAGTTGCTGCGCCGGGCGGATGCAGGTACGCGGCGAATCGTGTGCCTGTCTGCCATCCTTCCGGATGGCCAGCAGCTCGAAGACTTGACGGCCTGGATTCGCAGTGACGTTGAAGGCGAACCGGTGCGATCATCCTGGCGGCCCACTCGGCAGCGTTTCGGTACGTTGGTCTGGCAGGGCGACGCAGCAAAGCTCAACTATGACCTTGAGCAGCAGGGCCCGTTCCTGGCCCGATTCATTGAACAGATTCCGCCGCGGAAGCCAGACCGGGCGCCATACCCTCGAAAGACTAAGGACCTGACATTGTTCGCAGCATGGCGGTTTGCTGAGCAAGGCAAGCGGACACTGATCTTCTCCACGCAAGCCAACTGGGTCGAAGGCTACGGAGAGTCGGCTGTTGAGCTACACCGTCGCGGGTACCTGCCGTCCTTGCTCGACGACGACACGTCGGTGCAACGGGCGCTCGAAGTTGGACGAGAGTGGTTGGGCGAACAGCACCCTGCGGTTGCTTGCCTTAAATTGGGTGTTGCGGTTCACCATGGCCGCCTGCCAAGCCCATTCCTTCGCGAACTCGAAGCACTGCTTGCCAAGGGTGTGCTGAAGGTGATCGTGGCGTCGCCGACGCTTTCGCAGGGTTTGAACCTGAACGCTGCTGTGCTTCTGGTGCCGTACCTGGTGCGATCAGCCAAGGTCATTTCAGGTGAAGAGTTTGCCAATGTTGCGGGCCGCGCCGGCAGAGCCTTTGTCGATGTCGAAGGGCTCGTCGTTCATGTGATTTTGGACAAGCCGACTTGGCGCTTGACGCAATGGCGCAGTCTCGTTCAATCAGCCAAGGCACGCACATTGCAAAGCGGGCTCTATCAGATCATTGCCGAAATCATCGAGCGACTGGCGCGAGAAGGCGTATTGAAACGTGCCGACGCCATCGAGTACCTGTCGAGTTCACGGGAAGCGTGGAAGTCGCAAGCCGAGGAGAACCTGCTGCTCGGGATCTCCGAGCCGGCGGGAGATGGCGACGAAGAGGAAGAGGAGAAGATCGAGGAAGAGCCCATGGCGTATCTGGTCGAGAAGCTCGACGCGACAGTGTTGGGCTTGGTCGACGCGCTGGACGCGGATAGCGAAGATTTGCCGCGCCTTCTCGACGAAGCGTTGCAAGGGTCGCTTTGGGCTCGCCAGATTGGCAGGGAGGATGAATCCGAGCAACAAGCGCACAAGGCGATCCTGGAGGCCCGCGCTAACGTGATTTGGAGTCACACCACGCCTAACGTTCGAAAGGGGCACTATGCGATGGGGGTGGGGCTTGAAGCCGGCCTGGCTATCGACAGCATGGCTGATGTGTTGGGTGAGCTGCTCGATCAAGCTGACGAGGCGGCATTGCGCGACGACGGTGAGGAGCTTGCCGTCGTCCTTGCTCAGCTTGCCGCACGGCTGCTCGTTATCCGTCCTTTCGTACCCGACAAAAAGAACGCGCTTCCGGCAGACTGGGGCGATCTTCTGAAGGAATGGGTGTCGGGCACGGACGTGAATGTCATCGGGCCCAAGAACATGCGCATCATCGAAGATGCGTTTGCATACCGCCTGGTCTGGGCACTCGAAGCGCTGAGGACGCGACGGGTCACACTGGGTTGGTCGTCGGAGATCGTTTCCGGAGGGGGTGCGGCATCGGTGGAAACCGGCGTGCCCCAACTCATGATGTCCATGCTCATACGAGCAGGGTTACCGTCACGCCGAGCCGCCATGGCGGCAATCCGCACTACAGGCACCGTTTTCGTCACCGTCTCTGGTATGCGCGAATGGCTAGCCAGCGATGAAATCGCAGACCTGACCAATGGCGACGGGTTTCCGACACCCGAGACGGCCTTGCTTTGGCAGCGTTTCCGAGACGAAATGCTGAGTGGGGTGCAGCAGAAGTGGAGTGTCGGACGCGGAGCCCGCGCTTTGTCCATTGGTGCCGGTGAGAAACCGCCTGCTGCGGGCACCTACCGTATCGAAATTGACGCATCTGACGGCGAGGCGTGGTTGACCACGCCCGACTATCGGCGGGTGGCCAAGTTCAAGACTCGTGTGCAAGGCACATGGCGCGGTCTGTTGGCTGCGCGACTGAAGGACGGCCAGCGCTCGGCCCAAATCGAGCGCTTTGGACCTGGCGTGGTGAAGTGGCCGACCTAATATCATCCCTACACCGAGCGGCATAGGTGCGTGCGACCGCCTGTTGGCGACGGCGACGCGTAGGAATCAACTAATTACTTGCGGCACAGCCGCGGCACGGCAAACAAGCCGCTCCCCTGTGGCCCAACGTCCGGACCTCAGGGCCTCTGGCTCAGAGCGGTCTAGACACTTGGTGCAGTTGACAGCCGCAGCCGGACCTCAGGATCGTGGCGTCGGCAAACAGCCAGAAGGCCGTCGTTGGCGTCCCGAGATCGTCTGGCGGCAATCGCTGCAAAGCAGTCAGTCACCCGTCCACCACTGTCAAGACAGTAAGCATCTCGGCAACAACCAAGAAGTTGTCTTCACCCTCGTGCACAGTGATCTCGATCGGCTCGAATTCAGGTCGGTCCGAGTCTGGGTGCAGGATGATGCGTTCGTGCCGCCAGCCGCCGTCATCTGCCGGCACCTTCTCGCTCGCGTAAAGCTTGACGGTATATCTACCCCCGGTCTCCGGATCCTCGATACTGCGGTGCTGAACGACCACCACCTTGCCTTGGCGTGTGCCCGAGGGATTCGCCCGGAAGAGGCACCACGCGCCGTTCGGGATGCGGCGATTCATCGACTCGCCCACCACCTGAGCCACGAACAAGCCGGGCTGGGGACGCACCCAGTCGGGTAGAGCCACCCATTCGTCTGCGCCGTCCTCCAGGGCCTGCATATCCGAGAAGCAGCCGGCCGCGAACCGTAGGTCGACAACCGGTGCGGCCGCCACTCCTGCGTCACGTTCTTCTTTCGTCACCGGACGTAAGGGAATGACATTCGACGGCCCACTGACCGCTACTGAAGCGGTGGCTTTCACGCCGACGACCTTCGCGACTCCAGGTGTTGCGCTCAGGCGAGATCGAAGATATTCAGCCAGCGGCGCGTCGGTGCAGTAGACGTAGCAGCCCTTCATGCCCCGGGTCATCAGCGTCCGGTACGTATTCTTGACGATGGCATCCGCCAAGGCACTGGCGCGTGCAGGCTCTTCCTTCAGCATCGTCTTCAGGCCCTTGACCGACTGGTCCGACGATGCACGCTTCGTCGCGTCGGTCACTATGCGTTCGTCGCGGTAGGTGAGATCCGGACCGATGATGACGCCCACGTAGTCCAGTTCCAGACCCTGGCACGTGTGGATGCAGCCTACTTGCTCCACCGAGCCCGGCGTCACGATCCACAGGCTGCCGTCCTTGTCCAGATTCCATCGTCGCTGGTAACCGAACGCGGGAATCTCGATGTCCCAGGCATGTGCGTTCTTCTTGCTCGGCCACTTCCAGCAGTAGCCGGCGACGACTCGCGACCGGTTGTTGGCACGACTCTTCAGCTCGATCAGCGCGTGCAGGTCGGCCGGATCGTCGAAGACGCGGAAGTCGTATTCGGCCGTGTCGAGAGTCACGTTCGCTGTCTCGCGTATGTCCAGCGTGGAGTCCAGCCAGGCGAGATAACCATCCGAGCCGTTGCATCGGAACTGCGACGAGAGCTCGAGTTCGGTCACCTCGGCCCCCAGCTCGCGGGCGTGGCGTCGAAGCTCTTCGGTATGGCCGATGTCAAGGAGCGTAACCCGCTGATCGTCGTCGACAAAGAACACGGTGCACCGGGCGGCTCGAATCAGCTCCTTCACCTGGTTGTCGCCTAGATTGCGGTACAGGCCGCTCTTCTCGTTGAGGCGGTGCGCCTCGTCGACGATCAAGGTGTCGTAGGTGTCGGCTTCATCGTTGACGAAGGTGCCGGAGCCACAGAATAGGTTGCTGATACGAGTCTTCGTGAACGTACCGGTCAGCTTGGCCTCATAGACGGCCCGCGGCGCCGCGTTCTTGGAGACGTAGCGCACATTTCGTTCGCGTGCGATCAGTGCCCCAAGCAGATTGATGGCGATCACCGACTTGCCGGTGCCCGGTCCGCCCTGGACGATGACGACCTGCTTCTGCTGTGCCGCGCGCGCGTCGGCCTCGAGGATGCTCTCGTGGGCCACCTTCTGGTCGTCGATCAAGACGAACTCGGGCTTGCCCTGCAGCAGGCCAGCAACGCTGTCGATAAGCAGCCTCGACGGGCGGATGCGACCGTTCTCGATGGCGTAGAGGGCACCCTTGCGGTCGCCATGGCGCACGTGCTCGCGGATAAAGGCCTGCAGTTTGGCGCGTTCCCGGGCCAGGAACAGCGGCGCGCGCTCGAGATGGGGGCGGTAGTGCGGATGGTCGATCTCGCCGTCGCGCGGGTGGTTGTGCAGGTATGCGCAGGGCTGCAGCGTCATGGCACCGTCCTGAACGGCAGCATTGAAGTCCTGCAGATAGGCGGCGTAGGACCAGGCCTGGTACGAAGGGTGCGGGCCCTCGCGTTCGCCCGTGCGGCCGCCTCTGCGGGCCCACACGATGGCGTCCTTCTCACTGCGGCGGGACTCCGACCACTGCTTCAGCTCAACAATGATGACCTTGGTCCGCGTCGAGGCGTCCTCGCCGGTGATCACGAAGTCGATGCGCTTGGAACTCTGCGGTAACTGGTACTCGATGGCCACCCCAACGTCACCGGGGATCTCTTCGTCGCCCAGCACCTTGGCCATCTCCAGCAGTGAGTGTTTCCATGACTGGATCTCTGACGGACCGACCCGAAATCCCGTCGCGCTTCGGTATTGCTGAGACACGACGTCTTCGATGTCGTCGCTCAGCGCATGGTGCAGGAACTGGCTCTTGCTGGCTTGGTAGATGATCACCGTGTAGGGGCGCTTAGAGTTCGTCGTACTTCTTGCTGCTGCCGCGCGCCAGGTCGACCGGATACTTCTGCGCGTTGAGCTCCAGCTTCGCCTTCGCCACTGCGATCGGGTCGATACCGAGCGCGCCCGCAAGCTGGATCAAGTACAGCAGGACGTCTGCCACTTCGGCGCCCACGGCGTCGCGCTTCTCGAGAGACAGGTTGCGGCTTTGTTCCTCCGTCAGCCATTGAAAGTGCTCCAGCAGTTCCCCTGCTTCCACGACCAGCGCCGAGGCCAGGTTCTTGGGCGAATGGAATTGCTGCCAGTCCCGGTCCTTGGCGAACTGGTCGACCTGCGATTTCAGGATGTTTAGAGAGTCAGTCATGCTGATCAGATTTCACTGTCACAGAGCTGGTAGAAGCATCGTCTCCCGAATTGCATCTTCGTCGCTGTCGTACGACGCCGGGGCCGCATCCGCGGACTCGTTGGTGACTTCGTTCTGAACCTCAAGCTCCGCAAGCTCTTGGTTGAGCGAGACGACCATCAGCCCCTCAGCCTTTGCCGCTCGGGCGGCTTCGGTGGCGATTACCGGCGGCGATGGCGGATCATAGCCTAGCGCGAAGCCCTGCGCTGCTCGCCTGCGCCATGTACAAGCGAATCTGCCGGGGCTTGACCATCATTCTTCGCGAGTACCTTCTGAGCGGGCAGGTCGTGCCTCGTTTCGGCGTGACATGCCTCCAAACGGAGCCGTCGCCGTCCACCAACCAACCTTTGCCGCATACGCCAGCAGCTTGGCAACTCCCGCCTCCCACAACGGCTCCCCGCATGATGCGGTGATCGCGAACCGCTGCACCGTTGGCGCGTTCTACACATGCCCTTCGTCCACCCGCGGCCCGATGCGGGCGATCGACCGGGGCAGCTGGTCCTCATATTGCTCGCCTACCACGACGGCGAGCCGGCGGAAGTCGATCGGTTCGCACATCTCGACGTTCCCGGAGTGTGCTCCTTGAACCAAGTCCTTCCGATCCTGCGCCGGCCTACGAATCCTGTTCCCGTTGCGTCCTTTTCGCGCGGACGTACACATGCGACGGTATGCCACCTTCGCGTCGCCGCGGTCCGATACTTCCGCCATTCACCGCCGAGATAAGGATAGAACGTGCCAAAATCGTCGTCACATTCCGAATGATCTCGCCGACTGTCACATCCGTGGATCTCCCATCATGCCGAATCTGACACCTCGGTGGCAGGAGTCCGATCGTTTGATCGCATCTCCTCCAGCGGAGCCCTGACGAATGTCCCAGGATAATCCGTCCGTCTGGTACGACTCTCACGCCAGAGAACTGGCAGTGACGTACGAGTCCATAGCCGCGGTGAAGCTGCACGCCTGGATGGAAGACCTGCTCCCGACGTCTCCGGCGCTGGCGGCGGATATCGGCGCTGGAACTGGTCGCGATGCGGCATGGCTCGCGTCTCGAGGAATGGATGTTGTCGCGGTGGAGCCGTCCGTCGGTATGCGAGAGCAGGCGGCACAGCTTCGTGCGGACGCGAAAGTGAGATGGTTCGCCGATTCGCTGCCTGACCTGCGGGAAGTGCTGAGGTTGGGGCTGTCCTTCGACCTCATCCTGCTCAGTGCGGTGTGGATGCATGTTCCGGTTGCCGACCGGCCGCGAGCATTCCGCAAGCTGGTCACGCTGCTCAAACCGGGCGGGATGATGGCCTTCACCTTACGAATAGGGCCTTCCGAGCCCGAGCGCGGCATGCAGCCGGTCTCCGAAGAGGAAGTCGAGCGGCTGGCGCGGGACCATGGCGCATTCGTCGTGCGCAGGCGCGTGCAGCCGGACGCGCTCGGCCGCGAGGAGGTTCAGTGGCTGCAACTGGCCGTGCGCCTGCCGGACGATGGCACGGGTGCGCTGCCGTTGTTCCGGCATGCGATTCTTAACGACGATAAGTCGTCGACCTACAAGCTTGCCCTGCTGCGCTCGCTAGGTCGCATTGCGGACGGCGCAGCCGGCTACGCCCGGGCCAGACGAGATGACCAAGTCGCGGTGCCGCTCGGGCTCGTGGCTCTCTACTGGATCCGGCTCTTCAAGCCTTTGCTCGATGCCGACCTTCCGCAGTCACCCCGCAATTGCGGGCTGAACGAGCTAGGTTTCGTGAAGACCGGGTTTCGGCAGCTGGCCGGCCTGTCCCACCTTGATCTCCGGGTCGGGATGATCTTCACCGAAGCCCGGGCCGCGGCGCTGCATTTGGCCCTGCAGGACGCCGCGAAGACGATCGCTGAGATGCCAGCCCGATACCTGAAGTATCCGAAGGGCGGAGCGGTATTTGCGGTCGAGCGGTGGCGCAGGGTACAAGCGGCGTCGACCGTGACGCTCGATGAGGCCTACCTCTCCAGCTTCGGTACGCTCTCGATGCCGTTGCATCTGTGGAAAGCTCTGCAGCGATTCGATGCATGGATCGATCCGACGCTGGTTGCCGAGTGGAAGCGCCTGATGCAGGGGTACGCGCGGGCTCAGGGGAGAGTGCTGTCGGAGCCGGTGGTCGTGCAGGCGATGGCCTGGTCCGACCCCGCGCGCGACGTTCGCATCGCGCGGGAACGCGCGCTGCAGCTGATGGACAAGGGTTCGCTCCATTGCGTCTGGAGCGGAAGAACCCTGAGGGCGACGACTCTGGATGTCGACCACTGCTTTCCGTGGGCTGCCTGGCCTTGTGATCACCTTTGGAACCTGATGCCGTGCCTGCCCGCGGTCAACAACCGGAAGCGGGATCGCCTGCCGGGCGACGCCACACTTCGAGGCGCCCGCAATCGCATCCTCGAGTGGTGGGACGCCGGTTATCGCAGCGGCAGTGAGGCTTTGGCGGAGCGCTTCATGAACGAAGCCAGGGCCGGACTGCCGGCAATGCCGGACCATAGTGATGGGCTGGAGGATGTGTTCGCTGGGCTGGCACTGCAGCGGCTGCGCCTGTGTCATGACCAGCAGGTGCCCGAGTGGAATGTTGGCGGCGGTCGTGATCCCTTGGCTGCGAGTCCGGAACCATGAGCCGGAAGTCTGCCATCATCCTGACGATCCTCTTCGTCGTCGCGCCGGCGGGCGCATCCGCCCAGCTACCGGATCGGGCGGCTAGCGCCGATTCGGCCGCGGGAGCCGCGCTCATCGACCGCCTGCGACGCGGCGGCGCGGTCATGTTCATCCGCCACGCAGATACCGCCGGTCAGCCCTGCGATGCGTACGGGATTACCCGCGACCGCCAGCGCAACATCTTGATTGCCGGGCGCGAGCAGGCGGCGGCGCTCGGCCGGCGCATCCGTGAGCTCGGGATTCCGGTTGGCCTGCCCGTTCTCACCGGCCCGATCTTCCGTGCCCGGGACACTGCGGAGCTTGCGTTCGGTACCGATCGGGTGTTGGTGACGGAAAGCCTGCTCGCGGACGACTATGCGGGCGGCCGCCTGGATTGGGGGCTGTCTGAGCACCGCCGCCTGTTCAGCAACCCGGTGTCGACCGGCGTGAACAGGGTGCTGGTGGGTCACCGCGGGTCGGTGCAGATGATTCTCGGCGAGCGCGTGTCGGGCACCCGCCTTCCGGAAGCCGGCGTCCTCGTGCTCGAACCGCGAGGCGCCTCAGGCGCGGAGGTGCTGGGCGTGGTGGAGATCGTGCCTGCCATCGATGGCGGCAATCCCCGCTGCCGCTGAGCGGGCGGCGGGCGGAGTGTCCAGCCGCTGCGCGAAGTTCAACGTATCCCGACGTGCAGGTCATCCAGCGAAAAGTTCACCGAGACGCCCGGCGTCCCGGTGATCGTCACCTCCATGACGTCCCAGACCCAGTCGGACAGGTCCCAGGTTCCGGGATCGAGCTGATTCCAGCAAAGCGACGGGCCCGGCGTGTCGCCACCCGGCTCGGCGGCTTCCCACGGCTCTTCCGGCACGTCGACGCGCTTCTTGTAGCAAAGCCGTACCGGCTGCGATCCCGGAATTCTGATCCGGTTGAGATCGAAGGCGGCGCGGGTCGTGTAGTCCGCCTTCTCAGCGATGATCCGGACGATTTCCTCGCCGGTGTGCGTCGTCAGGTAGGTCCGCGGCTCGGTGGGTATGTCCACCAGGTCGCAGCTGACCCCGTCGTCGATCCGGCTCGGATACGCCTGCGCATGCGTATTGCAGGGGAGCACCTGCGGGTCGGCGAAGCTCACGTGAACGTGTTCCATCACCAACGGCCTGACGTCCACATAGCCGAGGCCGCCGCACTCCTGGAACCACGGCACGTAGATGCGGTCGAACCACAGGGAAGGCTCGGTCAACTGCAGCGCGCCGGAATCGGTGAAGTCGACGATGCACTCGCTCACGTAGGCCGTCGCCGGACGCCGGATCGTGAAGCCGGGGTTGCGGCCCGGATCCCGCGATACGCCTCCGCCAGCTTGCGGGACTGGCGGGACCCGTGGGCTTGGCGGGGCCGGTGTCGTGCGGGTGGCGAATGCAGCCTTGGCTTCCACAGACGCGGTCTCGCCCGTCGAGCCGGAGTGGTCGCCGTCGCCGCAGGCGGCGAGCGAAAGGGCGAAGGCTAGGGCAACGGTGATTCTTCCGCCGGCGATGCGGCGGCATTGGCCTTCCAGCCCCGTTGCGGTGGTCACTGCGGGTGTCATGGGGAATCCTCGCGTTGGCGCTGATTCCCTGGGTCGCGGGAATGGGGCGATCGGTTCAGTAGACTTCGCGTTCGCACCGGTGCCCGGATTCGGTACCCGGCAGCCGCAGCACAGAGTGCTGTGCCCGACCAAGCCATCAACCTGATCGCACCACTCGAGATTGTTGACGCTGAGGGCTCAGGATCGTTGATGCCGGACAACCCTGGTCGCCGTCGGGCGGATCAGTCCAGCTGCACGTTGAGCGTCCGGATGATCTTGCCGTAGCGCTCGTGGTCCTTGGCGATTGCCGCCGCGAGCTCCTGCGGCGTGCCGCCCAGCCCCACGGTTCCCTGTGCCCGCAGCTTCTGCTGTACATCTGGGGAGCGCATCGCGGCCGTCACGCTTCGGGCGATCCGCTCCCGCAGCGGCAGGGGTGTTCCGGCGGGAGCCATCAGGCCCGACCAGGAAATTGCATCCTCGAATGGTAGGTTTGTCTCCTCGGCGAGGGTCGGCATGTCCGGAACCAGCTCCGACCGCTTTTCGGAGGCCACGCCGAGCGCGCGGAGTCGGCCATCCTTGATGAACGGCAAGGCTGTCGGAAGCTGGGCGAACATCAGGTCCACCTGGCCTCCGGCCACGTCGCTCAAGGCTGCCGCGACACCGTTGTAGGGAACGTGCAGCAACTTGACCCCGGCACGCTCGGCGAACATCTCGGCGGCGAGGTGCGCCTGGCTGCCAACCCCCGGCGACGAGTAGCTGAGACCGTCCGGGCGTGACTTCGCCAGCGCGATGAGCTCCCGCGCATTTGATACACCCCGGCCGCTTGCAACGACCAGCACGTTCGGTACGGCGCCGACCTGGCTCACCGGCGTCAGGTCCGTCAGGACGTTGAAGGGTCGCTTCCGGTAGAGGTGTGGGTTGACCGCGAGATCCGAAACCGGGATGGAAGCGAGCGTGTACCCGTCCGGAGGCGATTGGACCACCAGCGAAATCCCGATGACGCCCACTCCGCCGGGCTTGTTCTCGACCACCACGCCCTTCGTCCATTCCTCGGACAGCTTTGCCGCCAGCGTCCGGGCAAGGATATCCGCGGCTCCGCCCGCCCCATAGGGAACGACGATCCGGACGGGGCGATCCGGAAAGGAGGCGATCGACGGGTCCGCGCCTTGTGCGGCGACAGCGCCGGCAAGCGCCGTGGCTGCTACGACGGAAAATAGGCGAACTGCGGCGATGTTCATCGTGTCCTCCTGGGTAACTCGATACTCAGTCGCAATCGGGACAAAAGGAAGGCCGGCACATGGCGCGCGCCGTCCGCTTCAGGGGATCCCAGTCCTGGACGGCAGCCCACACGCTCGAAGCTAATTGCTGTGCGTCGCGACGCAGCTGGCCGAGGTCGGCGCCAGGAATGCGGCCGTCGCGCATTCGCACGATGCCGTTCGTGACGACGAAGCTTACGTCGTCGCCTACTCCGCATTCGACGAGGCTCCTGATCGGATCCCAGACCGGCCCGTAGCGCAGCGTATCCGCCCGACCGAGATCGATGGCGATGAGATCGGCTCTCGCTCCCGGAGCGAGTCGTCCGAGATCGTCGCGCCCTAGGGAGCGCGCCCCACCCAAGGTGGCCGCTTCGAAGACCTGTTCGGCGGTTGCGCTCGTGAGATCGTGACTCATCACCTTGCCGTGGTACGACGCGGTCCGCATGTTCATGATCATGTCGCGGGGATAAGTGTCGCTGCCGATGGTCAGGTTGATGCCTGCCTCGCGGTACTTCTTCCAGGAGTCGAGTACCCTGGCCCGGCGCACGATGTTGATCGGGCAATGGGATATGGAAACGCGACTCGATCCCATCAGCCTGAGATCGCTGCCCCCGGCGTAGTTGAGCCTCGGACTGTCGGAGATGATGTTTGCATGTCCGATGTTGAGCGACGGCGACAGCATGCCGACGCTGTCGAGCAGTTCGATGGGCGTCTTGCGGTGCTCGCGAACGGTTTCGTAGAACTCGATGACGTTGTATCCGGCGTGTGTGGCGATCGGCACGCCCAGATCGCGGGAGGCGGCCACGGTCCGCTCGAGGATGTCCGGGCTGCAGTTCTCCACTTCACGCGGAACCAGGATTCCGCGTACCAGGTCGTTCCCCGCGGACTCGACGCGCTCGATGAACGCGACTGCCTCGTCGAACAGGTGCTTCCCGCCGTCGTCATAGCGCATGCGGGAGAGGTTTCCCTTGTCGTCCGACATCCAGCGTCCGCTGTCGTAGCCCGGCCCCAGATAACCCCGCACGCCCAGCGCCTCGCACTGTTGCGCGATCGCCTCCTGGACGAGCACGTGACCTCCGAGCTCGACGAACGTGGTGACGCCGTTGCGCAGCAGCTCCGTGACGGTGAACGCGGCGTGCAAGGCGATGCCCGGATCCGTGGCGGCCTCTTCGCGTGTCAGGTAGTTCGGATACCCGCGTATGCGCGTGCCCGCCCGCGGAATCGTCACCTCCATGTACGGTTGCCCGAACAGGTCCGGCCGACCCGTATCTGCGAGCAGCTTGTGAAGGGCGCGGTGCCCGGAGTGGACATGCGTGTCGATGAAGCCCGGCCCAAGCAAGGATTCGGGCAGCTCGATCACCTGGTCGACCTTTCCGGTGTAGCCCGTGCCCGCGAAGACCACGTCGCGTCCTTCGATGACGACGCACGCATCCTGGTGGAGCCGGTGATTGCCTGCCTGAAAGCCGACGACCCACTTGGCGTTGATTCGGGTTCTCATGAGACTCGCCGCCGCACTCCGCATATTTCAACGACGCCAGTATGCGGTAGCAGGCGGCGCAAAATCATTCCAATCGGGAATAATTGGGCATCGGCCTCGAGAATGGTCGCGAGTCCAAAAGGAGGGACCTGTGGACCCCAGTCGACTGGACTTTCAGTGGCTTGCCGTCTTCGACGCGCTGCTGGTCGAGGGCAACGTGACTCGCGCAGCAGCCCGGGTCGGCGTCAGTCAGTCATCCGCCAGCAAGGCTCTGGCGCAATTGCGTGAACACTTCGGCGATCCGCTGTTCCTGCGCAGCGGACGCGGCGTCGCGCCGACCCACAAGGCCTTGGAGATCTCGGAACGGGTCCGGGCGGCGCTCACGTCGCTGAGCATGCTCAGGGCGGGGGGCGACGTCTTCACCCCGGCGGAAAGCCGCATGCGGTTCCACGTGGGCGCCACGGACTACGTCTCCTTCGTCCTGCTTCCGGCACTGGCGAAAGTGCTGGCCCGGGAAGCGCCGTTCATCACCCTGGAGGTCCACCCGATAGAGCCGGCGATGCCCGAGGAGCTTCTCCTGCTGGGCAAGGCCGATATCGTGCTCTCGTCGGTGCGGTCGGTCAGTCATCCGATCTATCGGCAGGAACTCTTCCGTGACGGCTACGTGTCGTTGTGGCGCAAGGGACATCCGCTCGGTCGCGGCCCCCTCTCGCTGGAGCAGTTCGCTTCGGCTCGGCATCTCTCGATGCCGCGACAAAACGGTGCTCGCGAGCGAGTGCTGCAGGACGTCCTGCAGCGGCTCGGAATCGCCCGCGACGTCGCGCTCCAGGTTCCGCATATGCTCGCGATTCCCGTCACTCTCGCCGAGACGGATCTGATCGCGACCGTGGCGCGCCGGACGGCCGTCGCCTTCGCCCGAAGCTATCCGTTGCACATCTCGGCAACCCCATTGCCGATGAGCCGCTTTTCCGTATCCCAGCTATGGCATGCGAGGACGCAGAAGAGCGCGGCGGCGCAATGGCTGCGCGGCGTGATTGCCGAGGTTGCAGTCTCGCTGTGAAGCCGTTACGTCGCTTCGCCGTCGGACTGATATTGATCGTTTGATGGTCGACGCGGTGTTAGCCAGGCCACCGGCGGGAAGGGCTGGCGTTGGCGATCTCTCGACATAGGCACCATGGGAGCCTCTGCGGCGGAGAGCCATTATGAGGAAGCGCTCATGCTGATCGCCTCGCGACGGGGAAGGTCGATCCCAAGAAGCTGCGACAAATGGTATGAACGACGACGACATTTTCCGCACTTACACGCATTCCCGGGACGACGGGCGCGCCAATACCTTCAAGCAGCGCTGCTTCCCACGGCTGTAGAGAAGCTCACCAGCGCAGCACGACTTTGCCAGAGCGGCCCTCGCGCTCCGCGTGCGCCAGTGCTGCATTCAGTTGCTCAATGGGGTATTCAGCCTCCAGCGGCACGCGCAGGCGGCCCGCGCGCTGCAACTCCAGCAGCCGGCTGAACAGCGAGACCACCTCCTCCTCCCGCGCCCGCGACCGCCAGGCGGCATACCAGAACCCGCGCAGCGCCACGTCGCGGAACAGCACGTCCGCCGAATCGATCTCGCATGGCTTGCCACTGAGGAGGCCGTAGTTCACGACTGTCCCCCCAGGGCAGACACATGCGGCCAGCTGGCGCGTCGCGTCACCTGCGACGGCGTCGATCGCCAAACGCACCGGCTGCCCACCTGTTGCGAGCGTCACGCGCTCGGGCAGGTCCGGGCCGTCGACCAGCACGGCGTCGGCGCCGAGCGCCGTCAATTCAGCCTCCAATCCGGTCCGCCGCACGACGTTGACCGTGCGGACGCCGCGCGCCGCCGCGATCTGGATCAGGCTGGTGCCGACTGATGAATTCGCAGCATTCTGTATCACCCAGTCGCCTGCTTGCAGGCGGCAGAAGTTCTCCAGCATCAACAGCGCCGTCGGTGGATTGGCCGCCAGCAAAGCGAGCGCGACCGGGTCGCCGTCTGGGAGCGGCAGCAGGCCCGCCGCCGGCCAATTGAAGCGCTCCCGCCACGCGCTGCGGTGCGTATTCACGAGGATCACGCGGTCGTCGACCCGCACGTTCGCCACGTCCGCGCCGCATTCGACGATGCGCCCCAAGACGCCGCCGCCGGCGAAACTGGGCAACGGGGCCCGATCGGCATATGAGCCGGAGAAATGCAGCAGGTCCGAGGGATTGATTGGTGCGACCTCGACCTCGAACTGCACCTCGTTAGGACCAGGCGCCGACGGCGGGGCGATGTCCACCAGTTCGGCGACCTCCGACGCCCGCCCGAAGCGCAAGAAGCGAACGGCCTTCACGTCAACCCGCCAGCCTGGACGGCAGCCACAATGCGAGCTGCGGAAACCAATACACTAACGCCGCTACCGCCAGGATCAGTATCCAGTACGGCGTCGCACCGCGAAAGATCTCGCCGAGCGTCACCGTCGAATCGGGTACCGCGGCCTTGACCACGAAGATGCCGAGCCCGAATGGTGGCGTCAGCACACCCGCCTCGATCGTCAGGATGCCGATCAGCGCGAAGACGATCGGGTCGACACCGAGCGAACTGGCGATCGGCCAGAAGATCGGCACGGTCAGCAGCATGATCGAGATCGAGTCGATCAGGCAGCCGAGCACGATCCATACCCCCACCATGAACAGGAAGGTCCCGGTGGGGCCAAGGCCCATGCTCTCCAGCAGCGACTTCACCGTGTCCGGGACTCCCTCCAGCGCCAGCAGCTTCGTGTACATCATGGCGCAGAGGATCAGCAACAGGATTGGCGTGACGGTCTTGCCGCTGTCGAGGACGCAGGCAAACTGCCTGCGCCAGCCCATGCCTTTAATGAGCGCGAGGACGTGCGCACCCAGCATGCCCAGCGCCGACCCTTCGGTTGGTGTCGCGAAGCCGTACCAGATCGAGCCGAGCGTGACCATAATAAGGACCCCGACGCCGAGCCAGCCCGTGATCTCGTTGATCCTGCCTTCGCGCGTGGCAGGCCGGCGGGAGGCGAGCTCCGCCTCTTCGCCTTCGGGCGCCACCCGGGGATCCACCTTGGCATGTACGATACAGTAGATCGCATAGAGCACCGCCAGCAGCAGTCCAGGTACCACGCCGGCGGCAAACAATTTGCCCACCGACTGCTCCGTCAGTACCGCCCAGATCACCATCAGCACCGAGGGCGGGATGAGCAGGCCCAGCACAGAGCTGCCAGCAATGCAGCCGGTCGCGAATGAACGGCTGTAGTTCAGGCGCCGCATGACGGGGTACGCCACATGCGAGAACGCGGCCGCCGCCGCCACGCCCACGCCGGTGACGGCCGCGAACACCGCGTTACCCGCGATGGTCGCCACGGCAAGCCGCGCCGGCACCCCACGTAGCACGCGATTGGCGACGTTGAAAAGGTCGGCCGCGGCGCCGCAGTGCGCTATCAGCATCCCCATCACCGTGAACAGCGGCACGACGGCAAGGTTGTAGTCCCGGATGCCTGTCATGGCTGTCTGCTGCAGCAGGTTCAGCATCGGCTCCCAGCCGCCGAGGCTGAAGTAGAGGCCGATCGCCGCGGCGACGGCAAAGCCGAAGGCGACATGCACGCCGAGGATCGACAGGACGGCGATCAGAGCCAGGACGATCCAGATGCCGTTGTCACCCATCAGTCGGGAAGCTGCTCTTCGGCGACGGTCTCGCGCCCCCGCACCGACTGCAGCGTGAGGTACAGGCACACGAGTGCGGCGACCAACCACAGCACCAGCGTGCCGATGCGCAGCGGCCAGGCCGGGATGCGGAACGCGTCCATGCCGTAGAACTCGCCGCTACGCAAGCCGGCCACCAGCGGCTCCCATGACGTCAGCGCGAGCCCGATGAAAACGATGGTGCCGGCGCCCCAGGCCAGCGTGTTAAGCGCGCTGCGGCCGACCGTGCCCAAGCGCTCGTAGACGAAGGTCACCCGCAACAGCTTGCGCTCCACGATCGCCTGCGGCACCTGCAGGAACACGATCAGCACCAGTGCCGTGGCGGCCAGTTCCGCAGTGCCAGCGAACGGATGGTTGAACAGCTGACGTGCGAACACGTCGTAGCAGACAAGGAGCATCATAGCCACCGTGAGCGCGGCGCCGAGCCGGTGCATCCAGCGTGCCAGACCATGGACGGTGGCCTCCAAGTGCGTCCTCTCCTCAGGCCGCCTCGGCCTGGCGGCTCACGGCGTAGCCCGCGAGGGCCTGGCGTGTGGGCATCACTTCCAGCACGTTCACGTTGATGTGCGGCGGCAGGCTGGTGATCCAGAACATGATGTCGGCGATCTCCTCGGCACTCGGGGCGTCGATGCCGGCGTAGTACGCGCGCGCCTTTTCTTCGTCCTCGAGCCGCGTGGCGGTGAAGTCCGACAGGCAGAAGCCAGGCTCGAGGCATGTTACCCGCACGGCGGTGCCGAGCAGGTCGCAGCGCAGACCTAGCGAGAACTGGTGGAGGAAAGCTTTGGTGCCGCCGTACACGTTGCCGGTGGGCTGGGGATAGTGCGCCGCGGTCGAACCCACGTTCAGGATGTGTCCCCGATTGCGTTCCACCATGCCGGGCAATACCGCATGCGTCACGCCGAGCATGCCGCGGACATTGGTGTCCAATGTGTCGTTCCACGCCTGCAGCGATGCTTCCTGCGCGAGCTGGATGCCCGCGCCGATGCCGGCGTTGTTGATGAGGACGTCGATGGCGCGAAACGGCTCCGGCAGCCCGCCGATGGCGGCGGCCATCGCCTGCTGGTCGCGCACGTCGGCGTGAATGGTATGGCAACAGTCGCCGAGCTCCGCGCTCAGCGCCTGCAGTCGTTCCTGGCGGCGACCGGTAACGACGACGCGCGCGCCGGCAGCCGCGTAGCGGCGCGCCGCGGCAGCGCCGAAACCAGCGGTGGCGCCCGTGATCAGGACCGTCCGCGTCACAGCGGGTAGTTCACCGGAAAGACGTAGCCGGCGTCTTTGAGGAATTGCAGGTAGGTCTTGAACACCACGGTGCCCGGTTGGCCGTTGCCGTCCTGCTCGCGCGCCGCCTTCGAAGGCATGTCCTTGAGTGCCTCCGCCCAGTGCTTGCGGTCCTCGTCGCGGATTTTGATCACTTTGACCTTGCCGCTCAGGCGGTTGCGCGTATCGGCCTCCCGCGCTTTCGAGGCTTCCGCCACTTTGTAGGCGGTCTCCTCGGCTACCTCGTCGATGATCTGAACCAGGTCGGGGGGCAGGCGCTTGCGCGTGTCGAGGTTCATGATCGGCGCCACGCCCAGGGTGATGCCGAATCCGGTGTCATACCAGAACTTGGTGACTTCATCGAGCTTGAAGCCGGGGATGAAGCTTTCGTAGATGACGCCGCCTTCGACCAGATTGGTCTGCAGGGCCTGGTACAGCTCGCCGATCCCCATGCCCACGGGCACCGCGCCGGCGCCGGCAGCCCATGTGGCGGTGGTGTAGGAGGCGGCGATCTTGCGGCCCTTGAGTTCATCCCACCTGGCCACCTCCTTGGACAGGTTCATGCCATAGTTCTCGCCCACCACCAGCGCAAGCAGCTCGGCATTGACGCCCTTGCGCACCGCCTCTTTCAGCGCCGGCAGCTCCTTGACCATGCGCATGCCGATCTTGCTGACCACCGCATGGTCGCTGCTGCCGAAGGGCACGTGGTTGGAGAAGTTGACCAAGCCCAGGCGCGAGCCTTCGAAGGTGGGCACTGTCAGCCCGATATCGAGCGAGCCCTTTTGCACCGCCTCCGAAGTGTTGTCGAGCTTGGCGACGGTGCCGCCCCAGGCTTTGATGAAGCGCACCTTGATGTTCTTCGCCTCGGCGCGCTTCTGCACCTCCGGCACGAAATAGGTGTCGAACTGGTTGACATAGGTGACGGCCGTGGGATGGCCGCCGCCAATGCGCACCGTGTGTTGCTGCGCGAGGGCGGGTACGGCGGCGAGCAGCAGCGCCGGCAGCAGAGGGAGCAGGCGATTCCTCATGGCCGTCACTCTGTTTCCGCCTGGGGCTGCATCTTGCCGGCCCGCACCAGCTCTTCAACGGCTTCTGGAGAATACTCGACGCTCGGCTGGTCGCCCCCGATCACACCGAGGATCATTCCCTTCTCGACGCCCGGCGGCGTGGACAGGCAGTGGAACTGCCGCTGCACGTGTGGCGGGAACGAGATGGTGTCGTACTTCTCGAGCTCTACCGAGTCGGTGCCCCGGTCGCCCTCCCACGACATGCGCCACTTGCCTTCCAGGACCATGAAAGTCTCGTTCGTGTCGTGCACGTGCATCATCACGCCGTTGCCCGGCGCCGCCTGCACACACGCCATGCCGAAGCCGGGTTGCAGATGCGAGATGTACGGCCGCATGTTGTCCGGTACGGGCGAGAAAACGCGCGTACCGGCACCTTCTCCCTCGGGGGGCTTGAATCCCATGATGTTGAGGAAGGTGCGCTTGTAGCCCGGGAGATCGGCATCCGGAAGCCCGCCTTCGTTGCGCGTCAGGTCGCGATAGCGCGCGACGCAGCGGGTGATCTCCTCCCGGGACGGGCGGACGACGGGGATTGGCATTGCTGTCTCCTATTTGTCGTTGCGGCATGGTAGGACCAGGACTCGCGAAGGCACCATGCCCAGCGAGTGATGACCCCATTCGCGTACGCCATGGGTCTGCGGCGCGCGATCGCGTTTCAGATCAGGAAGTAGTGCTGTCCCTGCAGCGAAAATGGAAGCATGGCATTGCTCAGCAGGCGATGCCGGCCGTGCTGCCCTTGTCGATCGGCAGCGGCAGGTCCAGGCCCGCCGTGAACGTCAGTCCCTTCGCCTCGATCTTCCTGCGCACTTCGGGGCCGAACTCGCGCTCGACGCGCTCGGCCACCGCCGGGACGTTGTCGACGTCTCGGAATTTTTCGCGCGGTCCCTGGATGGTGACCAGCAGGCTCGCTTCGGCATCCGAAACGTTGGTGAAGTTGCGCACCACGCCCGGGGGCACGGCGATCATGTCCCAGGGATCGAGAAAGAGATGGTGCTCGCCTTCGTTGCCCCACTTCACCATGAAGCGACCGTTGAGGCAGAAGAAGGTCTCGCAGGTGTAGTGGTGCGCGTGCAGCGGCGACCCGTTGCCCGGCGGGCAGGTCGCGATGTTGATGGTGTAGATGTCGCCGGCGTCGCCGCCGATCACCGGCGGGTCCTCGCCGGTCGCGCTCAGCAGGCCCTTGGGTCCCATCAGGATGAAGGTCTTGTCGGCGGCAATCGCGGCGTAGGCACCGGCCGGGATGCCGTCCTTCTGCATGAACTGGTCCTTGACCGGCCTCAGGTCGCGGTAGCGCACCACGCGCTTCATCATCTCTTCGGGAGTGGGTGTATGGGTCAACATGTGCCTGCTCCTGTCAATAATTCTATGGTGGCCCGGCACTACCGCTGCAACTGGCTCGCCAGGAAGTCCTCGACGTCATCGAGCTGCACGCCGTCGACGGGTGTGTGCGCTCCCATGTAGACCTTGCACCACTTCTGCTTGCTGCCGAGGCGATCGAAGAGGTCCAGCTGGCCTTCCCGGGCGAAGAACTGGTCGTCCCACTTCATCTGGAACAGCACAGGGCAGCGCACGGAGGGCGCGTCCTCGGCGAGCCGCGTGCTGTTTTCATAATCTGTGCCCCACATGCCGAGCAGCGCAGCACGGATGCGCGGTTCCTTGGCAATGAACGGCAGGCCGTAGGCCGTACCCATGGACACGCCGTACCAGCCGATCGCGCGGCTATCCACGGAGTCCATGCGCACCAGCGCTTCGAGGGTTGCCTGCCAGTCGGCGATCATGAAGTCGATGCGCGTGTCGGTCGCCCACATGTCGCGGAATGCCTGCTGCATGGCGGGGCCCGCAAGCGCATCGGAACGGCGGGCGCCGTGGATGGGCCCGTCGATAGCCGTCGCCGCGAAACCGTGCGCCCGCACGAAGCGCGACGCGAGTTCGGCGACGCCGGGAGCATTCTTGGATTGTGATCCGCCATGTCCGATCAGCACCAGCGGGCGCGGCGCGCGCGCGTCGACCGGCGTCCATAGCATCGCGGGAACTTCGTGCCCGGCGCGCTCCACGCTGAATTCGCGGGACACCACGCCCCAGTCGTGCACATCCTCGCGCTTCCAGCGCACGGCGTTCTCTCCGGTGTTCATCGGGACCGCACGCCACCTAGGTGTGAAGGCCCAATAGGTTGTTTGTGTCCATTCGGACTGGATTTGAGAAACTGGTCATCGCCAAACGATCAGTCCACTCAAGGAATCCAGCCGAATGAACACCCATAAGAATGCCCGACTC